>JAEUMX010000177.1 GCA_016791285.1 Burkholderiales bacterium
CGTGGCGGCCGGGGCGAAGGTCATCATGCCGGTGAACGACATGTTCTGGGGCGATCGCTACGGCCAGATCGAAGACCCGTTCGGTCATTCCTGGGCCGTCGCCACGCATGTGCGCGACGTGAGTCCGGAGGAACTGCAGGACGCGGCACGGAAGATGTTCAGCTGACCCGGGAGCTCGCGATGCAGTACATGCTGTTGATCATGGAGCCGGTCGGCCAGCGGGAGAGCCGGTCGGAGGCCGAGGGCCGCCGGCTGTACGCGGACATGCGGCGCTTCGCCGACGACCTGGCGGCGCGCGGCCTGCTCACCGTCGCCGAGTCGCTGCAATCGGATGCCACGGGGGTGCGCGTCCAGGTGCGCGGCGGCAAGGCGAGCCTCGTCGATGGCCCCTTCTCCGAAGCCAAGGAGATGGTGGGCGGCTTCTTCCTGCTCGATTGCGCGAGCCGGGAGCAGGCGGTCGAGATCGCGAGCCAGTGCCCCGCGGCCGGATGGGCCACCGTGGAAGTGCGCGCCCTCGGTCCCTGTCACGAATAGCACGTTCCACCAACCAGGAGACTTTTACCTCAACAAGTGGAGATCCGACCATGCGGTTCATGATCATCGTGAAGGCCACCCCCGACTCGGAAGCCGGCGTCATGCCGGAGGAGAAGCTGATCGCGCAGATGGCGACCTACCACGGGGAGCTCGCGCAAGCGGGAGTTCTGCTCGACGCTTCGGGCCTGCAGCCGAGCGCCAAGGGCTGGCGCATTCGCTACGACGGCGGCAGGCGCGCGGTGATCGACGGACCGTTCGCGGAGTCCAAGGAGCTCATCGCCGGGTACACGCTGATTCAGGTGAAGTCGCGCGAGGAGGCGATGGAATGGACGCGGCGCTTCCCGAACCCGGCCGGCGAGGGCAGGCATGCCGAGATCGAAGTGCGCCGGTTGTTCGAGCTGGAGGACTTCGCTCCGAGCGACGCGATCGAGCGCTTTCGCGAGCTGGAAGCGAGAGGTGAGAAGTAATCGCTGGTGACGACGCGCAACGCCCATCACGCGATCGAAGCTGTCTGGCGGATCGAGTCGGCGAAGATCATCGGCGGGCTTGCGCGCATCGTGCGCGACGTCGGTCTCGCCGAGGAGCTCGCGCAGGACGCGCTCGTCTCCGCCCTCGAGCAATGGCCGGGCAGCGGCATCCCGGACAATCCGGCCGCCTGGCTCATGGCCGCGGCCAAGCATCGGGCGATCGATCTGTTCCGGCGCAACGCGCTGCACGCGCGCAAGCAGGACGAGCTCACGCGCGAGATCGAGGCGCAGTTGCAGGACGCGGCTCCCGCCGAACCGGGCGCCGCGCTCGACGACCCGGTGGGAGACGATGTGCTGCGCCTCGTGTTCATCGCGTGCCATCCCGTGCTGTCCACCGAGGCTCGCGTGGCCCTCACGCTGCGCCTGTTGGGCGGCCTCACGACCGCGGAGATCGCGCGGGCTTTTCTCGTCCCCGAGCCGACCGTCGCCCAGCGGATCGTGCGGGCGAAGCGGACGCTGGCTGAAGCGCGTGTTCCATTCGAGGTGCCCCGCGGGGACGCGCTCGCGTCCCGTCTGGCGTCGGTGCTGGAGGTGGTCTATCTCATCTTCAACGAGGGTTACTCGGCCACCGCCGGCGAGCGTTGGACGCGCCCGGAACTGTGTGACGAGGCGCTGCGTCTTGCCCGCATCCTGGCGGAGCTCGCGCCCCAGGAACCGGAGGTTCACGGTCTGGTGGCGCTCCTCGAGATCCAGGCGTCGCGCCTTGCCGCGCGGATCGGCCCGGCAGGCGCGCCGATCCTGCTGCTCGACCAGAATCGCGCGCGGTGGGATCAGCTGCTCATCCGCCGCGGTCTGGCTGCGCTTGCGCGGGCCGAGGCGTTGAGCACGGCGCGCGACGGGCTCGGTCCGTACGCGCTGCAAGGCGCCATCGCCGCCTGTCACGCTTGCGCCCACACGGCGGAGGAAACCGACTGGCCGCGCATCGCGGCACTCTACGACGCGCTCGCGCAGCGCATGCCGTCGCCGGTGGTGGAGCTCAACCGGGCGGTCGCGCTCGCCATGGCGTTTGGTCCTGCGGCGGGGCTGGAGGTCGTCGATGCCTTGACAGCGGAATCTTCGCTCCAGAGTTATCACCTTCTGCCGAGTGTGCGCGGCGACCTTCTCGCGAAGCTCGGCCGCGTCGTCGAGGCCGCTGCGGAGTTCAAGCGCGCCGCATCGCTCACGCGCAACGCACGCGAGCGCGAGCTGCTGCTCGAGCGCGCACGCGGGTGTGTCAGGCTGCCCGGCGAAAGGTCAGGTTGATCCGACATCCGCCCACGAGCGGGTGGTATCCCGCCGGCAGCGGCAGGACGCCGTGATAGCGAAGTCGCGCCGGCCCGCCCCAAACGACAACGTCACCGTGCGCGAGCGGCACGCGTGCGGCCCGGTCCGAGCGCTTCGAGCCACCGAACAGGAAGATCGCAGGAATGCCGAGCGACACGGAGACGATGGGCGCGCCCATCGCGACCGACATGCGAAAGCCACCCGGCGTGACCATGTGGCGAAACGGGGCCAGCCCGATCACGTCCTGCAGCGCGACGAGCAGCACTGGCGCATCCGCCGTTGCGAAGCCGCGCAACACCGCCGCCCCGGGACCCAACGATTCTTGCCTTGGCTCGATCTCGCTCGGCAGGTCGAAGAGGTCGAGGTTTGCTGGCGCGCTCTCACGCGGCTTCATGGAAAATGAACCCGAGCGTGCAGCGCACGCGACTGACATTCGCCCCGTCCGAAGCCGTGCCGCTCCATCACGATCCGGCTGCGGAAAATATCCTCGTTCGAATAGAGCGCGGCCAGCGCCGCGCACTCTGCCGGGACGAGCAAGTGCTCGATCGGCGCGCAGCCGCGGGCGTCGAGCTCGTGCGAAGCGTGCGGCCAGTGGCGGGATGACACACGCTCCGCAACATCGCTGGTAGAAGAGGCGATGACCGCGTTTCGGTCTCGCGCATTCATGCTTGCGCCTCGCGGTCGATCAGCGCGCGCTTGCGCTCGACGCCCCAGCGATACCCGGACAGTCCGCCATCGGTGCGCACGACGCGATGGCAGGGGATCGCGACCGCCAGCATGTTGGCGGCGCACGCCTGGGCCACCGCACGCACCGACTTCGGCGCGCCGACACGCCGGGCGATCTCCGCGTAGCTCACCGTCGCGCCGGCCGGGATGGCGCGCAGCGTTTGCCACACGCGCTGCTGAAACGCGGTGCCGCGCACGTCGAGCGGCAGATCGAGGCCCAGCCGCGGCACTTCCACGAACCCGACAACTTTCGCGACGAGCGCTTCGAACGCGGCGTCGCCGCCGATGAGTTTCGCGCGCGGGAACCGGTCCTGCAGGTCGCGCGCAAGCGCATCCGGATCGTCGCCCAGGAGAATGGCGCAGACGCCACGGTCGGTCGCGGCGACGAGGATCGATCCCAGCGAGCATTCGCCGATCGCGAAGCGCATCGCCGTGTTTGCGCCGCCGGCTCGATAACTCGTCGGCGTCATGCCCAGCACCTGGTTGGATTGCTCGTAGAAGCGGCCGCTGGAGCTGTAACCGGCATCGTAGAGCGCATCGGTCACCGTGGAGTTGCGGGCAAGCTCCGTTCGCACTCGATCAGCGCGGCGCGCCGCCGCGTACGCCCTGGGCGTGAGACCCGTCACCGACTTGAAGACGCGATGCAGGTGGTACGGACTCATTCCGGCGTGCTGCGCCAGCGCTGCGAGGCTCGGCACCTGGTCGGCGTTCTCGATCAGCCGGCAGAGCGCCGCGACCTTCGCCGACTGCTGCCCGGCGAGCGAGAGCTGATCGGGTCGGCAACGCTTGCAGGGCCGGAAGCCGGCGCGCTCGGCGTCCGCGGCGCTGAGGTGGAAGGCGACGTTCTCCGGCCGGGGGATGCGCGCGCCGCAGGAAGGGCGGCAATATACCCCGGTCGTCTTCACCGAGTAGAAGAACGCGCCGTCCGCCTTCGGATCGCGCCCCAGGACGGCGGCCCAGCGCGGGTCGCTCACGGTCGCTGCGGCCCGCATTTCCGTCTTCGTCGACATGTTCATTTCCGTACCTTCGAGAATAGTGATGATCGGTGCTCGAAGTCTAGGTTTCGATGGGGGCCCGCGCACTCCGGGTCTTGCGCTCGAATTCCCGTGTGAGCAACTTCCTGCTATGTAGTCGAACCGATGGGAGCCCTGCTGTAGAATCCACTCGACCGGTCGGGGAGCGGCCGGTTGTGGAGCGATTGTCTGATGCGCCGCATCTGCCGATGTCGCACGGTCCGGCAATTTTTCTTTTGATGAACAGGGAGAAGCAGCGTGACAACACAGAAACTCGGTAATCCGGCGGTCGTCGGCTTGGCGGGCTTTGGCCTGACGACGATGATCCTGCAGTTTCACAACGTGGGTTGGATGGGGCTCGGTCCCGTCATCTGGCTCGGACTGATCTTCGGCGGGCTTGCTCAAATGATCGCCGGCCTCCAGGAGATGCGCACGGGCAACAACTTCGGCTATTGTGCTTTCACGGCCTACGGTTGTTTCTGGATATCCCTCGCGTTGTTGCTGATCGGCAATCACTACGACCTCTACACCTCG
The DNA here is from genome assembly GCA_016791285.1 of Burkholderiales bacterium. The sequence continues at coordinate 4,598 of JAEUMX010000177.1, forward strand.
AGCAAAACGGACGTCGGCTGGTTTCTCGTGGCGTGGACGGCGTTCACGGCGATTCTGTGGATCGGGTCCCTGCGGATCAACCTGGCGCTGGGGCTCACGTTCACTTTTCTCCTGTTGGGTTTCATCATGCTCGATCTGGCCCACTTCGGTTACCCGAACCTCACGATCCTCGCAGGCTACGAGCTCATGGTTACGGCGCTGATGGCGTGGTACATCATGGCGCACCTGATTTTCGCCGACGTGTTCGGCCGTGATGTGCTGCCGGTTGGCAAGCCACTGCTCACCGGTCGGACCGCGCCTGCCATCGCCAATCAACCCGCTCTGGCGACCGTCGTGGCTGCCAGCACCCCCGGCAGCCACTAGGAGGCAGATTCATGAACAAGTCGAAAAGGAATGTGATCTCGATTGCGGTGCTGATTGCCGCTTGGGCCGCTGGCGCGGGCATCGCGGCCGGTCCGGAGTCCGCGACGCCGGAGGAGGCCATGACGAAGGTGCGCGAAGCGGTGAAGTTTCTGCACGACAAGGGCGCGTCCGGGTACGCCGAGTTCAACAACAGCGAAGGCAAGTGGGTGTGGAAGGACAGCTACGTCTTTGTCTACGATTGCCGATTGGACAAGATGGTTGCGCACCCGCTCCGCCCCGATCTGGTCGGAAAATCGATCCTGCAGATCCAGGACAACAACGGCAGGTTCATCTTCAAGGAACTGTGCAAGGCGGGTGAGCAACCGCACGGGGGATGGGTCGAGTACGTGTGGCCCAAGCCCGGTGCGGGCAATCTGTCGCGGAAGGTGTCGTACGCCCACTTGGCGGACATCTCGTTCGCTTCCGGCATCCAGGTGAGCGCCGGCGTGTACGACGACAAGGTGACCCTGCCGGAGCTCAACCAGGCGCTGGAGCGAGTAGCGGATCCCTCCAAGTATCCGGTGCTCTGAAGCGCCACCGTGAAGAGTATGCCAGGACGGCAGAGGTGAGCATGTTCGTCAACGCTCGTGCAGTGCCACGCGGGGTGCCAGTCTCGTGAGCATGCACGAGCGACATTACCTCGCCTCGCTCTTCGAGCCGAAGTCGGTCGCCATCATCGGCGCATCCGAAACCGAGGGCGCGGTCGGGAACGTCATCATTCGCAACGTTCTCGGCGCCGGCTACAAGGGCAAGCTCTTCGCGGTCAACCCTAACCACGAGAAGATCTACGGTCTGACCGCATACGCATCGGTCGAGGACATCCCGCAGCGGCTCGATCTGGTCGTCATTGCCACCTCGGCGCCGGCGGTGCCCGGCATCGTCGAGACCTGCGGCAGGGCGGGGGCGCGGTACGCGGTCGTCATCTCCGCCGGTTTCGCGGAGTCCGGTACCCGCGGGGCTGCGTTGGAGCGCAGCGTGCTGGAAAGCGCGCGTCGCCACCGCATGCGGCTCGTGGGTCCAAACTGCATCGGTTTGATCCGCCCGGCGATCGGGCTCAACGCGACTCACGCCCTGGGCAGCGCACTGCCCGGCTCCATCGGCCTGATATCGCAGTCGGGTGCGCTGGTGGCGTCGCTCCTCGACTGGGCGAAGTCCAACAACGTCGGCTTCTCGGGCGTGATCTCGGTCGGCAACGCGGCCGACATCGACATCGGCGAGGCGATCGACTACATGGTGCAGGACGGGCGCACCGAAGCCATCTTCCTCTACGTCGAGGGCATTCACGATGCGCGCCGCTTCATGAGTGCTCTGCGCGCCGCGGCCCGCGTCAAGCCCGTGTTGCTGATCAAGGTCGGCCGCCATCCCGGCGCGGCACAGGCGATCCGCTCGCACACCGGCCTCATGGTCAGCGACGACGACGTCTTCGACGCGGCGCTGCGCCGGGCCGGCGTGGTGCGTCTGCAGACCCTGGAACATATGTACGCGGCGGCGAGCGCGCTGTTCGCGCGCTTCCACCCGACCGGGAACCGCCTGGCGGTCATCACCAATGGCGGCGGCCCCGGGGTGATGGCGGCGGATCGCGCTGCTGAACTGAATATCCCGCTGGCGCAGCTTGCCGCGGCAACGATCGCCGGGCTCGACAAGTCGCTCCAGGCCAACTGGTCGCACGGCAACCCGATCGATCTGGAGTGCGACGCCAAGGCGATCCATTACGATGCCGCGCTGCGGGCTTGCGCGGCGGATGAGAACGTCGACAGCGTGCTCGCCATCCTGACCCCGCACGCGGCGGGCGACCCTACCGAGGTTGCTCGCACCATCATCGCAACGGCGCGGGAGGCGAAGAAGCCGCTCCTGACCTGCTGGATGGGAGAGGATCTGGTTCGCGAATCGCGCCGGCTGTTCAAGGAAGCCGGCATCCAGACCTTCCGCACGCCCGAGCCGGCGGTTCGGCTGCTGGCCCAGCTCTCCACGTACTACGGCAACCTGCAGATGCTGATGCAGACGCCGGCCTCGCTCTCGCATCTCGCGCCACCGTCGGTGGAGAGCGCGCGGCTGCTCATCGATTCGGCGCTGAGCGAGCATCGTTCGACGCTGAACGAAATGGAGTCGAAGGCGCTGCTCGCGTCCTTCCGCATCCCGATCGCGCCGACCGCAGTCACGCGCAGCGTCAACGAGGCGATTGCGTACGCGGAGGAGGTCGGCCTGCCGGTCGCTTTGAAGGTCGATTCGCCCGACATCCCCTACAAGGCGGACTCGGGTGGCGTGCGGCTCAATCTGAACAGCCTGGTGGCGGTGCGCAATGCGTTCCAGGAGATCCAGGAAGATGTGAGACGCACTCATCGCGATGCACGCATCAACGGCATCGCGATCGAGCCCATGATCGTCAAGCCGAATGGCCGTGAACTCGCTGTCAGCCTGAGCCGGGATCCGGTGTTCGGCCCGGCGATCGCCTTGTCGGAAGGCGGGACACGGGTGGCCGTGGGCAGAAACCGGGCCGTCGCCCTGCCGCCGCTCAACAGCTACCTGGCGGCCGACATGATCCGCGCCTCGCCGGTCGCGTCGCTGCTCGCGGCATTTCGCTCGACGCCCGCGGCGAACCTGGAAGCGCTCGAACTGGTGCTGCTGCGCGTGTCCGAGATGGCGTGCGAGCTGCCGTGGATCAGGTCGATGGAGATCAACCCGCTGATCATCGACGAGAAGGGCGCCATTGCGGTCGATGCGCGGGTCGTCGTGGGCAACGTCTCGCCCACGGCGCGGCCGTACGATCACATGGCCATCCACCCGTACCCGTCGCAGCTCATCCACGTGTGGCCGCTGACCGATGGCACGCAGATCGAAATCCGCCCGATCCGCCCGGAAGATGCCGGAATCGAAGCCAATTTCGTCCGCAACCTCTCGGCGGAGACCAAGTATCTGCGGTTCATGAGCAGCGTGGGCGAGCTCTCCCCCACCATGCTGGCGCGCCTGACGCAGATCGACTACGACCAGGAGATGGCGTTCATCGCGACCGTGCAGCGGGACGGCGAGGAGATCGAGATCGGCGTGTCGCGCTATTCGTCCAACGCCGACCGCGAATCGTGTGAATTCGCCGTGGTCGTGGCGGATGAATGGAAGCGTCGCGGCCTCGGGCGCAAGCTCATGAGTGTCCTCATCGAGACCGCGCGCGATCGCGGGCTCAAGTACATGAACGGCATTTTCCTGTCGACGAACGAGGGCATGCTCAAGTTCGTGCAGGAACTGGGCTTCGCCCTGTCGAACGATCCCGAGGAAAAGACCATCAAGCACGGCCTGCTGCCGCTGCAGGGCTGACATCCGGCGGCAGGTTTCGCGGGGGACAGCGACGGGAATCCGATCGCGGTTTTCGCTGCAACGTACCGTTCGTTTCGTTGTCGACCGCTGATATGTCCTCGATCCCGAGTCTGTACAACGACGTCGTCCTCGATCACATCAGGAATGCCCGCAACTACCGGGTGATGGAGGCCCCTGATCGCAGCGCGGAAGGCGTGAACGCGCTGTGCGGGGACACGATGTCGGTCTACGTGCGCCTGGACGGGGAGGTCATCCGCGACGCGAGCTTTCAGTGTTCCTGCTGCGGCATCTCCATGGCGTCGGCCTCGGTCATGACCGAGGCAGTGATTGGCCGCACCGTGTCCGGGGCGCGGGAAATGTATCGCGCGTTCCTCGATCTGCTGACTGTGGCGGATGCGCTGGAAGGTGAGGCCGATCTCGGCGAAGTCGCCGTGCTCGCGACGGTGCGGGCATTTCCCGCCCGCCGCAACTGCGCGACGCTCGCCTGGGACACGCTGATGGCCGCGCTCGAAGGCGGCGGGGAAACGAGGTTTTTCCAGCAACCGGTGAGCGACGGGGCAAGGAGGGAAGATTCATGAACCCATGAGCTTCCCTCGCGGACCCAAAGCACGCGCGGGCGGTTGAATCAGCCGATCGGCCGTGCTTCAGGGCCGTCTCGTGCCACCGTCGGCGAAGCGTTCGTGCTCCAGCAAGTGCGTCGCCCTGGTGCAGCGCACGGAGCTTGCTTTCCAGGCTTCCACCCCATTGTCAAGCCTGTCCTGGAACGCCAGTGAGCCGCCGACGCACGATCTCGATCTCCCACCTCAGCCACAGCATGAGGGTCCCTTATCTCCTCAAGGCGCTTGCGAGGATTTGGGAGGCCCAAGGATTCCGGATCGAGATCGGGCCGGGCTATAGCGCCAACGCGGACGTGTGCATCCTGCATCACGACCGCACCAGGCTGGAAGCCTCCGCCCTGCCGTTGCCTTCCTCGGGCGTGCCCGTCGTGAACGGCCGTGCCCTTGACATCTCCAAGCGGGTCTACTCGACGCTCAGACTTGGCCGGCGCGACGACTGGACCGGCCCGGTCATCGTCAAGACCAACGACAACTTCTTCGGCGACCCGGAACGTGGCGGTCACAGGCCGGGGTGGCTCGGCCGCGCGCGCAAGAAGCTCGCGCGCCACTCCTGGCGGCTCGCTGGAATGCTGCCGCCTCAGACCTATCCGATCCTCGAGTCCGTCGAAAGGGTCCCCGGATGGGTCTGGGACGATCCCGATCTCATCGTCGAGCGGTTCCTGCCGGAACGGGAAGGCGACCTCTATGCCATCCGCGGGTGGGTGTTCTTTGGCGACAAGGGTTTCGGCTACCGCCTTCTCGCGAGGGAGCCGATCGTCAAGGCCGGCTCGATGGTCGGGCGTGAGTGGCTCGATGAAACGCCCGAAGACATACGAGCGTACAGGGACGAGCTCGGGATCGACTTCGGCAAATTCGATTACGTCGTCCACGACGGTCGGGCAATTCTGCTCGACGCGAACAAGACACCCGTCGTCGCCGGCAAGGGCGATTCGCCCAACTTGAGGATGCTCGCCCAGGGTATCGAAGGATACTTCCAATGACGGTCGTCACTTGCCTCAAGCCTTCGGTCTGCGCGGAGCGGCTGTATCCACACGATGCCGCCTACATGGCGCGCACGGATCTGGAGCAGATGCGGATGACGGGGGTGAAGGCCGTCACGCTCGATGCGGTCACGGCGCTGCTGCTCGGTTTGCTTGGCCGACGGCCGACGGTGCGCCACCGAGCGGGCGTCACGGACGAGATCCTGGCTCTCCTAGATCGCGCCGGTCTCGAGATCACGGAGGACATGAGAGTCTACGAGACCTTCGAGGGGGCAGCCCGTCACGCGGACCGCCTGATTGACGAGGGCTATCGGATCTTCTCGCCGTATCCGCTGCCAAAGGGGCGCATTCCGGACCGCGCCCAGCTCGTCGCGCCCGAGCTGTGGGCGAGCCTGAACGCCAAGCAGAACCTCCATCGGATCGTCCCCCGCGAAAACCTGGCGCCGTCGCGGATCGCGGCGCTCGCCGACCTGACCTCGGCGGCGTTCGAGCGCCCGGTCTTCCTCAAGGCGGGCGGGGAGGCCGCAACAGGAGCGGGTTACGCCGTGCGCTACTGCGCCGACGAGGTGCAATGGAAGGGCGCGCTCGAATGGTTCCGATCCTTCGACGACATCGATCGTCTCATCGTCGAAGACGCCGTTCCGCACCAGACCTGCTGGTGCGTGACGTTCGTCGTGGAGCCGACCCGAACGACTTACATCGGTGCGGCAGAGCAACTGTTTTCCGCACCCGGGCGCCAGTCCGGCAGCATGATCGATCCGGCCAGGCCGTTTCCACGCAAGGGTCGCGAGCTTGTCATAGCCGTCGGGGAAGCCGCCCGGAAGCGGGGCTACGTCGGCCTCGCCGGGCTGGATGTCGCGCTCGCCGACGACGGCGGCTTGATCGTGTTCGACCCCAACTTCCGGTTCAACGCATCGAGCACCCAGGTCCTGTTCCATGAGGCCGCAGCGTCGCGCGACGACCTGGCGGCGAGTTGCTCCGCGCATGCGGCGACGCCGCTGCCGTTCGAGACGATCAGGCGGAGGATCGAGGGGCCCATCGACGACGGCTGGTTCGTTCCGACGCGGCTCCTCGACGCCCGCTGGCTGCCGAGCGCCGAAGGTCTGTCGATGTGCACCGGCTTCGTTCTTGGGAAGGATCGCAGGGAAGCCCTAATGCGCAGCGATGCGTTCAAAGCGCTGTTGGAGGTCTGAGCACCGCTTCTTGCGGACAATCTCATCGTGCGGGACTTGACGTTGCCGAACCGTCAGCGAGAAGCTCGGAGCCCCACAAGCCAGCGTCCGCTCGCATCGCCGATTTCTTCCAGCACCTCGGCATCCGTCCTTCCCGAGGTCTTCAACACACGGAACGCGTGATCTGCGCCTTCCAGCCAGTGCATTTCCCAGGGCGTTTTCACGGTGGCGAGCGTAGGCTCCATCAGATCTCGCCGGCACAGGGGGTCGCGCGTGCCGTTGAAGCACAGCACGGGTACATGGATGCGCGGCAGATGGGCATCGCGAAGCTGCTCCGGCTTGCCCGCGGGATGCAGCGGATAGGCGAGCAGCAGCAGAGCGTCGCACGCCAGACCGTCGGCGGCGAGCATCGAGGACGTCCGCCCGCCCATCGAACGCCCGCCGATCAGGAGCGGTACACCGTCGCACTCGGCGCGAGCACGCTCGACGACCGCGGCCATGCACGCCTTCAGGCGCGGCATCGCGTCGGGCCGGTTCAAGCCCTTTTCGCGATAGAGGAAGTTGAAGCGGACCATGCCGAAACCGCGGCTGCGCAGGACTTCGGCGAGCCGCTGCATACCGCGATCGTCCCTGTGACCGCCGGCACCGTGCGCGCAGACGAAGACGGCTTCTCCACGCCCAATCGCAGGCTCGAACACCGCCGTGGTCGCGTCGCCGCCGACCGCGACGCGCCACTGAAGCGTCTCAGACACCCGCACGTGGGAATCGGGCGTCCCACACGGTGTGGCAACCATTGAGACGGTCCTCGATGACGTGAACCTTCATGTGGTAGATCGACTTCAGCGCAGCAGATTCTTGTGGATCTTCCCGTCTTTCATGATCACGACGAAGTTCCTGGCTGGATCTTCGATCAACCGGATGTCCGCGATGGGATCGCCGTCCACCAGCAGCAGGTCCGCCAGGGCGCCTTCCTCGACGACCCCAAGCTTGCCAGGGTAGGGACTGCGCGGACCGGACAGCGCGAGCAACTCGGCATTGCCGGCGGTCGCCATCTTGAGCGCCTCGGCGGGCGTGTACCAGCGGACCATCTGGGTGAGCATTGCTCCCTGCGTCGCGGCGACCTCGGGACTGAACAGGATATCGGTGCCCCAGGCGGTCTTGACCTTGTACCGTGGCGAACATGATGTGCGTGTGCGCGTCGATCAGCCCGGGTATGAGCGTGCGTCCGCCGCCGTCGATCCGCCTGACCGAGGTCGCCGGCGGCACGGCGATGGGAGCCTTCGAAATCGTCTTGATGACGTTGCCCACGACCAGCACGTTCGACGGCCCCGCGAGCCGGTCGGACGTGCCGTCGAAGACGCGGACGTTCTCGAAGATCACGCCCGTGGCGTCGGGCGCCGGATTGTCGGCGGCTCGAGCGAAGACGCAGCCGAGGAGGAGCAGGGCGCAAAGCGCCGGGAGGTGGCGTTGCATGTCGGTGCTTCCGAAGACCCGCGCGGGATTCTACGCGAACCGGAGGCGCAAGCCGCAGCTCACGGCATCCGCCTTCGGAGACACTCTGCTGTCGCCGCCTTGGCGTAGCGAGCATGGCTCGAACCGAGCGCTGCCCTGGTTGACGGTCAGTTCATGGTCATGAACGCGTGGATCAGCTCGATCAGTGTCGCCGGCTGCTCCTGCATCGGGCAATGGCCGCAGCCGGGAATCTCCTGGTAGGTCGCGCCGGGAATGGTCTGCGCCAGCTCGCGCGCCAGCGCCGCGGGCGTGGTCTGGTCGAGCGCGCCGCAGAGCACCAGCGTCGGATTGTGGATCTTCGCAAGCTGAGGCCGCAGATCCAGGCGCGCGAGCGCGACGCACGCATGCGCGAAGCAGTCGGCGTCGACGCGACCGAGCTTCGCCTTGCACGCGCTCACCACCTCGGGGCTCTTCGCCGTGAATTCGGGCGGGAACAGGCGCGCCATCGCCGTGTCGAGCACCGCCGCCATGCCCTGCGCGCGCACCGTTTCGGCCATTGCGAGCAGTTGTGTTTTGGCCTCCGCGGGAAAGGCGGCGACCGCGCCGGCGACGATCAGGCGATCGAAGCGGGTCCCATGGGCAATGGCGAGCTCGAGCGCGATAAGCGCCCCCAGCCCGTTGCCGAACACCGTCGTGGTCGTCCGCGGCAGCGCAAGCGCATTCATGCTGGCACCGACATGGTCGGC
>JAEUMX010000195.1 GCA_016791285.1 Burkholderiales bacterium
CGGGGATCTGGTTACCTGTCTTGACGTTGTGGCGAGCGACCGGGGCGCCAGTGTCTGCATAGACATTGTCGTAAGCAAGCTGGATGATCACGTTATAAGGATTACTTGGGTTGGTCGGGGGATTGGCCGCCGGGTTGGCGGGACCGGGGGCGGCGGTGTAAGTGCCAGTGATGAAACCGGCGTGAGAGAGATGGTCCCAGACCAAGACGTCTTCTTGAAATCCGCTACCGTTTGTGTCCACGATACGGCCGTTGCCGTTGCCATTTCCGTTGGCAACGACACCAGCGATGTTGGTTACTGCTTGGGTGTAATCCCCCGGGTACGCGCGATAGCGATCCTGGAAACCGAAGAAAGCTGCCTTCACGCCGTCGACCTGGGAAATCAGGTTGCGCACCTTTGCACCCGTTATGAGTTCCTGCCCTTTCAGGATCCCACCCAGGAGGAGGCCGATGATGACCAGCACGATCGCGATCTCGATCAGCGTGAAACCCGTCTGTTTCCTCATGTTTCCGTCCCAGCGTGCAAAGTTCGTCAAGCCAATATAGCAAAGCCCATGCCGAAGCATTTGGGGCCATTCCATCGAGCCTGGAACCATCTTTTCATAGCGCCGCCCGCTGCGGGCAGCCCGGCAAAGAAGCGAGATTGAAGAGGCCGTTGCCCTTACGCCGTCATTTCTTCGACTCAATCGACGATTTCTCGGCTTTCTCGAGTGCGTCCAGGCGCTGCATGAGAAACGCGATCTCATGCGGATCCTGCACGGTTCCGCCGGCAAGCAGGCCACCGAGCAGAATCTTGGCGGCCTCGTGTTCACCCATGTCGGCGCGCAGGAAGATATGCATCTGGCGGGCCCAGGACGGGATGGAAGCGTCCGCCGCGTGATCGGCCAACGCCTGAGCGTACCTGAGAGCGAGCTGCAGATCCTGCAGTCGGTGTCTCGCCATGACCGACGCATGAGCAAGCCATTGCCAGCGACGCGCTGGGTCGTCGAGGAAGCGTCGGAATACGAAGTCGAGCATTGCCCTTTGCTTCGGCTCGTCGGGCACCTGCGCATACACCGTTGCTGCGAGCAGAAGGGGATACTGGCTGACAGGGTCGAGGTCGAGCGAGGCATCCAGCCAGCCGATCACCTTCGAGTAGTCGAGGTCCTTGAAGGGAATGCTGATTCCCGGCTGATTGTCGAACGCCTGCAGCCTTAGCAGCAACACGTAGCTCAGGAATATCGGATCGCCGAGGCTCAGCGCCCGGAGCGCCATTCGCGGCGGCGGGGCCGACAGGTCGCGAGCCACCGCCACCGGTGCGGGCTGCACCGCATGCCAACCGATCTGCAAGGCGAGCGAGAGAGCCATCCCGATCAAGACGGCCTTGGGGACGACCTGCCACGAGCGCTCTTGATTGCCTCGCGCTCTGGTCACACGTTTTTCCGGTGGAAGTCGAACAGCGCCGCGCTGATCAGGAGCGGCACGTAGGCAAGGGTCTGTCCGACTGCATTGCCCAAGCTGGCAGCGCCGGCGCCGCCATCGACCAGCCAGGCCGTCTCGGTGAAACGATCGAGAGCGGGGAGCACATAGGCGAGAGCATTCAGCAGCAGTGTTGCGAAGCCGTGCGCGAGGCTTCGGTCGGCGAGCAGGGGCGAGGCGCTGATCAGTTGGATCGCGCCGATCGACCGTGCGAGGAGGTAGAACGCCAGCACGAAGCTCGCAGCCGGCATGACCTGGTTGAACGTGATGATGCAAAATAAGCTAAGCGCGACTACGATCCAAAGCTCCAGCACGAGCGTCGACGTCCACACGAGCAGGCCGTGGCCCTGGGTAAAGGGCATGAGCAGCAGTCCCGCGGCTGCCGCAATCGCTATTGCGACGAACGCGTAACCCACGAACTTTCCGAGGATGTACGATGTTCGCGGCAACTCGAGCGCCAGCGTGAGATCGACGACCCGATCGTTGAACTCCCGCGCCAGCGTGCTGACGATGTGGAGTGACGTGATAAAGACAGCCGCCAAGCGCATGAGGGATGCCAGGAAAGCGATCTGGACCCTGTCGCTTTCGGTAACGGCGAGTGCCTTCGCGAAGAGACTCAGGCCCAGCACGAGAACAAAGGCGATTGCGGTGATCCAGGGCAGACGCGTGCGCCAGGCTTCGAGCACGACGAAGCGCCCCATGGTGATGATTTGGCCGAACATCTGGAATAGCCATTGCTGACCGAGATGCGGCAGTATAGCGAATCGACCTCACATCGCAGCCCAGGTGAGTAGGCCGCGCCCAACCGCTCCGAGAACTTGACCTCGCACGACCCGTCTTCGCCGTTGCCCTTCACGCGGCGCCGTGCCCCACTGTTCCTGGGGCTGATGCTGCTCGCGCTGCACGCCTCGCTTGCGTTCGGCGTTCACGAATGGTGGTCCCGCGCCTTTCTCCTTACTCATTTCGGATTCTTCCTGATCTGGCAGCCGGTATGGCTGAGCGACCGGAAGCTCGATGCCGTTCAGGGTCTGATCGTCATCGGCGTCGGGCTTCTCTTCGTGGTCTGGAGCAGCTGGTGGTTGATGGCGTCATGGATCGCGCTGCTGTTCGCCTTGATCGGGGGCAACGTGGCAGGCGGCCGTCGCGGCGCACAGCGCGCGGTGGGCTTTATCGCCGCCCTGTATCTGCTAGCTCTGCTGCTGATATGGGTCGTACCGCACCTGTTCGAGGGCGAGCGTCTCCCGCAGGTGGTGGAACTTGTCGTCCGCTTCGTGCTGCCGCTCCTGCTGCTCGGGCTGCTCCCCATGAAGGCGGATTCCGACCGGGCGTCGGAACCCCTGGCGGTGGATCTTCTCTACAGCGTGCTGCTGTTTTTCCTCGTCACTGCCCTCGTCCTCGGCAGCTTCGTGCTGAAGGTCATCAGCCGCGGCGATTATCCGAGCGCCCTGGCGCAGACGCTCTTCGTGATCGCGCTGGTGTTGCTGGTGCTGAGCTGGCTCTGGAACCCCCACGGCGGATTCAGCGGTGTCAAGTATCTGGTGTCCCGATACTTCCTCACCATCGGACTCCCCTTCGAGGTCTGGATGCGCAACCTTGCCGAGCACGCCCAGCGCGAGCCTCAGCCCGCGCGCTTCCTCGCCCTCGCGCTGGAAGACATGTCCGAGTTGCCCTGGGTGGCGGGCGTGAGCTGGCGCACCGCTCAAGGCGAGGGTCAGGTCGGAACACGATCGAAGTTTCACGCGGAGTTTGCGCTGCAGGAGCTTGACCTCGACATCTACACGCACTCGTCTCTCAGCCCTGCGCTGACGGTTCACCTGAAGCTCCTCGCGCAGCTTCTGGGGTATTTCCACGAGGCGAAGCGGCGCGAGCAGCAGCAGCGCCAGAACGCGTACCATCAGGCCATCTTCGAAACGGGGGCACGCTTAACCCACGACGTGAAGAATCTCCTCCAGTCGCTCAAGTCGCTCTGTTCCGCGGTGGAGCACAGCAGCGGGCACGATGCGGAAAGACTTCAGGCACTCATGCAACGGCAGCTCCCGCAGATCGCGCAGCGCTTGCAGACAACGCTCGACAAGCTGCAGGCGCCGAGTCAGTCGCGGATCGAGATGGTGGATGCCGCCACGTGGTGGGAGCAACTCAAGCAGCGCTATGCCGACCGCAACATCGAATTCAATCTGGATTCCGCGATGGTGGAAGGCGCGCTGCCGGGGGATCTCTTCAACAGCGTGGCCGAGAATCTGATCGAGAATGCGTTGAACAAGGCCAAGAACGAGCCTGGTCTGCGCATCTCTGCCAGGCTCGTGAGCAAAGGGAAGACGCATTCGCTGCGGGTATGGGACGATGGCAGTGCGATCCGACCGTCCGTGGCGGAAACGCTGTTCAGCGGGGCGGTCAATTCCCAGACGGGACTTGGCATTGGGCTGTACCAAGCTTCCCAGCAGGCCGAGCGGCTCGGTTATCGTCTGGCGATTGCAGGCAACGCGCGCGGCAACGTCTGCTTCGAGCTCGCGCCCAGAGCTCAGGGAAGCTGACCCGCGGCGATCATGCGCTGGAAGAGCAGCGGCGGGGTGATCCATACCATCTGATCATCGAACTCCAGCCCCGCGCCCGCACCCCAGGGGCGACTCACGAACACGCGATCGGCGCTGCCACCGTTCGGATTGGGGTTCTCCGCCTCGTCCACGCTGGTCCCGCCTGTGGCTGCATTCGGACCGCTGGCCCAGACCACCGCAACCGCTTCGCTGGTCAGCGTGAATGCGCTTCCGCAGTTGCTCCCGCCGCCGCCACCGGCATTACAGACGTAAAGCAGACTGTTGAGATCGGCAAACGTGCTGATGGCGGTCATGCCCGCCGCTCTGATTCCCCCTGCCTTCGTGAAGACGAAGTTCTGTCCGCCGACATTCGCATTTCTCACAGCGTAGCGAATGCGATTCTGATCGAAGTTGGATCCATCTCGCACCTCGCCGCCCCAGCCGTCGCGCGCATATCCATTGGCATCGAGCGGACTTAGCCCGAGCGTTGCTGCAGGCAGGAATCCCCAGAAGTTGGCGCAATCGCCGACCGCCGCGTTCGTCGTGAGCACCTCCTGACCGCCCGCGGTGCCTGCGGGGCAGGGCAGCCGGCCGCGGGCGGCAGCGAATGCGAGCACGGCGTCCCGGGCCTGCTCGAGAATCTGCTCGGTAGCATGGATCTTTCGCTGCTCGACCTGACTCGCCAGCGGGACGAGCAGGCTGCCCAGCACGAGCGAAACGACGACGAGAACCACCGCCATCTCGATGAGCGTAAAGCCCTCTGCACACGCGGGGTGTTCAGATAGTAAGCGCCTCGTGCGAGCTACGGACATGGCGAGGTGACCGGCTTGCCGCCGCTCAGGCTTGCGCACCAGAGCACGTCGTTGAAGGCGGAGGTCGCGGCGCCGCTTTCGTAGTTGCCATCGCCGCCTGTGTTGGGGTGATTGGTCAGATTGCGTCCCTCCAGGTAGTTCGCGAGACTGCCTTTCGCGGCATCGGTCGCTCGCGTTTGTCCGGCGAGGCGCTTGCCGGCGAACATCACGACTGCAACCTGGCCGCCGGTGCCATTCACCCGCAGGCAACCGGTTCCGCAAGCAACAGGCGACGGGCTTGGAGCATTCGGTTTGAAATCCGCGCCGAGCGCGTAGAACAGGTGGTCCTTCCAGTTCTTCCACCAGTTCTCGTCGACGTTGCCCGTGCGGAAGGGGCAACTGGCCGCCGCGAGGCTCGAAGAATTCGGGTTCGTGAGTGCTGCCGTCGTTTCGACCTGATAGGGAAAGCGACCGGACAGGCTGCCTGCTGCGTCGTCCCAGTAGGCCTCGGCAGTGTACGCGGCGAGTGCGACCGGTGCCGTCCAAGGGAATCGATGATCGCCGCTGCCATAGTTCGTGTTCAACTCGACGTACTTCGTTAGGCAAAGCGCGGCGCTCTGGGCGAGGCCCGCGAGCTTCGGCGCGAAATCGGAACGCCTTTCGATCGCGGAGAAGATCTCGTTGCCAGTCACGATCAGCAGGCGATCGTTGAATGCGTCACTCCGGTTGCCTGCGATCATCTTCGTGAGGGCGCCGGCTGTACCATTCGGGGTGGCGTTGTTGATCGTGCCGACGGCTTCCAGGAAGCGCGCGGCAGCATAGTCCTCGCTGCAAATCGGTCGTTGCGCCGTGCCAGGGTCGTCATCCTGCCGATCCTGACTGAGCGCGACCCCGGGCGCGAAGATCACGGCTGCGGCGCGATTCTCCGGCTGCGACCCGGCCATGAGCGTCGAACCGTCCGGACCGTACACCTCGATCTGGCCTGGGGTGTCCCAGTTCATGATCTCGGTTTTCGGATTGTTCTTGAACGCTCCAGACACCGCGTACCAGAGGCACTCGCCGGCTCCATCCCGCGGCGGCTCAATGCCCAGTGTTCTCCAGGGCAGGCGCCCGATGACGGTCACATCCTTGGCGCCACAATTGGTCTCGGCCGCTCCTTCCGGATTGCCCCCTGCTTGGTCGGGACACGGCAGGTATCCTGGTACTTGGCCCGTATGCGTATCCTGATACGTTGCCGCGTAGGCAATCAGTGCTTCCTTTGCCTTCGCCAGCGCCTTGCTCGTGATTTCTTCACGCGTCAGATCCGACGGCCTCGGATTCGCCATGGCGATCAGGGCCAGCGCTGCTCCCAGCGCGACCACGGCGAGCAGGGTTAACAGGGCCACGCCCTGCTCCCGTCCGCTCATCCCGGAGCAAGGAGGCGGCTGTCGATCACGCATGCTCTCTAGGGGGCCGGCTTATCGAGTGAAGGCGGCGCCTTCGCTTCCGTCGTGTGGAGCTTCGGCGGCGCCTCGGCGCTCGGCCGCGCACCGGTGGAACGCGGGGGCTGCGATGACTGTTCGACTTCCGCCTTGCCTGCCGCCGCGGTCTCTTCCTGCTTCTCGGCCAGCTTCCGCTTCATCTCGGCCGCTCTCGGACTGTAAGGCTCGACCACCTGACCGGTCGTCACGTCGAGGTTCTGGCCGACGCGCAGGGTGACCACACGTTCGGCCTGCGGAATGGTGAAGAGCACGGGGTCCGAGGCCGTCCCTTGCGGATGAATCGTGACGCCGCCCGTGGTCTTCCGATCACTCACGGCGCGGTTGTTGAGCCACACGGTGGTGTGGCCATCGTCGCGCTTGACCACGCCGTTCAGGCTCACCATTTCGGGTGCTGGCTCTTCCGTTTGCTCCTCGACCTTTACCTTCTGCCCGCGGGCGTTGTCTAGCAGCAGCCGCTGCTCCGGCGTGAAGAAGAGTCGACCCACGCTCTCAGCGCGTGCACTGGCGGCGATCACGAGTAGCAGCGCGACGCGGAGATATTTCATGTCCTCTTGTCCTTGCCGCTGTCCTCGACCAGCGTGAGCCAGCTGAGGTTGCATTCGGCGACGAGATTCGGTTGATAACGCGGAGAGCCGCCGGTTTGATTGATGCGATCGAGGGCACACTGGTCGACGATGAAGAGACCGGTGTTCTGACGCTTCAATGTATCGAGGAAGCGCAGGAGGTCCCCTTCGTGCAGCAGCGGCAGCCGAATCTTCATCTCGGACTGCCGCAACTCGATCCCACCGAGGCCCGCGCCACTGGCGTATGGCTGCTGCACGCCAATCTGATAGTCGACCCCGAACAGCCCGGAATGGATGTTCGCCGTCCGCAAGCCGTCGATCCAGTTGATGCGCCGTTCCTCGCCGACGACTCCTTCACGCTGAAGCTGCTCGTAGCCATCGAGGTAGCGGACGATCGTGTCCTTCTCGTCACCGGAGCGCTGATAGCGCAGCCGTGCTTCCTCCAAGGCGGTCCGCTGCCTCGCCGTCTCCGCTGCCGCCTCAACCACAAGACGTCCGGTGAAGAAGATGGCCGCGGCGCCCAGGGCAACGATCGTTGCAAACAGGATCAAGGCACCGCGCAGCGCGGTGAGATCGCGCAGGTTCATCGATACTCCGTAAGCAGCACGGAGCTCATCATTCCTCCGCCTTGAGAAGAATCTCGAGCTTGAATTGTGCGGTGGCGGCCTGCACCTGCGTTTCCTTGGCGGTGTTCCCGCTCAGTACAGATGTCTGGCTCACGTTGATCGGCAGTTGCAGGACTTTCACTGCAGCGACCCCTTTTTCCTGCGAGAGTCGCTCGACGAAGGAATCGATCGTCGCGATTGCCGACCGGTAGTCGCCTTTGAACGGGCGTATCTCCGCCTCGATGATGGCATGGTCCTGACGCTCGCCGGTCGATGCCGAGCCGGCGACGGCGACTTCGGACAGGTCAGGCGGCGCTGACTTCCACAGAACGGAGCGCAAGAAAATCCCCGGGCTCTCGTCCAGGGCGTGGCTCAATTTCACGAGCGCGCGCTCCGGAGTACGGGCATCCGCGCGAAGGTGCGCGGCCAGTTCGACGGTTTTCTTGAGATTCGCCGCGCTGGTCGGAGCCTTGGGAAACTGCTGAGTGACGGATTCGTACTTCTGCTGCTCGACGATGGTCGCAGTGCGCAGCCGTTCGGTTTCCAGCCTCAGTTCGCTGCGCTGCCAGAGGTTGCTCCCGACCCAGAAGGTCGCCGCGAGTGCGGCCGCCGCACTCGCACCGTAAGCCGCCCGCCGCGCCTGGTAGCGATGGTAGTGGGCAAGCAGGCCGGAGGGCGCGAGGTTGCAGTCGGGTGTGCGCTGGCCGAGGACATGCAGGTAGAGAGCATCGCGGCCGCGGACCAGCACCTCGGGGGCGATGCCGAGCCGGTCGACGATGTCGCCACGAGTCAGCCGCTCGACATGAGTGTTCGCGAACCCTTTCTGCACCAACTGCCCGAGGTCGCGCAGCGAATCGTCCTGGTCCAGCAGTGCCACGGTCATGTGGTCTTCCAGCGCCATGACCTTCAAGGCATGCAGATAGAGGCGGGTGTTCTGAATTTCCTCGGCATAGGCTTCCAGGCGGGAGTCGCCGCTGGCAGCCTCCAGTCGGGTCAAGCGGGAAAGGCGCAGCTTGCCGTCGCGCAGGATCGTCTGGCGCAGGCCGGAGGCGTGCTGAGAGACGAGCAGAAGATTCTGCGCCTTGAGCTTGAGGCGCTCGGCCAATTCGACACTTACCATGGGCAGCGTGTAAATGCCCACCAGTGGGCTCTGCCGGCGGGCGACCGCCTGCACCCATCCGAAGAGGAGCTCCGGGTTGGTGAGCGCGGCGAAGAGATAGATGTCGTCTTTGCGCTTGCCGACAGCGCGGCCCTGCATCCAGGCCGAACAGTAGGGCGTGTTGCGGTAAAGCTGCTTGAGCTTGCGCGTCACCAGCTGCTGGCGGTCTCGTCCCCGCGCGTGGGGGAGGGTCTCGAAGCGGTAGTCCTCCTCGACGGCATCGACCATGACATAGGCTCGCACGCCTGCGGCTGACTTCAGGAGCGCCTCGAAGGCAGTCCAGCCGCCTTCGTCGTTGGCGAAGGTATGCCATGATCCGAGCCGGCCGTTGTGCCAACGGGCTACCGTCCCTTGTTCGGCAGCGATGGAAATCAGGATCTTGTCGGCCACGGCGAGCATGTTTCTCGGGGCTAGATCTTCACCTTGCCGATCACTTCGTAGATCGGGGTGAGCACGGCGAACATGATGAAGGCAAGAATGCCACCGAGCACCAGGGTCAGGGTCGGTTCCAGAAGCTTCAACGCATTATCTACCGACTCGCGTACGTCCCGGGTGTAGAAGTAGCTCACGTTGAGAAGCGCGGAGTCGAGCGCACCGGTGGTTTCGCCCGTTCGCAGCATGCGAATCACCAAAGGGGGAAAGAGGCCCAAGCCCTGGAAGGCTTCGGTCAGGCTTTCTCCGGCGCTGATTTGCTGTCCGGCGCGTGCGAGACCCTCCGCGATCACCTTGTTCGCGACGATATCCTCGCAGGTCTTGAGCGAGTCGAGCACGGTGATGCCCGAGCGATACATGAGCGCAAAGAAGTTGGCGAAACGCGCCAGGATGATCTTCTGCAGGATCTGGCCGACGACGGGGATGCGAAGCTTCAAACCGTCCCAGAGGAATCTCGCCCGCACGTTGCTGCGGACGGCCGCGGCCGAGGCGATCACCGCGATCACCGGCAGCCCGAGCAACACGTACCAGTACTTGACGGTGAATCCCGAGACGGCGATGAGCACGCGGGTCTGGATCGGCATCGCCACGCCCATCGTCTTCAGCAGACCGACGACCTGTGGCACGAGATACACCAGAAGGAACACCAGGACGCCGCAGACGACGACGAGGACCAGTAGAGGATATGCCAGGAGACGCATCGTCTGCGACGCGAGTTCGTCCTGCCAACGCAGCGCCGAGCCGAGGTTCTCGAATACCTCCATCAGGCGCCCGGTCTGCTCTCCGGCCCTGACCAGACTCACAAAGACGGCGCCGAACACGGACGGGTGCGCGGCCAGGCATTGCGACAGGAGCTTGCCGCCTTCCATGTCCTCGAGCATCGCAGTCAGGACTTCGCGAAAGCGCGTCGTCTCGACCGAGTCGCGGAGGTCGCGCAGGCCGTCGATGATGGGGATGCCGGAGCGCGCGATCTGCTCCATGTCGTAGCAGAAAGCGATGAGATCGCGCCGCGAGATCTTACCGCGACTGCCACTCCCTCCGGCGGCTGCGAGTTGCCGGCAGGTAATGAGGTCGAGCCCCATGCGCCGCAGCCGCAGCTCGAGATCGACCTCGTTGGCGGCATCGAGCGTCCCGCGGGCAGCTCGGCCGCTCTTGTCGATGGACTTGTATTGATAGGCTGGCATGGCTCAGCAGTCGTAATCCGCCCGTTCCGGGCGCAGCTACGCCCAGCGGATGCGACCGGTCAGGTCGACCGCACGGGATACCTCCGTCAGGCTGGTGGTTCCCTCGAGCACACGGTCCGCGGCATCGTCGATGAGCGGACGGAATCCCTTCTCCACCGCGAGCGTGCGAAGCTCCCGCGCGGTTGCCCTGCGTGCCACCAGTTCGTCCATGTCTGCATCCATGTGCAGAAGCTCCATGATGGCGATGCGGCCGCGATAGCCCTTGCGGCCGCAGAGCTTGCAGCCGAGCGGGCGGAAAATCTGCACCGGGCGATCGTCCGCGAGGCCGAGCACGCTTCGCTCCTCGGTCGAAGGTGTGTAGGGCTCCTTGCACGCGGGGCACAGCACGCGCACCAGGCGCTGCGCGATGACGCCGATGATGTTGCCCGCGAGGATCGCAGGGTCGATGCCGATGTCGAGCAGCCGCGGAAACGCGCCGAGGGCGGAGTTGGTGTGCAGCGTCGTGAAGACCTGATGGCCCGTCATGGCGGCCCGAAAGGCCATTTCAGCCGTGTCGTGATCGCGGATCTCGCCGACCAGGATAATGTCCGGGTCCTGGCGCATGATGGACCGTATGCCATTCGCGAAGTCCATCCGGGCCGCCTCGTTGACGGACGTCTGGCGCATCATGGTGACGGGGTACTCGACCGGATCCTCGAGGGTCATGATGTTCACCGACTCGACGTTCAACTGCGAAAGCAGCGAATACAGGGTCGTGGTTTTGCCGCTGCCGGTGGGTCCGGTCAGGATGAGCACGCCCTCCGGCCGTGCCAGCATGATCTGCAGCTGCTTGAGGGTGTCGGTGGTGAGACCCATCCTGTCGAGGCTGATGATCGACTTCTCGCGGTCGAGCACGCGCAGGACGATGTTCTCGCCGTAGATGGTCGGCTGGCTGGAGACGCGGAAGTCGACCGGCCGGCCGTTCAGGTTGAGTGACAACCGGCCATCCTGCGGTGCCCGCGTCTCGGCGATGTTCATGCCGCTGATGACCTTGATGCGCACGGCGATCCCGGCCCAATACGTCTTGTGCAGGCTGCGGATCTGTTCGAGCACGCCGTCGATGCGGTAGCGCACCCGCAGGAACGCGTATTCCGGTTCGAAGTGGATGTCGGAGGCGCCGCGCTTGACTGCGTCGACCAGCAGCGCGCCCACCAGTCGCACGATCGGCTGGGTGTATTCGTCGCCCCCCGCTTGCAGGCTGGTGTAGTCGATCTCGCCGGTCTCGATCTCCTGCAGGATGCCGTCCACCGAGAGTTCGAAACCATAGAACTGGTCGATGTAGTCCTCGAGCTGCGCCTCGCCGGCGAGCTGGGCCTTGATCTCGACCTGGGGGCCCAGGAGCCCGCGCAACTGATCGAGCGCCACCACGTTGAAGATTTCGGTGGTCGCGACCGTGAGCGCGCGCGACTGTGCGTCGTACGCGATCGGCAGCAGGCGGTGGCGTCGGGCGAAATCCTGGGGGACGAGCTTGAGCGCCTCGGCGTCGACGACGATCTTCGTGAGGTCGATGCTCTCCTGGCCGATGGTCCGGGCCATGATGTCCCGGATGGCGCCCTCGGTGACGAATCCGAGCCGAACCAGGAGTCGGCCGAGCGGGACGTTGTTGTGCTTCTGCTCGGTGAGCGCGATGCGCAGCTGGTCAGGCGTGATGAGACCGGACTGGACCAGCAGCTCGCCAATCCGGAGTTTCTTCCTTTGCTCGGCCATGGCTACTCCACGCCGGCGGCAAGCCTGACGATGCGCTCCCGTACGGCTGCGGGATCGAAGTTGGCGCGACCGGCGGCGAGGGCGAGTTCCAGCGCCTGCTGGTAGAAATCGAGCGCGAGTTTCGGCTGGCTCAGATGTTCGAGGCTGACGGCAAGATTGAAGGCGTAATCGGGATTGGCGCGTGCGAGATGATGGGCCTGAAAGTAGGCGGTCTGGGCGGCCGGCCAGTTTCCCTGATCCGCATACAAGTTGCCGAGAGAGAAGTACAGAAACGCCGACGGGTCTTTCGCGATGAGCGACTTCAGCTTCGATTCCGCACTCTGGGGGTCGGCGTGGCCGAGCAGGTTGATGAGCCCGCCTTGCGCCAGGGTGTTGGATGGATCGACCTGCAGAACCTGAAAGAGATGGCGGGTGGCGAGGTCCGGGTTGCCCTGTTGCTGGGCTACCATGGCCCGACCGAGCAGCGCGTCGACATTGCGTGGCTCCGTCTTGAGAACCGCGTCGTACAGGCGGCCGGCTTCTTCGATGCGTCCTGAGCGCAAGGCGTCGTACGCCTCGGAGAGCCGCGGATTGATTCCCGGCAGCTCGCCTCCCGGCTTCACGGCGATCGAATCGCGCGGCTGGCGCACCGCCGGTTCGGCAGCTGCGACAGGCCTCCTCACGGTCGCGCTGGTCGCTGGCGCTGACTGTTGTCCCTCCGCTTGCCGAACGACGGCCTTCCTGGATGGTGGCGTGGTCACGGGCACGGCCGCGGCGGCGACCGGTGCGGGATCTACCGTGGCCGCCACCGTGCCGCCTTCGGGGTGCTTCGCCGGTAAGGGCGCCGGCGCAGGGGGAGTGGGTGCGCGTGTCAGGGCAACCGCGGCAATCGGCGCGACCATCGGTCTGCGCAACCAGGCGGGGTGGTACACGGAAAGATAGAAATAGATCGCGTAGCCGATAACGGCAAGGCCGATACAGGTGCCGTACACCTGCTTGCGGTGATCGCGCAGCCAATCGATCCGTCCCGGCACCGCGTCCGTAGCCTGCAGGACGGTTGCCGCTTGTGCCGGGGTTGGACCGGCAGACGCGCCGACGGATTTCGAGCCGCTTGCAGCCATATCCACCCCCGGGTCGACCTCGATCGGCTCGAGCGCGAGCACGCCACCTTGGGACTGGGGCCGACCGGCGCCTTCGCGCTCCTTCGCAGCCTTTTGCAAGGCTTGCATCAAGAGACTCATGGGTTGTTGCGGGGCGGTGGCAGCGTCTGGGGTCTGTCCAAGACCGGCAGGAATCGCTGGAAGAACTTCAGGTCGTCGGCCTCCAGCGAAGCGTGCTTGATGACGGTCGGCTTGAGGAAGATCACGAGCTCCGTCTTCTTCACCCTGTTGTCCCTGACGCTGAACGCCGTACCCGCGACACCGGGCAGCGTCGAGAGGTAGGGCAGGCCTCTACGATCACGCACCGCCTCGTCCTGCATCAGTCCGCCCAAGATGACGGTCTGTCCGGTTCCGATCTGCAGCACCGATTCGATCTCCCGAACCTGCAATTGCGGCACGGGATTCCTGATGCACTTCTGTTCCTCGAAGGGCGGCACGAGCGTACGGACGGTGGTGCACAGGGAGGGGTTGGGGTCGTCAACGAAGTCCAGGACACGGGTGATGGTGGGGCGGATCGTAAGCGTCACCTGGCCGGTCTCGTGGACCTGGGGTGTCACCGCCAGGATGACGCCCACCGCGACCGTCTGGGGTGTCGTCGTAAACGTATTGGGTTGTATGACGCCGCCGCCCGTGGATACCCCTTGCTGGGCCTGAATGGTGAAATAGACGATGTTGTCGACCACCTTGAGCAGGGCGGTCTGGTTGTTGATGACCATCAGCTTCGGGCTCGACAGCACCTGCGTGTTGCCGAACTGCTCCAGAGCCCGGATCAAGCCCTGGAAATCACCGCTGGCGTAAGCGAGGGAAAAAGCTGGCGGTGTCGCCAACGTTCCAAGCAGCAGATTCTGCGAGATGTTGAGCCCACCGCTCGTAATCACGCTCCAATCCACGCCGGCCTGGAACTCGTCGCGCAGCGTCACCTCCGCGATCGTCGCTTCGATCAGCACTTCGCGTTGCGACGCGGTCTGCACGCTATCGAGATATTGCTGAATGAGACGATGCTCGCGTTCGGTCGCGAGGACCGTGACGGTACCGGTGAAGGAGTTGATGACGATCTCGTCCTTGATGTCGCCGGGCAGCGCGATCGGTTGACTGAAAGCCGTCGCGAAAAGGTCGGCCGCGGATTGGCCCGCCTTGCTGGCCGCCTCGGCCTGGGCCACCCGTTCCTCGCGCGCGGTGCGCAGGGCTTCGGCGCGGGCGGCGCGATCGTCCGCGGACTGGGCGAGCTGGCGGTTGGAGGAAATGATCGCGCGCAGGTTCTCGCGCAGCTGTTCCCAGAAGTCGCCCTTCGCCGTCGTGCGCACCGATGTGGACGAGGCATTCCCGCCGGCGCTCCCCCCCACACCCCCGGCTACTCCACCGGCGCCCCCTACACCCCCGGCTACTCCGCCCCCTTGTCCGGACCCTGTGGGGCCCGCAATCTGGACGGATGCGCCGACCGTCGACATGGTGTCCCGCGTCATGTTGACGTAGTTCACTCGGTACGTCTTGGAGAACGGGGCGTCGGGCTGGACGATGATCGTGTTGCCTTCGGTGCGATAGCGCAGGTTGATCTGTTTCGCGAGCCGATCGAGGATCGACGGCAGGGTTTCGTTCACCGCATTGAGCGTCACGAGCCCGCTCAAGCCGGGATGGATGTCGATGTTCTGTTTGGTGTCCCGCGCCAGCGCGAACAGCAGTTCCCGCACCGGAACCTCGTTCACGACCACGCTATAGGTGGCGGGTTTCGGTGCAGCCTTGGGCGGCGGCAGGAAATCACCGCTGGAGCGGACGGGAGGCGGCGCGTCACCGGCTGGCGAAAGCACGCGGTTCTTGGTCAGGTGGGCGTCGGACTGCGGGATGACGGGTTTGTAGGAGCAGCCGGACAGCGCCGCGGCAACGCCCACCGCCACGCCCGCTATGATGTGGTGGTATCGACCACGAGAAGCCGAGTGCGAAACGCTTGTCATGCGGTCTGGGGAGCCGGTAGGGCGGCGGGAGATTCCCGGAGATTTGTTGCTATTTCGATCGCGGAGGCGGAAAAGCAAGTATGGTACCCGAGGTCGGCTGCGTGCTCAGGCCTGCCTATGGCGACTGGGCGACCTCCCGCCGGATACCCGATGCCGAGCGTACGTACGGCCGGTCGCTGCGAATCGCCGCAGGCAGGTTGTTCAGCGCCGCGCGCGCGGCTTTGCGAGTGGGGAAGCTCCCATAAGCAACGCCGAAATGCGGCGTCTCCTTGATCCGGGTACGGTACACAAACACCTCATCCGTTTCAATAAACTTCCCGAGGTGGCTGAGGTATCGCTGCAGTTCGTCCGGATCATCCGCCGCCAGGGCGAGCTGGATGGTGAAGCCTTGCCTGTCCATTTTCTGGAGCTGGCGGTCGGTCGCCGCGATGCGTGCCGCAGCGGTGTCCGCGGCGGACACTGGGGTGGTGGCGCGCTCGCCTTCCGGATCAGGCGTGGCTGCCTCTGGCGGCGTTGGCGTAGTCGTCCGCGGGGTGAGTTCAGCTGGCGGCGGTGACTCGGGCAGGGGAGGCGTGGCTGCCGTCGGGGCGGGGGAAGGTTTCGACGGATCCAACCACCAGAAAGCGCCGACGCCGAGGACCGCCCCCGCGATCAGCAGGACGGCGGATCTTACCCAGCGCCGGCCCCGTGGCGCGGACTTGGCGCTGAACTCGCTGTCGCGCACCGCCGCCTGCACATGGGCGAGCTTCACCGTGTGCGTATTGTCGGCGAAGGCCGCGAGCAAGGCCTTGTCTGCGACCAGATTCACGCGCCGGCTGAGTCCCGTCGTTGCCGCCGCGATGTAGCGTACAAGCTTCGGCGCGAACAGGTCGGGGCCGCGATAGCCCGCCGCACGCAGGCGAAACGTCAGGTACTCGCTCACCTCGTCGGCGGCGAGCGGCTGCAGGGCAAAGCTGTGCGCAATACGCTCCCGCAACTGGCGGATCTCGGGTCGCGCGAGCATCGCGTCGAGCTCCGGCTGTCCGAAGAGGACGATCTGCAGGAGTTTATGGTGCCGGGTCTCGAGATTCGACAAGAGCCGGATCTCTTCCAGCGTCGCCACCGGCATGCTTTGCGATTCCTCGGCGAAGACCACCACTTGGCGGCCCTCGGCGTGGCGCTTCACGAAATGGTCGTGGAGCGCGTGCATGAGTTCGATGCGACTGGTCTCGCGCGGGGTCGACAGCCCCAGTTCGAACGCGATGGCGCGCAGGATCTCCTCCGGCGACATGCTGGGGTTGGCCAGATAGACCTGCTCGATCTCGGCCGGCAGGCGCGATTGCAGCATGCGGCACAGCATGGTCTTGCCGCTGCCGACTTCACCGGTGACCTTGACGATCCCCTCGCCTTGCGTCACGGCGTAGAGCAGTGCTTCGAGCACGGCCCCGCGATTGCCGCCCGTGAAGAAGAAATCGGTGTCGGGGGTGATCTTGAACGGGGGTCGGTCGAGCCCGAAATGCTGGTAATACATGGGTCTTGGGGAGAGGACGAACGCGGGCGCGACGGCGCCCGGCAGCGGTTACTTCTCTTCCGCCCGTTCGTAGTTCTGCATGCGGCTGTAGAGGGTAGTGCGGTGGATGCCTAG
This sequence comes from Burkholderiales bacterium, assembly GCA_016791285.1. The sequence goes on from JAEUMX010000195.1 coordinate 16,662, forward strand.
CAGCTTCGAGGCCTGGGACAGGTTGCCGTGGGTGATCTGGAGCGCGGCTTCGACGTAGCTTTGCTCCCACATCCGCAGGTGGACGTCGAGGTTGAAATTCTTCTGCGACTGCAAGTGGCGCTTGGCGTTGTCGAGCAGGCTCTTGGCGTCGGGCGCGCCGCCCATGTCGCCGGGTGAATCGCCATAGAAGCTCTCCATGTCGAACTCGGACTGGAGTTCCTCGCGGCCCACCATCCGGCCGGGATACTTGGTCGTCAGACGGATGCAGATATTGCGCAGCTCGCGGATGTTGCCGGGGAAGCCGTACTGCAGCCAGAGCTCCGCGGCCGCGGGGTCGAGCTCGAACCGCGGCATCTTCGCCTGGCGAGCGTAGAAATCGGCGAAGTGGTCGAGCAGCAGCTGCTTGTCCTCGCCCAGGTCGCGCAGCGGCGGCGAGTAGATGGTGAAGACGGAGAGCCGGTGATAGAGATCGGGGCGGAAGCGTCCCGCCTTCATCTCCGCGCGCAGGTCCTTGTTGGCGGCGGCCACCACCCGCGCGTTGCTGATGCGCGTGTGGGTTTCGCCCACGCGCTGGAATTCTCCGTTCTCCAGCACGCGCAGCAGCTTGGCCTGCAGCTCGAGCGGCAGATCGCCGATCTCGTCGAGGAAGAGCGTGCTGTCTGCGGCGTCCTCGAAGTAGCCCGAGCGGGGTGCCTGGGCGCCGGTGAACGCGCCCTTCGTGTAGCCGAACAGGGTTGGCTCCATCAGCGTCGGCGAGATGGCGGCGCAATTGAGCGCGAAGAACGGCTTACCGGCGCGACCAGACAGCAGGTGCAGGGAATTGGCGACGAGCTCCTTGCCGCTGCCGGATTCGCCTTCGATCAGAACCGGAAAAGGCGCGCTCGCATACTGGGCGATCTGCTGCTTCAACTTCTGGATGAGCAGACTCTGGCCGACGATCTTGATGTCGCCGGGACCCGCGCGCTGCTCCGCTTCGCGCGCGACCAGCGCCTTCGTGAGCATGTCCTTGAGCCGTTCCGGCTCGCACGGCTTGGCGATGAACTCGATTGCACCCAGGGTGCGGGCGTGGCGCGCGTTCGCCTCGTCATTCTGCCCCGACAGGACCAGGATCTTGATGTTTCGCGAATAGGCCAGCAGCTCCGTAATGAGCTTGAAGCCTTCGTCGGGGCGGTGCGGCGTCGGCGGCAGCCCGAGGTCGATCAGCGCCAGCTCCGGCGGCTCGTCCAGCTGCCGCATGATGCTCTTGGCCTCGGACCGCGACTGCGCGACCATCACCTCGAAGTCCCGCGAGAGGACGAAGTTCAAAGTGTCGGTGATGAGCGGGTCGTCGTCGACGATGACGAGGCTGGGCTTGGCGCGGTGGGTCGTTTCCACAAGTAATTCCTTCGTCCTGAACCGAACTTCGAGAAATGCCAAGGGAAATTGTGCCAGATCGACGGGAATCCGTCACACGGATGAAGGCTGCCGCGACCAGACCTCGACCTCGGCGTCGATGCAGCGCAGATACGCTTCCTCCAGACTCCCGGTTCCATGCCGGCTCTTGAGCGCTGCCGGCTCACCCACGAAGCGGATCTCACCCAGGTGCAGGACGGCAAGACGGTCGCCGATCTCTTCCACGTCGGCGAGGGAGTGGGATGTGAAGAACACCGTCCTGCCGTTTTCCCGCAGCGCCTTCAACCGGAGTTTCAGCAGTGCCCGCGCCTTGGGATCGAGGCCACTGGTGGGCTCGTCGAGCACGTACAGGTCCTTGCGCGACAGGAAACAGGCCGCGAGCCCGAGCTTCTGCGTCATCCCCTTCGAATAGGCGCGCACCGTCAGATCGAGTGCCGACCGATCGAGGTCGAGGGCATCGAGGGTGGCGCGGGCGTCCTCCTCGCGATAGCTCACCTTCTGCAACTCCAGCATGTAGCGCAGGAAGTCCCGGCCGGTGAGGAAGTATGGCGGCGTGAAGCGTTCGGGGAGAAACGACAGCCGGGCCCGTGAGCGCGTCTCGCGATGGGGCACGCCGAAGATCGAGATGCGCCCGGCGTCGGGTTCGCAGAAGTCGAGCAGGCACTTGAGCAGGGTGGTCTTGCCAGCGCCATTCATGCCGACGAGGGCGAACGACTCTCCTGGCCTGACCTCGAGCGTGAGCTGCGCCAGCGCCGTCTTGCTGCCGTAGCGCTTGGTCACTTGTTCGAAGGTGAGTGCAGCGGAGTCCATGCGATCGATGGGGGTCGCGGGCGGGTCGACACCCTGCGCAGGCTACCGGACGATACGCGCTCTTGACCGCACCGCGCAACCGCGAGCCGGTCGGGTCCCGGGCCGGGGTTGGGTAACGGGGGTCAACTGGCTTACAATTGCCAGTTTTTTTCGCCTTCCTTCGCTAGATGCATCCCGAAAATCTCGTCGAGCTCAAGGATCTGTTCTTCGGCTTTGGCGACCGGCCGATTTTCAGCGGCCTGAATCTCGCCATTCCGAAAGGAAAGGTGGTCGCCATCATGGGCGGCAGCGGCAGCGGCAAGACCACGCTGCTGCGTCTCATCTCGGGACAGTTGCGCCCGCAGGGCGGCAAGGTCAAGGTGCGCGGCCGGCTGGTGCCCGACATGAACCAGCGCGAGCTCTATGGACTGCGCCGCCGGATGGGATTTCTGTTTCAGTTCGGCGCGCTCTTCACCGACATGACCGTGTTCGACAACGTCGCGTTTCCCCTGCGCGAGCATACCGATCTGCCGGAGTCGATGATCCGCGACCTCGTGCTGATGAAGCTGCACGCGGTCGGCCTGCGCAACGCCGCGGGCAAGATGCCGGCCGAGCTCTCCGGGGGGCAGGCGCGCCGTGTGGCGCTGGCGCGCGCGACGGTGATGGATCCGATGTTGATCATGTACGACGAGCCCTTTGCCGGGCTCGACCCGATCTCGCTTTCGGTCACCGGCAATCTCATCCGCAAGCTGAACGACGCGCTCGGGGCGACCAGCATACTCGTCACGCACGACGTCCACGAATCGCTCCTGATCGTCGACTACGTGTATTTCCTGTCCGCGGGCGGCGTCGTGGCGCAGGGCACACCGGACGAGATCCGGGCCACGGAGACGCCGTTCGTGCACCAGTTCGTGCATGGCGACATCGACGGCCCCGTGCCATTCCATTACCCGGGACCGAGCATCCGCGAGGATCTTGCCCTGGAGTCACGCGGTGCTTGAGAGCGCGGCGTCGGGGCTGCGTCTGCTCGGTGAGCGGGTCATCGACGGCATCGTCCGCCTCGGCTATGGCAGCCGGTTCTTCGTGCTCGTGCTGCTGCGCTCGGCGACGAGCTTCCGGCGCTTTCAACTCACCCTGCGCGAGATCTACTTCGCCGGCGTCCTGTCGCTCGTCATCATCATCGTGTCGGGCGTGTTCGTGGGCATGGTGCTCGGGCTGCAGGGCTACGACACGCTGCAGCGATACGGCTCCTCGGAGTCGGTGGGCTCGCTCGTGGCGCTCTCGCTGGTGCGGGAACTCGGGCCGGTGGTGGCCGCTCTCTTGTTTGCGGGCCGGGCGGGCTCGGCGATCACTGCCGAGATCGGTCTCATGAAGGCGACCGAGCAGCTCCAGGCCATGGAAATGATGGCGGTCGATCCCATCGCCCGGGTGGTCGGCCCGAGGTTCTGGGGCGGGGCCCTGTCGATGCCGCTGCTCGCCGCGCTCTTCAGCATCGTCGGTATCTTCGGCGGCTACCTCGTGGTGGTGGTGACGATCGGGATCGACAGCGGCGCCTGGTGGTCGCAGATGCAAAGCGCCGTCGATTTCAGGGACGACATCGTCAACGGCGTCATCAAGAGCTTCGTGTTCGGGGTCGCCGTCACGGCGATCGCGGTGTTCGAAGGCTACGACGCACCGCCGACCGCCGAAGGCGTCTCTCACGCCACCACGCGCACCGTGGTCACGTCGTCGCTCGCCATTCTCGGCCTCGACTTCGTGCTCACGGCCTTCATGTTCATGGGAGATTGAAAGTGAGCAAAGCGACTCTCGACCTTTGGGTCGGCATTTTCGTCGCCTTGGGGCTGGGTGCGCTCGTGCTGCTCGCCCTCAAGGTCAGCAATGCCAGCACCTCCTTCCGACCGGACAAGGAATACACCGTCTCCGCCGAATTTCAGAACATCGGCAGCCTCAAGGCGGGCGCCCCTGTTCGAAGCGCCGGAGTGATGGTGGGGCGCGTGGAGTCCATCAGCTTCGACACGGCAAAGTACGTCGCGCGGATCGTGCTGAAGATCGACGAACGCTATCCCTTCCCGAAAGACACCACGGCCGCCGTGCTGACCTCGGGGCTGCTCGGGGAACAGTACGTCGGGCTGGAGGCGGGCGGCGACGACCAGCGACTCAAGGACGGCGACGTGATCAGGCTCACGCAGTCTGCCGTCGTCCTCGAAAAACTCATCGGCCAGGTGCTGTTCGACAAGGCCCAGGAAGGAGGCAGCAAGCAGTGAGCCCTCGATACAACCGTAGTGGAGTGAACCCATGAAGCGCGCGATCCTCTCATTCGTCCTGCTCGTATTTCTCGGCGGCACTGCCGTGATGGCCCAGGCAGACATCCCACCGGACGTTCTCGCCAAGACGACGACCGAGGAGGTGCTCGAGATCCTGCGCACCAACAAGGACATCCGCAGTGACCCGAAGAAGGTGACGGAGCTGGTGGAGGCGAAGGTCCTGCCCAATTTCGACTTCAACAAGATGACGCGGCTCGCCGTGGGCAAGGGCTGGCGCCAAGCCACCCCGGAGCAGCGCGAGACCCTGGTGACGGAATTCCGGAACCTGCTCGTGCGCACCTATGGCAGTTCGCTCACCCAGTACAAGAACGAGACCATCGAGTTCAAGCCGTTCAAGATGGACCCCAGCGCGACCGATGTGACGGTGAAGAGTCAGATCAACCGGGCCGGTGGCGGGCAGCCCGTCGCGGTGGACTACAGCATGGAGAAGACCGCCAACGGCTGGAAGGTCTACGACGTCACCGTCGAGGCGGTAAGCCTCGTCACCACCTACCGCGGCTCGTTCGCCGACGAAGTGCAGCGCACGGGCATCGACGGCCTGATCGCCAGCCTGCAGCAGAAGAACCGCGACGCGACGGCGGGCGGGGCGGCATCCGGCAGATGATCGTCCGCGACGGCGACCGCTTCCGGGTGCGGGGTCCGCTCACGCTGCGTTCCGCCGCCGTGCTGCTCGCGCGCGGGCGCGAGCTTTTCGTGGAGCCCGTCTCGCGCGTCGATCTGTCCGCCGTGAGCGAGCTCGACTCGGCGGCGCTCGGCCTGCTGCTCGAGTGGTTGCGGGAGGCGCGGGCGCAGCACCGCGAGATCGTCTACCTCAATCTGCCCGCCAACCTGATGAGCCTCGGCACCCTGTACGGCGTGCTCGATCTGCTGCCCCGGGCTGCCGAGGCGTGAGCCTCGTTGCGCCCTGCGCGAGCGCGTGCCACCTGACTGCGTGCCAGTGATGTCCGCCATCGAAGTGCGCGACGTACGCAAGCGCTTCCGTAGCGTGCAGGCGCTGGACGGTGTCGACCTCGACATTTCCGAGGGCGAGTTCTTCGCGCTGCTCGGCCCCAACGGCGCGGGCAAGACCACCCTCATCAACACGCTCGCGGGCCTTTGCCTCGCCGACAGCGGCACGCTCAAGGTAAAGGGTTTCGACGTCGTGGCCGACTATCGGCGGGCGCGGCGGGCGCTGGGTGTCGTGCCCCAGGAGCTCGTCTTCGATCCGTTTTTCGACGTGCGCGAGGCGCTCGCAATCCAGTCCGGCTATTTCGGGCTGCGCCGCAACGACGCCTGGATAGACGAGATCATCGCCCGCCTCGGACTCACCCAGAAGGCGCATACCAACATGCGTGCCCTCTCCGGCGGGATGAAGCGCCGCGTGCTGGTTGCGCTCGCCCTCGTGCACAAGCCGCCGGTGATCGTCCTCGACGAGCCGACCGCCGGGGTGGACGTGGAGCTGCGGCAGGGGCTGTGGGATTTCATGCGCGTCTTGAATCGCGACGGCCATACCATCGTGCTCACCACACACTATCTCGAGGAGGCGGAGACGCTCTGCTCGCGCATCGCGATGATGAAGGAAGGGCGCATCGTGGCGCTGGACACGACCGCGAACCTGTTGCGCAGCGTGCCCGGCCGCAGCCTGCGGCTGCGCATCGAGCCGGACCGGCTGCCGTCCGCGCTCGAGGCGATGCGTCCGGGGCGCGACGGGAAGGTGTGGACCGTCGAGCTGCATGACTTCGCGCAGGTCGGACCCATCATGGACGCGCTGCGCGGGGCGGGGATCGCGGTGCAGGACATGGAGGTCGCCGTGCCCGACCTGGAGGACGTTTTCGTGCGCATCATGAGCCGATAGGGGGGCGGGCGCCGTGCGATCGGGCTTTCATACTCTGCTCTACAAGGAGCTGCTGCGATTCTGGAAGGTGAGCTTCCAGACCATCCTGGCCCCCGTGGTGACGGCGCTGCTCTATCTGCTCATCTTTTCGCACGTGCTGGAGGGCCGCGTGGAAGCGTTCCCCGGCGTGAGCTATACGGCTTTCCTGATTCCGGGGCTCGCGATGATGTCGATCCTGCAGAATGCCTTCGCGAACAGCTCCTCGAGCCTGATCCAGTCCAAGATCACGGGCAACATCCTCTTCGTGCTGCTGCCGCCGATCTCGCCGGGCGAGTTCTTCCTGGCGTACGTGGTCGCGGCGATCGTGCGCGGGCTCGCGGTCGGGGTCGGGATTTTCGTCGCGACCCTCTGGTTCGCCGAACTGCGGCTCGACCACCCGGTCTGGACGCTGGCCTTCGCGGTTTGCGGCAGCGCCGTGCTGGGCTGCCTCGGTGTGATTGCCGGGATCTGGGCGGAGAAGTTCGATCAGCTCGCATCGTTTCAGAGCTTTCTCATCATGCCGCTCACGTTCCTCTCCGGCGTGTTCTATTCGATCCACTCGCTGCCCGCGTTCTGGCAGGCGGTGTCGCACCTGAATCCGTTCTTCTACATGATCGACGGGTTCCGCTACGGCTTCTTCGGTGCGTCCGACATCCCGCCGCATCTGAGTCTCGCGGTTGTCTTGGTGAGTCTCGCCGCCTTATCATTCCTGACCCTGCGCCTGCTCGCGCGCGGGTACAAGCTCCGCTACTAGTCTTCGCAAGGGCAATTCATGGTCACCCCCGACAGCATCAGACACAACATCGAGGACAAGCTTCCCTGCGAACTGGTCGAAGTGAGCGGCGACGGCCACCACTTCGAGGCCCTCGTCGTGAGCGCGGCGTTCCAGGGCAAGACGCCGGTGCAGCGCCATCAGCTCGTTTACGCCGCCCTGGGGGACCGCATGCGCGAGGAGATCCATGCGCTCTCCATGCGCACACTCACCCCGGAGCAATGGCAGGCCGGCCGCTGACGGTTTTCCCGTACTTCAGAACCTCGGATTTCTCTTGGACAAGCTCGTCATCGAGGGCGGCGTCGCCCTGCACGGAGAAGCGCGCATTTCCGGCGCGAAGAACGCGGCGCTGCCGATCCTGTGTGCGGCGCTCCTCACCCGCGAGCCGCTGACGCTCACCAACGTACCCCGCCTGAAGGACGTGGGGACCATGCTCGCGCTGCTCAAGCAGATGGGCGTGCGGGTGCGCGAAGAAGCGGACGCGCTCACCCTCGACGCGCGCGAGATCGACAACGCCGTGGCGCCGTATGAGCTCGTGAAAACCATGCGCGCGTCGATCCTGGTGCTGGGGCCGCTTGCCGCCCGCACCGGCGAGGCTCAGGTCAGTCTGCCGGGCGGCTGCGCCATCGGTGCGCGGCCGGTGGACCAGCACATCAAGGGCTTGCAGGCGATGGGCGCCGAGATTGCGGTCGAGCACGGCTACGTGCACGCGTCGGCGCGCAGACTCAAGGGCGCGCGCCTCTTCACCGACATGGTGACCGTCACGGGCACCGAGAATCTGATGATGGCGGCGTGCCTTGCGGACGGCGACACGGTGATCGAAAACGCGGCGCGCGAGCCGGAGGTCGTCGATCTTGCCAATTGCCTGGCGGCGATGGGCGCGCAGATCTCGGGCGCGGGAACCGACGTGATCCGCATCCGCGGTGTGGCACGGCTGCACGGCGCGCGGCACCGGATCATGCCCGACCGCATCGAAACTGGCACCTATCTGTGCGCGGCGGCGGCCACCGGCGGCGAGGTGCGGCTCACGGGCGCGTCCGCCGGCTACCTCGACGCCGTGGTCGACAAGCTCATGGACGCGGGCTGCGAGATCACCTCCCAGAAGTCGCCCTCGTTCGAAGCCATCCAGCTCAAGGCCCCGCGCGAGCTCAAGTCGACCTCGATTCGCACCGCGCCGTACCCGGCGTTCCCGACCGACATGCAGGCCCAGTTCATGGCGCTCAACACGGTCGCGCACGGCACCGCCGTCATCCGCGAGACCATCTTCGAGAACCGGTTCATGCACGCCGTCGAGCTGCAGCGGCTGGGCGCCGACATCCGCATCGACGGCAACACGGCGGTGGTGCAGGGTGTGGCCCGATTGCAGGGCGCGACCGTCATGGCGACCGATCTGCGCGCCTCGGCGGGGCTCGTGATCGCGGGGCTGGTGGCGGCGGGCGAGACCGCGGTCGACCGCATCTATCATCTCGATCGCGGATACGAGCGGTTGGAAGAGAAGCTCGCGGCACTCGGTGCGCGGGTGCGGCGCGTGCGGGATCGCAAGGATGCGCCCGTCGCAGCGCCCCGCGCCGCGCTACAGTAGAATGCGGGGGGTCAGGTCGATCCCATGAGAACCATCACGCTCGCCCTCTCGAAAGGGCGCATATTCGACGAAACCGCGCCGCTGCTCGACGCGATGGGAGTGTCGCCGAGCGAGGATCCGGAACGCTCGCGCAAGCTCATCCTCGGCACCACGCGTCCCGACCTGCGGCTGCTGATCGTGCGCGCCTCCGACGTGCCGACTTACGTCGAGCACGGCGCGGCCGACCTGGGCATCGCCGGCAAGGACGTGCTCTACGAGCACGGCGGTCAGGGCTTGTACCAGCCGCTGGATCTCGCCATCGGCGCGTGCCGGATGATGGTTGCGGTTCCGAACGGGTTCGACTACGAGTCGGCGGTGCGCCACGGCGCGCGGCTGCGCGTGGCCACCAAGTACGTCAACGCTGCGCGCGACCACTTTGCGCGCAAGGGCGTTCATGTCGACCTCATCAAGCTGTACGGCTCGATGGAGCTCGCCCCGCTCACCGGTCTTGCCGATGCCATCGTCGACCTGGTGGCGAGCGGCGGCACGCTGCGCGCCAACGACTTGCGGGCGGTGGAACTGATCGCTCCGATCTCCGCGCGACTGATCGTGAACCAGGCCGCCCTCAAGCTCCGCCGCGACCGCATCCAGCCCCTCATCGACGCCATGGCGCGGGCGGTCGGGATTCTTTCTTCGGAACAGCATGCCGACGCCGCGACGCCTCGCCTCCACGCAGCCGGACTTTGAGTCCCGGCTCGCGGCGCTGCTCGCCTTCGAATCTGCCCAGAACCCGCAGGTCGAGGCTGCGGTAGCCGATATCCTCGCCGACGTGAAGCGCCGCGGGGATGCCGCGGTGCTCGACTACACCCGCCGTTTCGATCGGCTCGAGGCCGCTTCGATGCACGCGCTCGAGGTCTCGCCCGAGCACCTGCAGGGCGCGCTGGAACGCCTGCCCACGACGCAGCGTGATGCGCTGGAGCACGCGGCGGAGCGCATCCGTGCTTTCCACCGCCGCCAGTTGCAGGACTCCTGGAGCTACCGCGAGGCGGACGGCACGGAGCTCGGCCAGCGCGTGACGCCGCTCGATCGCGTCGGCCTCTACGTGCCCGGCGGGCGGGCCGCCTACCCGTCGTCGGTGCTCATGAACGCCATCCCGGCGAAGGTCGCCGGCGTCGCGGAAGTGATCATGGTGGTACCGACCCCCGGCGGCGAGCGCAACGAACTGGTGCTCGCGGCCGCGGCGCTGTGCGGCGTGGACCGCGTCTACACCATCGGCGGTGCGCAGGCGATCGGCGCGCTGGCGTACGGCACGCAGAGCGTGCCGCAGGTGGACAAGATCGTCGGTCCCGGCAATGCCTTTGTCGCGGCCGCCAAGCGGCGCGTCTTCGGCGTCGTTGGCATCGACATGGTGGCGGGGCCCTCGGAGATCCTCGTCATCTGCGACGGCGACACGAATCCGGACTGGGTCGCCATGGATCTCTTCTCGCAGGCCGAGCACGACGAGCTCGCCCAGGCCATCCTGCTCTCGCAGGATGCGGGATTCATCGACGCCGTCGCGGCGAGCTGCGAGCGGCTGCTCCCCGAGCTGCCCCGCGCCGACATCATCCGGGCCTCCCTCGAAGACCGCGGTGCGCTCATCCACGTGCGCACGCTGGCCGAGGCGTGCGAGATCGCCAATCGCGTCGCCCCCGAGCATCTCGAGCTGTCGGTCGCCGATCCGGAGGCGCTGCTGCCCCTGATCCGCCACGCCGGTGCGATCTTCATCGGGCCGTTCACCTCCGAAGCCCTCGGCGATTACTGCGCCGGGCCGAACCATGTCCTGCCGACCGCGCGTACGGCGCGCTTCTCGAGCCCGCTCGGCGTGTACGATTTCCAGAAGCGATCGAGCATCATCCGCGTCTCGGCAGCGGGCGCCGACGCGCTCGGGCGCATCGCCCGTGAGCTCGCGCGCGGGGAGGGGCTCGAAGCGCACGCCCGCTCCGCCGCCTATCGCATCCACTAAAGACGCCCACCACGACCGGCACCCCGAGCGCTCGTGCGCATGCCCTGTACCCCTGAGCAGCTGATCCGCGACGACATCCTCCGGCTCGCCCCGTACCACGTGCAGGAGAGCGCCGGGTGCGTGAAGCTGGACGCGATGGAGAACCCTTACCGCCTGCCGGCAGCGTTGCGCGAGTCGCTCGGCGCGATCGCCGCTGACGCATCCCTCAACCGCTACCCCGACCCGTCCGCCCGTGCTCTCAAGACGCGTCTGCGCGCGGTGATGGGCGTGCCGGACGGAATGGAGATCCTGCTCGGCAACGGCTCCGACGAACTGATCCAGATCGTGGCCATGGCGCTGGCGCGCCCCGGCGCCGTGGTGCTGGGCGTGGAGCCGTCGTTCGTGATGTATCGCATGATCGCCGCGTTCTGCGGCCTGCGCTACGAGTCGGTGGCGCTGCGCGAAGATTTCACCCTGGACATCGACGCCTGCCTCGACGCGATCGCCCGCCATCGGCCCGCGGTCACCTTCATCGCCTACCCGAACAACCCGACCGGCAATCTGTTTGACCGGGAGGGTCTATCGCGTATGATTGAAGCAAGTCCGGGGCTTACCGTCGTCGATGAAGCGTACTACGCGTTTGCCGGCGCGAGCTTTCTGCCGCGGCTCGCCGACCACCCCAACCTGCTGCTCATGCGCACGGTCTCGAAGCTCGGTCTGGCGGGTCTGCGTCTCGGACTCATCGCCGGCCGTCCCGAATGGCTCGCGGAGTTGGACAAGGTGCGCCTGCCCTACAACATCAACGTGCTGACGCAGCAACTGGCCGAGCGGGTCCTCGGCGAGCCGGAGGTGCTCGAAGCGCAGGCGGCGGCAATCTGCGCGCAGCGGAGCCGCCTCGCCGACGCTCTGGCGCGAGTGTCCGGCGTGCAGGTGTTTGCGTCCAGCGCGAACTTCATCCTGTTCCGGATCTCGCGCGCGAGCGCGGTGTTCTCAGCACTCAGGGCGCGCCGCGTGCTCGTGAAGAATCTCGACGGCGCGCACCCCTTGCTCGCGAACTGCCTGCGCGTCACGGTCGGCACGCCGGACGAGAACGAGCAGTTCCTGCAAGCCTTGAACGCAAGCCTCTGATTGCCGCCGTGCGCGCAGCCCAGGTGACTCGCAAGACCCTCGAGACCGAGATCGACGTCGCGCTCGATCTCGACGGCACCGGCCGCGCCACGCTCGCCACCGGTGTCCCCTTTCTCGATCACATGCTCGATCAGGTGGCGCGCCACGGCATGATCGATCTTGACGTCGCCGCGCGCGGCGATCTGCACGTCGACGCACATCACACGGTCGAGGACGTCGGAATCACGATCGGGCAGGCCCTGGCGAACGCGCTCGGCGATAAGCGGGGTGTGCGCCGCTACGGTCACGCCTACGTACCGCTGGACGAGGCGCTGTCGCGGGTCGTGGTCGATCTCTCGGGCCGGCCGGGCCTGGAGTTCCACGTGGCGTTCACGCGGCCTCGGGTCGGCGAGTTCGATGTCGATCTCGTCTACGAATTCTTTCAGGGTTTCGTGAACCACGCCCGCCTCACCGTGCACGTCGACAACCTGCGCGGCCGCAATGCGCATCATCAGGTGGAGACCGTCTTCAAGGCCTTCGGCCGCGCGCTGCGGATGGCGGTGGAAGCCGATCCCCGGGCAGGCGGGGTCGCGCCGTCGACCAAGGGTTCGCTCTAGTGCCCGAATCCATGGCACCGGATATCGCCATCGTCGACTACGGCATGGGCAATTTGCGCTCCGTGGAGAAGGCATGCACGCATGTCGCGCCGTCGGCGCGCGTGGTCGTGACCGCCGATCCGGCGAAGGTGCGCGCCGCCGGCCGGGTGGTCTTCCCGGGTCAGGGGGCGATGCCCGACTGCATGCGTGAGTTGGACCGTCGGGGGCTGCGTCCCGCCGTGGTCGAGGCGGCAAGGACAAAACCGTTTCTCGGCATCTGCATCGGACTGCAGATGCTCTTCGACTGGAGCGACGAGGGCGGGGTGGCGGGCCTCGGTATCCTGCCCGGCAAGGTCGTGCGCTTTCCCCAGGACGCGATGGTGGATGCAGCGGGGGCGCGCCTCAAGGTGCCGCACATGGGCTGGAATCGCGTGCGCCAGACAGCGGTGCATCCGCTCTGGAGCGGGATCGAGGAGGGCGCGCGCTTCTACTTCGTTCACAGCTATTTCGTGGAGCCAGCCGATGCGAGCCTGGTGGCGGGGTTGAGCGACTACCCGTTCCCCTTCACCTGCGCGGTAGCGCGGGATAATCTCTTCGCGCTGCAGTGCCACCCCGAGAAGAGTCAGGCGGCGGGGCTGCGCCTGCTCGCGAATTTCGCCGCCTGGCAGCCGGCGGCAGCACACAGCCGCGAGAGCACGGACGCCGCTGCCGGTTTCCGTTTACGGGCTTAAGCCAACTTTTCCGAGCCACCAAGCGATGCTCATCATCCCCGCCATCGATCTGAAGGACGGCCATTGCGTGCGGCTCAAGCAGGGCAATATGGAGGGCGCGACGGTGTTCTCCGACGACCCGGGCGCGATGGCGAAGCACTGGCTCGACTGCGGCGCACGGCGCCTGCACGTGGTCGATCTGAACGGGGCATTCGCCGGCAAGCCGCGCAACGAAGCCGCGATTCAGGCGATCGTGAAGGCAGCCGGCGACGAGCTCCCGGTCCAGCTCGGCGGCGGCATCCGCAGCCTGGAGGTGATCGAGCGCTACCTCGATGACGGCGTCACCTACATCATCATCGGCACGGCGGCGGTGAAGACGCCCGGTTTTCTACACGATGCCTGCTATGCCTTTCCCGGTCACATCATGGTCGGGCTCGACGCGCGCGACGGCAAGGTGGCGGTGGAGGGCTGGTCGAAGATGACCGGTCACGATGTGCTCGACCTCGCGAAGAAGTTCCAGGACTACGGCGTCGAGGCCATCATCCACACCGACATCGGCCGCGACGGCATGATGGGGGGCCTCAATGTCGACGCGACGGTGGCGCTGGCACGGGAGCTTTCGGTGCCGGTGATCGCGAGCGGCGGCATCTCGAGCCTGGAGGATGTGCGCAACCTGTGCGGCTACGAGACCGAGGGCATCGTTGGCGCCATCACCGGTCGCGCACTCTACGAAGGCAGTCTCGACCTCGGCGCGGCCCAGAAGCTCGCCGACGAGATGGCCGGCCCGCGTTAAGCCCGCGTCCGACACCGGGCTGTTCCACGATATGTCCCTCGCGAAGCGCATCATTCCCTGTCTGGACGTGACCGGCGGCCGCGTGGTGAAGGGCGTGAACTTCGTCGAATTGCGCGACGCGGGCGATCCGGTGGAAATCGCGCGCCGGTACGACGATCAGGGGGCCGACGAGCTCTGTTTCCTCGACATCACGGCGAGCTCGGACGAGCGCGATACCATCGTGCAGGTCATCGAGGCGGTGGCGGAACAGGTGTTCATCCCGCTTACGGTGGGCGGGGGCGTGCGCACCGTGGCCGACGTACGCAGGCTCCTGAACGCTGGCGCGGACAAGGTCAGCATCAATACGGCGGCGGTGCAGAATCCGGCGCTGGTCGAAGAGGCGGCAGGCCGCTTCGGTTCCCAGTGCATCGTCGTGGCGGTCGACGCCAAGCGATCGGGGGAGGACGGCGCGCGCTGGGAAGTCTTCACCCATGGCGGGCGGCGGGCGAGCGGCCTCGATGCCGTGGCATGGGGAAAGCGCATGCAGGCTGCCGGTGCCGGTGAGATACTGCTCACCAGCATGGACCGCGACGGCACCAAGGCCGGTTTCGATCTCGAGCTCACCCGTGCGTTCTCGGATGCGCTCGAGATTCCGATCATCGCGAGCGGCGGCGCGGGGAACCTCGATCACCTCGCCGATGCCATAACGATCGGCCGGGCCGATGCCGTGCTTGCCGCGAGCATCTTCCATTACGGCGAGTTCACGGTCGGTGAAGCCAAGCGGCGGCTCGCGGAGCGCGGCGTCGAGGTGCGGCAGTGACGGCGAGCTGGCTCGATCGGGTGCGCTGGAACGACGACGGACTGGTGCCGGTCGTGACCCAGGATGCGGGCAGCGGCCGGGTCCTCATGCACGCCTGGATGAACCGGGCGGCGCTGGCGGAGACGGTCGCGACGGGCGGCGCGGTGTACTGGTCGCGCTCACGCAGCAGACTCTGGCGCAAGGGGGAGGCGTCCGGGCACGTGCAGCAGGTGCGCGAGATCCGCCTCGATTGCGACCAGGATGCGTTGCTGCTGCGCGTCGACCAGATGGGCGGTGTGGCGTGTCATACGGGCCGCGAAAGTTGTTTCTTTACCAGGCTCGAACAGGAAGAGTGGGAGGAGGTTGATCCGGTGTTGAAGGACCCTCGGGAGATCTACGGGAAATGATCGATTCGGCAGTGCTGTTGCGCATCGGCGAGATACTGGAAGCGCGCAAGTGCGCCGCCGCGGAGTCCTCTTACGCGTCGGGACTCTTCCATAAGGGCGAGGACGCGATCTTGCGCAAGATGGCGGAGGAAGCGGTCGAGGTCATGCTCGCCTCGAAGAGCGGTGATAAACTGCATCTGGTGCGAGAGGTGGCGGATCTCTGGTTTCACACCCTCGTGCTGCTCTCCTTCCAGGGACTCGGCCCAAGCGACGTGCTCCATGAGCTGCGGCGACGCGAGGGAATCTCGGGGATCGACGAGAAGTCGGGCCGCAATCCGGCACCCTGATGCGCTGTAGTCCACCTGTCCAGCGAGTTTCCGTCAGCCATGGATAACTGCATTTTCTGCAAGATCGTGCGGGGTGAGATCCCCGGCAAGAAGATCTACCAGGACGACGACGTCATAGCCTTCCACGACATTCGTCCGCTTGCGCCGGTGCATTTCATGGTCGTCCCGACCCTGCACGTCGCCTCCCTCGCGGAGGTCACGGACGAGCATCGGGCGCTTCTGGGCAAGATCATGGTGGTGGCGTCGCGGCTCGCGAAAGAGCAGGGTTGCGGCGAGGGCTTCCGCACCATCGTCAACACCGGCCGGGTCGGCGGCCAGGAAGTGCACCATCTTCACCTGCACGTCATCGGCG
The DNA here is from genome assembly GCA_016791285.1 of Burkholderiales bacterium. The sequence goes on from JAEUMX010000195.1 coordinate 32,402, forward strand.
GCACCGAGCCGCTCGGGCCAATGCTCGCCAGGCGCTGACAGGCGCCCGCCGAGCGAGGAGGACGACATGGGTTCATTCAGCATCTGGCACTGGCTTATCGTGCTGCTGGTGGTGCTGCTCATCTTCGGCACCAAGAAACTGCGCAACATCGGTCAGGACCTGGGCACCGCGGTGAAAGGCTTCAAGGACGGCATGAAGGACGACAACGCGGCGTCCAAGTCTGCGGACATGCCGCCCTTGACCGGCCAGACCATCGAAGGCGAAGTCAAGGACAGGACCCAGAACCGCGCCTGACCGTCGACTGCTGCATCGGCGCGCTGCATGTTCGATCTCGGGTTCTCGGAAATGCTGGTCATCGCACTGGTGGCGCTGGTCGTCATCGGGCCGGAGCGGCTGCCGAAGGTGGCGCGCACCATCGGCACCATGCTCGGGCGCATGCAGCGCTACGTGAACGACGTGAAAGCCGAAGTCGAGCGGGAGATGCGACTCGAGGAGCTGAAGAAGCTGCAGACCAGCGTGGAAGAGCAGGCGCGCTCGATCGAGCACAGCGTGAGAAGCGAAATGAACGAGACGGAACATGCGCTGCGGCAGATCGCCGACGACGCGCCAGCCGAGGCGCAAGCGCCTGCCCCGGGCGCTCCGGGGAGCGAGCCGCAATCCGCGCATCCAGACCAGCTGGAACTCGGTCTGGACGAACGGTCCGCGGCCCCGAAACAGGCCTGACTCTGCGACTGCCCTGTCCCGATGATGCGGCCTCCAAGCCGCACCGCAAGTCCTGATCCGCGATGAGCGAGCAGGAAACCTTCCTCTCCCACCTGATCGAGCTGCGCGACCGGATTCTGCGCGCACTGATCGCATTCGCCGTCGTGTTCGCCTGCCTGTTCCCGTTCGCACAGGATCTGTACACCCTGGTCGCGGGGCCGATGCTCGCGGCGCTGCCCAAGGGCAAGGAGATGCTCGCCACCGGCGTCGCATCGCCGTTCTTCATTCCGGTGAAGGTGACCATGATGTGCGCGCTCGTGGTCGCCCTGCCGTACATCCTCTACCAGGTCTGGGCGTTCGTGGCGCCGGGGCTCTATGTACACGAGAAGAAGCTGGTCGCGCCGCTCGTCGTATCGAGCACGGCGCTTTTCATGTGCGGCATGGCGTTCGCCTATTTCCTGGTCCTGCCGACGGTGTTCCGGTTTCTCGCTTCGTTCACGCCGGAGGGCGTGTCGTTCGCCCCGGACATCGCGCAGTATCTCGATTTCGTCCTGACGCTACTGGTCGCGTTCGGTCTCGCGTTCCAGGTGCCGGTTGCCGTCGTCGTGCTGGTACGGATCGGTGTGATATCCGTTGAGAAGCTGCGCGAGATCCGGCCCTACGTGATCGTCGGCGCGTTCGTCATCGGCGCGATCTTCACCCCGCCAGACGTAATCTCGCAGCTCATGCTGGCGATCCCGATGTGGCTGCTGTACGAGCTTGGCATCATCGTCGCGGGCGTGCTCGGCCGCCGCGCGGCAGAGCGGGAGTCGCTCGACGACGCCCCAGGGGCGGGCGGCAGCACGTAGTATCCAGGGCGGCGGGTGGCAGGCCCACCGGGGTTTCAGCTGTCGGCCTTCGGCCGAGTGGCGACGCGCACCCGCACTTGCACCGGATTCTGATTGCGCAGGATCGAGAGGGTGGCGGTGGAGCCGGGTTCGAGCGCCGCGACGAGGTTCAGCATGCCGGCGACGTCCGTCACCTGCTTACCCTCGACCTCCTTCAGGATGTCCCCCGGCTTGACGCCCGACTTTTCGGCCGGACCACCGCGCAGCACCCCGGCGATCAGCGCACCGCTCGCCGATTTGAGACCGAAGGAATCGGCCAGCTCCTGCGACAGGTCTTGCGCCTCCACCCCGATCCAACCGCGCGTCACCGTGCCGTTGGACACGATCTGCTGCAGCACCTGTTTGGCGACGCTCTCGGGAATCGCGAAGCCGATGCCCTGTGAGCCCCCCGTCCGCGAGTAGATCGCGGTATTGATGCCGATCAGATTCCCGCTCGCGTCGATCAGCGCACCGCCGGAGTTGCCCGGGTTGATGGCGGCGTCGGTCTGGATGAAGTTCTCGAAGGTGTTGATTCCCAGGTGCGTGCGGCCGAGCGCGCTGACGATCCCCATGGTGACGGTCTGCCCGACGCCGAACGGATTGCCGATCGCGAGCACCACGTCTCCCACCCTCAGACCTTCCGCGGTGCCGAAGGCGATGCTCGGGACATCCTTGATCTCGGCCTTGAGCACGGCCAAGTCGGTTTCGGGGTCGGCACCAACCAGCCGCGCGGTGGCACGGCGTCCGTCGGCCAGGGCGATCTCGATCTCGTCCGCCTGCTCGACGACGTGGTGATTTGTGAGGATGTAACCGTCGGTGCTCACGATGACGCCCGACCCCAGGCTCGACTCCTTGCGCCGTTCGTTGGGCGACTGGTCACCGAAAAAGCGCCGAAAGAGCGGATCGTCCATGAACGGATGGGGCTGCATCCGTGCATCCTTGCTGGTGAAGATGTTGACCACGGCCGGCGTCGCGCGTGCCACCGCGTCGTTGTAGGATGGCGCCTTCGCGCCCTCCACGCCGGTCGCGGGCGCTTCCCGGATGGTCACCACCTGGCTGCGGCCGCCACTGGGCCAGGACAGGAGCTCGGGCCGCAGCGTGGAGACCACGAAGAGAATGGCCAGGCTGATGGTGGCCGTTTGGGCAAAGATGAGCCAGAGCTTGCGCACGGTCGAGTGAATGATGGGTCGTTGATGCAAACGAGCGATTTGGTCGATTATACCGGACGGCTGCTGGAGGTTTCTCGCTTCCGGGACTATTGCCCGAACGGTCTGCAGGTCGAGGGCCGGGTTGAGACGCGCACGATCGCAACGGCCGTCACCGCATCGCTCGCGGTGCTCGAACGTGCCGTGGCGGCAGGCGCGGATACGTTGCTCGTGCACCACGGATACTTCTGGAAGAACGAGCCGCTCGTGGTCACGGGTCCGCGCAAGGCGCGCCTTGCATTGCTGCTGCGCAACGAATTGAACCTCCTTGCCTATCACCTCCCGCTCGACGCGCACCCCGAGCTCGGTAACAACGCGGCGCTTGCCCGCCGCCTCGATCTGCGCCTCGATGGGTGGTTCGCAGACCAGGCGATCGCCGCGTGGGGTGCGCCAACGCAGCCGCTTACTCTGGGCGAGTTCGCACGCAAGGTGGGGGAGCGGCTGGCGCGCCCACCGCTGGTCATCGGAGCGGAGCGTTCCCTGCGCCGCATCGCCTGGTGCACCGGCGGCGCACAGGATCTGCTCGCGGCGGCGGTCGATCTCGGTGTCGACGCGTATCTCACCGGCGAAGCGTCCGAGCGCACCGTTCACCTCGCGCGGGAGACCGGGGTCGCCTTCCTGGCGGCCGGTCACCATGCCACGGAGCGTTACGGGGTGCAGGCACTGGGCGCGCATCTCGCCGAGCGGTTCGGCCTCGAACACCTCTTCCTGGACGAAGAAAACCCGGTCTGAGCGCTCGCGGTGCATTCGTGTTCTTCAGCCAGTTCGCGTTTTGCCGCGCTGCAATATTAGAGAAGTCTGTTTAATTAAAAATCAACCTCATGATTTCTTGATCGTTTTTCTTCAAGTGTGTTGGGTTGTGTTCAAAAAAAGTCTCATGAATGCGTGATTTTCGGCGTCCGGATCGGTTAGAATCCGGCCCACGAACGCTTTACGAAGAAGTCGCGAGGACCAAGCGCCATGGGCAATGAAGCGGTACTGGGAGGCCCTGCTTACCGGGGTCCCTCCGAGGTCAACAAGAGCAAGCGAAAATTCCTGATCGCGGCGACCTCGGCCGCCGGGGGCGTGATCGGCGCCGCGGTCGCGGTGCCGTTTCTGATCAGCATGGAACCGAGCGCGCGCGCGCGCGCAGCGGGCGCGCCGATCGAGGTGGACATCAGCCGGCTCGAGCCGGGTGCGATGCTCACGGTCGAATGGCGCGGCAAGCCCGTCTGGGTGCTCAACCGGACCAAGCCGATGCTCGAGAGCCTCTCCAAGGACACGGCCCAGCTCGCCGATCCCGACTCGAACGCCTCCATCCAGCCCGAATACGCCAAGAACCAGGACCGCTCGATCAAGCCCGAGTACCTGGTCGTCATCGGCATCTGCACGCACCTCGGCTGCTCGCCTATTCCCAGGTTCGAGCCCGGCGAAGCGAGCGGCCTCGGCGCCAACTGGCTGGGCGGCTTCCTCTGCCCCTGCCACGGCTCGCGCTTCGACCTCGCCGGTCGCGTCTTTGCCGGGCAGCCCGCTCCCACCAACCTCGAAATCCCGCCGTACTTCTACCTCAGCGACAGCCGTGTGCTGATCGGCGAAGACAAGAAAGGAGCCTGAGATGGCGAACGGCACCACCATGCCCGAGAAGGTGCTGCAGTGGGTCGACGACCGCTTCCCGCTGGTCGAAACCTGGAAGTATCATCTCTCGGAATACTACGCGCCGAAGAACTTCAACTTCTGGTACTACTTCGGCTCGCTTGCCATCCTGGTGCTGGTCATCCAGATCGCCACCGGTATCTTCCTCACCATGAACTACAAGCCGTCGGCGGAGCAGGCGTTCGCCTCGGTCGAGTACATCATGCGCGATGTGACGTGGGGATGGATGATCCGCTACATGCATTCCACCGGCGCATCGTTCTTCTTCATCGTCGTCTATCTGCACATGTTCCGCGCGCTGCTCTACGGCTCGTACCGCAAGCCGCGCGAGCTCATCTGGATCATCGGCTGCTTCATCTACCTCGCGCTCATGGCCGAAGCCTTCTTCGGTTACCTCCTGCCTTGGGGTCAGATGTCGTTCTGGGGCGCGCAGGTGATCGTGAACCTGTTCTCGTCGATTCCGCTGATCGGACCCGACATCGCCATCTGGATTCGCGGCGACTTCGTGGTCGGTGACGCCACGCTGAACCGCTTCTTCGCGTTCCACGTGATCGCCGTCCCGCTGGTGCTGCTGGGCCTCGTCTTCGTGCACTTGATCGCACTGCACGAGGTGGGGTCCAACAACCCGGACGGTATCGAAATCAAGAAAAACAAGGACCCGAAGACGGGCATCCCGCTGGACGGGATCCCGTTCCATCCCTACTACACGGTGAAGGATATCGTCGGGGTGGTGGTGTTCCTCGCGATCTTCAGCGCCGTAGCCTTCTTCGCGCCGGAGATGGGCGGGTACTTCCTCGAGTACAACAACTTCATCCCCGCCGATCCGCTGAAGACGCCACCCCATATTGCGCCCGTTTGGTACTTCACGCCGTTCTACGCGATGCTGCGCGCCGTGCCGGCCATGTTCGGATCGCAGTTCCCGGGGGTGGCCGTGATGGGCGCGGCGGTCGTCATCCTGTTCTTCCTGCCGTGGCTCGATCGCAGTCCGGTCAAGTCCATCCGCTACCGCGGCCCGATCTACAAGACGGCGGTCGCGCTCTTCGTCGTCGCGTTCGTGGTGCTCGGCTGGCTCGGCATCGAGGCGCCGACCCCGCTCTACACCTGGATGGCGCGAGTGCTGACCATCGTGTATTTCGCGTTCTTCCTGCTCATGCCCTGGTATACCAGGATCGATCCGGTGAAGCCCGAACCAAAGCGGGTGACAGGCTAGAAAATGAAAAAGATCATCGCCCTTCTTCTGTTCATCGCGTCGACTTCGGCCCTCGCTGCGAGCGAGGGCCCGAAGCTCGAATCCGCGCCCATCGATCCGCGGGACGCAGCTTCGCTGCAGCGCGGAGTCCGCCTCTTCGTGAACTACTGCCTCAATTGTCACAGCGCGGACTTCATGCGCTACCAGGGTCTCGAGGCGTTCGGCCTGAAGCCGGAAGAGATCAGGGACAACCTCATCTTCACGAACGCCAAGATCGGCGACCTGATGAAGATCTCGATGCGCGGTCAGGAAGCGAAGACGTGGTTCGGCGCCGCTCCCCCCGATCTGAGCGTGATCGCGCGCTCCCGCGGCGCCGACTGGCTGTACGGTTATCTGCGCACGTTCTATCGCGACGACTCGACGCTGACGGGCTGGAACAACCTCGTGTTTCCCAGCGTCGGCATGCCGCACGTCTTGTGGCAGTTGCAGGGCGAGCAGGTGGCGAAGGTCGAGGAAAAGACCGACGCAAGCGGCCACAAGGTCGAGCACAGGGAACTCGTGCCCGGACAGAAAGGGACCATGACGCCGGTGGAGTACGACCAGGCGGTCGCGGATCTCGTGAACTACCTTGTCTTCATGGGCGAGCCCACGCGTGCAAAGCGCGTGCAGGTGGGCATCATCTCGCTGTTCCTGCTCGCCGTGCTCTTCGTCTTCGCCTACTGGTTGAAGAAGGAATACTGGAAGGACATTCACTGAGGCGCAAACGTCCTTCGCAGGCGCACAGTCAATAGGATCGAGGCGCAAGCCCCATGATGACCCTTTATTCGGGGACCACGTGCCCCTTTAGCCAGCGCTGCCGCATCGTCCTCTTCGAGAAGGGGATGGACTTCCAGATCCACGATGTCGACATCTTCAACAAGCCAGAGGATCTCGCGCTGATGAACCCGTACAATCGGGTGCCGGTGCTGGTCGACCGCGACCTGATCCTGTACGAATCGAACATCATCAACGAATACATCGACGACCGCTTCCCGCATCCCCAGCTCATGCCCGCCGATCCGGTGATGCGCGCCCGCGCCCGGCTTTTCCTCTATCGTTTCGAGCAGGAGCTGTTCAGCCATATCGAGCCGGTCGAAAAGAGCTCGAAGAGCGCGGACAAGTCACGCGCCGCGATCCGCGACAACCTGGTGCAGATAGCCCCTGTTTTTGCGCGGCAGAAGTTCATGCTGGGCGAGGAGTTCTCGATGCTCGACGTGGCCATCGCGCCGCTGCTGTGGCGGCTGGATCACTACAACATCGTGCTGCCGAAGCAGGCGGCCCCGCTCATGAAGTACGCCGAACGCATCTTCACCCGCCCCGCGTTCATCGAGGCGCTGACGCCCTCCGAAAAGGTGATGCGCAAGTGAAAGAGCTGTCCACCAGGCCCTACATGATCCGCGCCATCTACGACTGGTGCGCGGACAGCGGCTTCACGCCTTACATCGTGGTCAAGGTGGACCGCTTCACCAAGGTGCCAATGGAGTACGTCAAGAACGGAGAGATCGTCCTCAATCTGAGCCCTGACGCGACCCACAAGCTCACCCTCGGCAACGACGTCATCCAGTTCTCGGCGCGCTTCGGCGGCGTGTCGCGCGAGATCTCCGTCCCGGTCGAGACGGTCGGCGGCATCTTCGCGAAGGAGACCGCACAGGGCATCTTCTTCGACACCCCCTCCAATACGATGGTCGACAAGCCGACCAAGTCCGAAGAAAAGGTGTCACCAGAAACGGCTTCGGACTCGACGCCGCCCGACACCGACGGCTCGTCGCCTCAGAACGGCGGCCGCCGCAGACTGCAGGTGGTGAAGTAGCGGGGCTTTGGTTTTTCCCTGCGCTTTCCCTTCCTCTTCCCCCATCCTCGTCGCAATCGCGACCATCCCGATATAATTCGGGTATGTGCCGCTTTAGCTCAGTGGTAGAGCAACCGCCTTGTAAGCGGTAGGTCGTCTGTTCAATCCAGACAAGCGGCACCAAACACGCCGCGATGTTTTCGGTAGAGCCTGCCGCAAGCGTGTTTCGCCGTTCGATGCCGGAGCTCCCTTAAGCGACATGCAACCCCAGACACGCGCGAGTAACGCGGCTCCGCAGTCGACCAGGGCCGCAGCGCGGCCCGTGATCCTCGTCGTCGACGACGACCCCGAAGTGGTGCGTGCCGTCGCGCGCGATCTGCGCACCGCGTTCGGGCAGCACTATCAGATCGTGCGTGCGGATTCCGGCGCGGCAGCGCTCGAGGCGGCGCGCACGCTCAAGCTGCAGAACCGTCCCGTTGCGCTCTTCCTCGCGGACCAGCGCATGCCCGGCATGACCGGCGTCGAATTTCTGGAGCAGGTGCTGCCGATCTTCCCCGAGGCGAAGCGCGCGCTGCTCACGGCGTACGCCGACACCGACGCCGCGATCCAGGCAATCAACGCGGTGCATCTCGACTACTACCTGATGAAGCCGTGGCATCCGCCGGAGCTCAACCTCTATCCGGTGATCGACGAGCTTCTGGGCGACTGGCAGGCGAACTACGAGCCGCCGTTCGAGGGCCTGCGGCTGATCGACAGCCAGTGGTCGCCGGACGCGCACCAGCTGCGCGATTTCCTCGCGCGCAACCAGATACCTTATCGCTGGCTCGATGCCGAAACGAGCAGCGAGGCGCGCGACCTGATCGGCTGTCTGTCCGAGGGAGAGCAGGCGGCGTGCGGTCGCACCGATACCAGCGCACTGCCGCTCGTGTTCCTGCCCGACGGCACCCGTCTCTCCCGTCCGACGCCTGCCGCACTCGCCGAGCGGCTCGGGCTCGCCACGCACTCGAGCACGCCGTTCTTCGACGTGATCATCGTCGGCGGCGGACCCGCCGGGCTCGCCGCGGCGGTGTACGCGACCTCGGAAGGGCTCTCGACCGCGATCCTGGAGAAGGACGCACCGGGTGGGCAGGCGGGGACCAGCTCGCGCATCGAGAACTATCTCGGGTTTCCGGCGGGTGTCTCCGGCGCTGAGCTCACGCGCCGGGCGCTGTCGCAGGCGAAGCGCTTCGGGGCGGAGGTGATCGTCACGCGCGAAGTGGAAGGGGTGCGCGTCGAGGGTCCGTACAAGTTCGCGCGGCTCTCGGACGGCAGCGAGCTTTCGTGCCACGCGCTCGTCATCGCGACGGGCGTGGCCTATCGCCGGCTCGACTGCGCGGGGATCGATGCTTTGACCGGTGCCGGGGTCTATTACGGCGCCGCGACGACGGAAGCCGCGGGTTGCGGCGAACAGGACGTGATCGTGGTCGGCGGTGGCAACTCCGCGGGACAGGGCGCCATGTTCCTCGCCCGCTATGCGCGCTCGGTCACGATCGTCATCCGCGGCTCGGGGCTGGAGGCGACGATGTCGCGCTACCTCATCGATCAGATCGAGAAGACGGACAACATCCGCCTGCGCCCGAGCACCGAGGTGAGCGCAGTCGCAGGCAACGGCCGGCTGCAGCAGGTGAGCCTGCGCAGCACCGACACCGGCATCGACGAAACGCTGCCGGCTGCCGCACTCTTCATCTACATCGGCGCCGAGCCGCATACGGATTGGTTGGACGGCGTGATCCAGCGCGATGCGCGCGGCTTCATCCGCACCGGAACGATGCTCGCGCAGGACGGCGAGCGCGCCTCCGGCTGGCCGCTCGCGCGCCCGCCCTTCCTGCTCGAGACCAGCGTGCCCGGCATCTTCGCCGCCGGCGACGTGCGCTGCGGGTCCGTGAAGCGGGTGGCCGCCGCCGTCGGTGAAGGTTCGATCGCCGTGCAGTTCATCCATCAGTACCTCGCCGACCGATGATCCCGCTCGATCGACTGCGCGCCATGCCGCTCTTCGCCGACTTGTCGGACGACTGCATGCGCTGGGTGTGCAGCCAGCTCACCGAAGTGAGGCTTGCGCCGGGCGACACGCTGGTCCGGGAAGGCGACCCGATCAGCAATTTCTTCATCCTCGTCGACGGCGAGATGAGCGTGTTCAAGCGCACCGATGGTGCCCTGCTGCCCGCCGGGCACCACCAGGGGCCGGCCTTCTTCGGCGAGATACCGCTGCTCGCTCAGACACATGTATTCGTGACGCTCCGCGCAGTCAGCCCATGCCGCCTCGGCCAGCTCGCCGAAGACGCGTTTCGCCGGCTGCTCGCGGAATCGCCCGAGTTCAGCAAGGTCATCTTTCGCGCCATGGCGGAGCGCGTCGCCGGCATGGAGTCGTTCCTGCGCCAGCGCGAGAAGATGGCTGCGCTCGGCAAGCTCGCCGCGGGCCTCGCCCATGAGCTCAACAATCCCGCGGCGGCGATCGCCCGTGTGGTCGACCGGCTGCGGCATGTGCTCGATGCGCTGTACGAGGCCACCGACGCGCTGTACGACCAGGAGGGACTGCCGTCGACTGCTTGCGGCGTGCTGGAGGGCATCCGCGAGCGGGCAGAGGCGTGGCTGCGCGAGCACACGACTGCCGACCCGCTGGTCACCGCCGGGCATGAGGACGAGGTCTCGGACTGGCTCGGGGAGCGGGGCGTGGGTGAGAGCTGGCTGCTCGCCCCGACGCTGGTGGCAGGCGGCATCGCGCCGTCGGATCTGGAGGCGCTCGCGCAGGATGTGGGGGAGGAGAATCTGGCCGCGGCGGTGCGCTGGGTGGCCGCGAGCGTCGAACTCGCCACGTTGCTCAACGAGGCCGGGCGCGGCTCGGCGCGCATCTCGGAACTCGTCCGTGCGCTCAAGTCGTACTCGTACGAGGGGCAGGCGCCGCTGCAGGAGGTGGATCTGCACGACGGCATCGAGGACACTCTTACCATCCTGCGCCACAAGTTGAAGCAGGGCATAAAGGTCGTGCGCGATTACGACCGCACGCTGCCGAAGGTCATGGTCTACGGCAGCGAGCTCAACCAGGTCTGGACCAACTTGATCGACAACGCGGCCGACGCGCTCGGCGGGCAGGGCACCATCACCATCCGCACGCGGCGCAACGGCGAGTTCGCGGTGATCGAGGTCTGCGACGACGGCCCCGGCGTCCCGCCGGAGATCCAGCCACGCATTTTCGATCCCTTCTTCACGACGAAGCCGCTCGGGCAAGGCACCGGCCTCGG
>JAEUMX010000202.1 GCA_016791285.1 Burkholderiales bacterium
GAAGCCGGCGGAGCGGATGGCGTTCTCTATCACAAACTCATTCTGACGCGCGCGCCCGGTGTTGAACTGCCGAAGGTGGTAAGCGAGGGCGAGCAGCGCTGCCTGTCCATAGCGGCATTCTTTGCGGAACTCAGCACCGCCGATGATCCTTCCGGCATCGTATTTGATGATCCTGTGTCTTCGCTCGACTACAGATGGCGCGACGGTGTCGCGCGGCGGCTGGTGCAGGAAGCCAAGAGTCGGCAGGTCATTGTTTTCACACACGACGTTGTCTTCCTTCTGTTGCTCGAACAGTTCGCCGACAAACAGGACATAGCGCAGCTTGACCAGCACGTTCGTCAGCTCTCGAAGGGTGCCGGCGTCTGCGCGGAGGAGTTGCCGTGGGTCGCGATGCCCGTCAGGAAGAAGGTTGGATACCTGAAGAACGAATGGCAAGCCGCGGATAAACTCTTTCGCGACGGCCATCAGGCCACCTATGAGAAGGAGGGCAAGTACCTCTACGGCTTGCTACGCGAAGCCTGGGAACGCGCCGTTGAGGAAGTCCTTCTGGGCGGCATTGTCGAACGGTTCCGGCCTGGCGTTCAGACGCAGCACATTGGCACAATTGCGGACATCACGGCGGAGGATTGCCGAACCGTCGATACGGCGATGACGAAATGCTCGAAATGGCTACCGGGCCACGATCAGGCCGCAGCGGCGCGCGCGCCGGTGCCTGAGCCACCGGAACTCAAGGCCGACATCCAGGCGCTGGAAAACTGGGTCGCCGCGATCCACAAGCGTCGCCGATGAGGAAGACAGGGGAGTCTGTTCAGGCCGACGGCCGAATCAGGCGGTGGGTGCAAGTGGCGGAGATGGAAGACCGCTACCTCGGGGTCGTGCTTCTTCCGGACGGCGAAACGATCCACAATGCATTCTTCGATCGACGGTTCATACCATGAAAATTCGCTACTTCGAAGACACCGACACGCTGCTTATCGAGTTTATGGAAGCATCGGTCGCCGAGACGCGCGATTTGGATGGGAACACGGTGCTGGATCTCGACGCGGACGGGAACATATGTGCCATCACTGTTGAGCACGCGTCGAAGCGTGCCGGAATCCCGCAGTTTTCCTACGAGCAGGTTACGGCGTAAACATCGGCTCAGGCGGACCTGTTCCCGCGAGCTTCGCTCGCTTCCTGGTGTGCTCAGCTGCGAGGGCTGTTAGAGAGACCGACCATGTCAGAGTGGAACGCCAGCGGCTATCAAGCCATCTCGAGCCTGCAGGAGACGATGGCGGCCGAGGATCTCGCCCGGGTCACGCCGGGTCCGCGCGATCGCGTGCTCGACATCGGCTGCGGCAACGGCAAGATCACGGCTGCGATCGCCGACCGGATCCCCGAGGGCTCCGTGCTGGGCATCGATCCCTCCCAGAACATGATCGACTTTGCGCGGGAGCATTACGGCTCATCCGTTCACGCGAACCTGCGCTTCGATATCGGCGACGCGCGCAACCTTCCTTACGCCCGCGAATTCGATCGCATCGTCTCTTTCAACGCAGTGCACTGGGTGCCCGAGCAGGTGGCCGTGCTGCGCTCCATCCATGCCGCATTGAAGGCGGGCGGAGAGGCGCTGTTGCGGTTCGTGCCGGACGGGCGGCGGAAGTGCCTGGAAGACGTGATCGAAGACGTTTGCGCATCACCGCGGTGGGCCCGCTACTTCGAGACGCGGCAACGACCCTACGTCCATCCCACGCCGGACGCCTATCGCGCACTGGCGGAGCAGAACGGACTGAAGGTCCTGCGCATGGAGGTGGAAGACAAGGCATGGGACTTCGGCAGTCGTCGGGCCTTCTTCGACTTCTGCCACGTGACGTTTGCCGAATGGACGCGGTTTTTGCCGCAGCCGGAGTGGGCGGCGTTCATCACCGAGGTGTTGGATCGGTATCAGCCGATCGCGGCTGACGACAGGGTCTTCAAGTTCTATCAGATGGAGGTCGTGCTGACCCCGGTCCAGTCCTAGTCGGCCATTACGACGCCGACCCGGTGTCGTCGGTCGGAGTACGTTCCAGCAGTTCGTCGGCGGGAACGACGCTTTGGGTTGCCAGCACCTTGTCGATGCGCGTGCCGTCCATGTCGACGACCTCGAACGACCAGTCTTCCCACTCCACCTTCTCGCCGGTTCTCGGCACCTTGCCTGCGAGCAGCATGACCATCCCGCTCAACGTGTGGTATCTGCCCTTGTCCTCGTCGGGCACCGCGCGCAGGTGCAGGCGGTCCTTGAGTTCGGGGATGGGGATGAAGCCGTCCAGCAGCCACGAGCCGTCCTCCCGTTGAATCGCCCAGGCGTCCTCGGGGGTCGAGGGCTTGAACTCGCCGATGATGGCCTCGAACACGTCCTGCAGGGTGACGAGACCTTGTACGTCCCCGTACTCGTCGACGACGAGCACGAACTGCACGTTCGACGAGCGGAAGTTCTCCAGCAACTCCATGCCGTTGAGCGTCTCGGGCACGTAGACGGCGGGCAGCAAGTCGGCATGAAGGTCGAACTGGTCGCCACGCATGCTCTGCGTAAGCAGGCCCTTGGCGGTCGCGATGCCGAGAATCTCCGACAGATCTTTCCGGCACACCGGGAAGCGCGAGTGCTCGGACTCGCGGAGCAGGCGCAACGACTCCTCGATCGGGGCATCGACGTTCAGATACGCGATCTCCGAACGCGGCGTCATGAGCGACGCCACCTGGCGCTCGTCGAGTCGGAAGACGTTGCGCAACATGGCGCCCTCCTGGGCGTCGATGACGCCTGCTTCGGAGCCTTCAGCGAGGATGGCGTGGATCTCGTCCTCGGTTACCGTCTGTGCCGTGGGTCGCGCGCCCAGCAGGCGCAGGACCAACTCGGTAGAGCCCGCCAGCAGCCGCACGAAGGGCTTGGTGAGCGCCGCCAGCCACAGGATCGGGCCCGCGACGAGCCGCGCGATCGCTTCGGGTCTGATCTGGCCCAGCCGCTTCGGCACCAGCTCCCCGAGGATGATGGTGACGTAGGTGATGACGAGAACGACGAGACCGGTGGCGCCGATCTCGCTGGCTCGATCGGGGAACCCCAGTCCCTGCAGCCAGATGGAAAAGGGCTCGGCGAAAGTGGCTTGGCCGATGATGCCATTGAGCACACCGATCGCGGTGATGCCGATCTGCAGGGTGGACAGGAAACGAGTCGGGTGCTCGCCCAGCTCGATGGCCGCCTCGGCGCGCCGATCTCCGCTTTCCGCGAGCTGCCGCAGGCGCGGTTTGCGCGACGAAACCAGGGCAATCTCGGACATCGCGAAAAAGCCGTTGAGGAGTACGAGAGCAAACAGCAGCGCGATATCCATGGATGCGGCACCCTCTTCGCATGTGCTCGATGACGGTACTTTAGCGCATCGCCCTCACCGTCGCGGCTTCACGCCGGGCCCAGGAATTCGCGTGCATACGGCGAGGGCCGATCAGCGCGCGAAAAGCTCGGCCACCCAATCCACGAATACCCGCACCTTTGCGGACAGGTGGCGGTTCTGCGGATACATGACGTAGACCGGCAGCGGATCGGTGGTCCAGTCTTCGAGCAGGCGTAGCAGGCGACCGTCCGCGAGCGCGTCGTCCACCAGGAAGCTCGGCGCGAGCGCTACCCCCAACCCCCCCAGCGCCGCGGCGGCGTATGCTTCGCCATCGTTCAGAGCGACGAACGTGTCGACAGACGGAGTGACTTGTTCCCCGGCCCGGCTGAAGCTCCAGTCGACGATGCGACCCGTCTTCGGCATGAAGTAGCGAATGCAGCGGTGCCGCTCGAGGTCGCGGGGATGAGACGGCACGCCGAACCGCTCGAGGTACGCGGGTGTCGCGCAGGCGACGAAGGGATAGGTTGCCACGCGCCGTGCAACGAGGCTCGAGTCGCTTTGCTCACCGCCGCGTACCACGCAGTCCACGCCTTCCTCGTACAGGTCGACCGGGCGGTCCGTGCAACCGACTTCGAGCCGGATCTCCGGGTAGCGCTCGAAGAATTCCGGCAGCGACGGCACCAGAAGTTGCCGCCCGAACGACGCCGGCACGTCCACGCGCAGGCGGCCGTGGGGGGCTGTGCGCGTGCGCGAGAGCGCGCTTTCGGTCTCCTCGACTTCCGCGAGGATGCGCACACAACGTTCGTAGTAGGCGGCGCCGTCGGCGGTGACGCTCACGCGGCGCGTCGTGCGGTTGAGGAGCTTGACGCGCAGGTGTGCCTCCAGGCCCTGTACCAGCGTCGTGACCGACGCTTTCGGCAGGCGCAGAACGTCGGCGGCGCGGGTGAAGCTGCCCGCGTCCACCACCTGCACGAACACCTGCATCGCCTGCAGCCGATCCATGATGGTGATTCTAATTGTTCAGGAATACGAATGGTAAATTCAATGTGATGCGCTTTATCCAGAAAAGGCGAACGAATATTCTGCGAAGCGTGGGGCTCAAAGCCCTCTGTTTCCGGAGACGATCACGTTGAATCGCGCCATTATCGCTGCCTTCCTTGCCACCACTGCTGCCGCCTTCGGTGTCGAGGCCGCCCTGGCGGCCGAGAGTGTGCAGTGCGAGGCGAGCCAACCGGTCCCGGAAGACGCGAAGGGCCGCCCAGGACGGCCGCTCGGTACCGTCGATACCTCGCCCCGCGAGGGCTGCGCGACACCGCGCACAGTGCGCGCCTGAGGCGGGACGGCTGCGAATGCGGGCTCGGGTGCGCTCGCCGGGGGACTCATCCAGCACAGGGGTCACGGTCGCGAAGGCCTCTTTCCGCAGCAATGACCGCGAGCTGTGCGTCCGGCTTTACACGCCCGGCGCCATTCGCTGTCCGGGCGCGCTCGTGGTCCTGTTCCACGGTGGCGGCTTCGTGCGCGGCGGGCTCGATGCGATCGCCGCCACGGCGCAGACGATGTCGGCGCGGCTCGGTCTCGTGGTTGCCACGCCCGAGTACACGCTCGCCACGGTGCAGCCGTTTCCCGCTGCGGCCGAGGATGCCTACGCTGCGCTTGTCTGGGCGGGTGCCGCTGGCCGGCGGCGCGGGTGGGACGCGAAGCGGATCGCAGTCGCGGGCGAAGAAGCGGGCGGCAATCTCGCGGCCGCGACGGCGATGATGGCGCGCGACCGCGGCGCGCCCGCGCTGGCGGCCCAGATCCTGGTCGGGCCCATGCTCGACCCGAGCCTCAGTTCACCCTCCATGCAACGGTTCGTGGCGAATGCCACGCATACGCCCGGTGTCTGCGGCGCGTGTTACCGCACGTACTTGCCGAACGCCGCGGATTGGCTCCACCCGTATGCCGCCCCGGTCTCCTCGACGCGGCTAGCCGGCCTCGCGCCGGCGCTGATCGTCACGTGCGACGGCGATCCCTTGCGCGACGAGGCGGAGCACTACGGCGCGAAGCTGATCGCGGCCGGCGTGACGACGCAGGTCTCGCGTCAGCCCCGTATCGAAGCCGCCACACACTGCTGGACAGGCGATACGTGGACCGCGATCGAAGGATTTCTGCGCTCCCGGCTCGCGAGTCCGGGAGGAATGTCCCGTCCATGATCGATTTCAATCACGCCATGTGCATCCAGAACGTGCTCACTGCCTCGATCCGGCGCGCGCTGCCAGCGCTCGCTCTCGCGCTGCTCGCCGCCTGCAACAAGCCCTCCGGTGCGCTGCCGGGGCCGCCGCAGGGACCGCCAGCGGTGAGCGTCGCCGCGGCCCTGGAGAAGGAGATCGTCGAGACCGACGAGTTTCCGGGCCGGATCGAAGCGATCGACCAGGTCGAGGTGCGCGCGCGCGTGACGGGTTACATCCAGTCGGTGAACTTCAAACCGGGCGCGGAAGTGAAGAAGGGCGATCTCCTGTTCCAGATCGATCCGCGGCCGTTCGAGGCGGCGGTGGCCCAGGCGCAGGCCACCCTCGGCAACACGCGGGCGCAGCTCGACCTCGCACGCACGGTCTTCGCGCGGCAGGAAGCGTTGCTCGCCGAGCGCGCCACCTCGAAGCGCGAGTACGACGAGGCCGCCGCGGCAGTGCGCAGTCTCGAAGCGCAAGTGCGTGCCAACCAGGCGGCGCTCGACACCGCGCGGCTCAACCTGTCGTACACGCGCGTGACGGCGCCGGTCTCCGGCCGTGTGGGCAAGGCGGAGATCACCCCCGGCAACCTGGTCCAGGGCGAGGTGCCGAATTCGCCGCTGCTCACCATGATCGTGTCGACCGATCCGATCTACGCATCGTTCGAAGTGAACGAGGGGGCTTTCCTCAAGTACATCGGCAAGAGCCGCGGCGACGCGCTGCCGGTGGCCGTCGGGCTCGCGGACGAGTCTGGTTTTCCGCACCAGGGACGGCTCGAGTTCATCGACAATCGTGTCGATCCGGACAGCGGCACGGTGCGCATGCGGGCGGTGCTCGGCAACAAGGCGGGGCGGTTCACGCCGGGCCTCTTCGCCCGGGTCCAGCTTGGCGACGCCGCCGAACCGCGGGCAGCGGTGCTGGTGGTGGACCGTGCCATCGGCACGGATCAGAGCAAGCGGTTCGTGCTGGTCGTGAACGGCGAGAACAAGACCGAGTATCGTGAAGTGAAGATCGGCCGTCTGGTCGACGGGCTGCGGGTGATCGAATCCGGACTCGAGCCGGGCGAGCTCGTCGTCGTGAACGGCCTGCAGCGTGCGCGGCCCGGGGCGCCCGTCACGCCGGAAAAGGTGCCGATGGAAGCGTCCACCGACAATGGCCGCCCCGGCGCGACCACCAAGGCCGCGGCGAGCTGACGCGATGAACATCTCCCGCTTCTTCATCGACCGCCCGATTTTCGCGGGCGTGCTGTCGGTGCTCATGTTCCTCGCCGGGCTCATCGCGATCTTCAACCTGCCGGTGAGCGAATACCCGGACGTCGTGCCACCCTCGGTGGTGGTGCGCGCCACGTACCCGGGCGCCAACCCCAAGGTCATCGCCGAGACCGTCGCCGCACCGCTCGAAGAGCAGATCAACGGCGTCGAGCACATGCTCTACATGGAGTCGCAGGCGACCACCGACGGCGTGCTGCAGCTCACGGTCACGTTCAAGGTCGGCACCGACGTCGATCAGGCGGAGACCCAGGTGCAGAACCGCGTGCAGCGCGCGTTGCCGAGATTGCCGGAAGAGGTGCGGCAGATCGGCGTCATCACGCAGAAGAGCTCGCCCGACATCGCGATGGTGGTGCACATCCTCTCGCCCGACGAGCGCTACGACGAGCTGTACCTGCGCAATTACGCGGTGCTCAACATCAAGGACAACCTGCAGCGCATCCCCGGCATGGGCCAGGTGCTCGTGTTCGGCGCCGGAGATTACGCGATGCGCGTGTGGCTCGACCCGCAAAAGCTCGCGAGCCGCAATCTCACGGCGAGCGACGTGGTGCGGGCGCTGCGCGAGCAGAACAAGCAGGTGGCGGCGGGGGTCGTGGGCGCGCCGCCGGCGGCGAAGGACACGGACTTCCAGCTCTCGGTGAACACGCAGGGGCGGCTCGTGACCGAGGAGGAATTCGGCGCAGTGATCGTCGCGACCTCCCCCGACGGCGGGGTGCTGCGCCTGAAGGACGTGGCGCGCATCGAGCTCGGGGCGGGGGAGTACGCCCTGCGCTCGCTGCTCAACAACAAGCCCGCGGTCGCGATCGTGATCTTCCAGGCGCCGGGTTCGAACGCGATCGAGCTCTCGAACAACGTCCGCCAGGCGATGGCGGAGATGAGCCGCAGCTTCCCGGCCGGTGTGTCGTACGACATCGTCTACGACCCGACGCGCTTCGTGCAGAAGTCGATCCAGGCCGTGATCGAGACGCTGCTCGAAGCGATCCTGCTCGTCGTGATCGTGGTGATCGTGTTCCTGCAGACGTGGCGCGCGTCGATCATCCCGCTGGTGGCGGTGCCGGTGTCGATCGTCGGCACGTTCGC
>JAEUMX010000232.1 GCA_016791285.1 Burkholderiales bacterium
TTCGACCGGTACGCAACTCGCGACCGCCACCTTCACCAACGAGACCGCGAGCGGCTGGCAGCAGGTCAATTTCGCGAACCCGGTTACGGTGACCGCGGGGACGACTTACGTCGCTTCGTATTTCGCCCCGCAGGGCAAGTACTCGGTCAACGAGAACTACTTCAATGCGGCCTATACCAACGGTCCGCTGACTGCCCCCGCGACCGGTACGTCCGGGGGCAACGGGGTCTACCGCTACAACGCCACCAGCGCATTTCCGAACTCGACCTTCGCCGCATCGAACTACTGGGTCGACGTCGTGTTGCAGACGGGACCTGTGAACCAGCCGCCGATAGCGAATCCCGACACGCGCTCGACCAACGAAGACACGGCCTTGACGTTGGCCGCGACCGACCTCACGAGCAACGACACCGATCCGGAGAACAATCCGTTGAGCATCACCGCCGTTGGCGGCGCCACGAACGGCGCCGTCGTGCTTAACGGCAGCAACGTGACCTTCACGCCGGCCGCGAACTACAACGGCCCGGCCGTGTTCACCTACACCCTCTCGGACGGCAACAGCACCGCCACGGGCAACGTGAGCGTCACCGTCAATCCGGTGAACGATCCGCCGGTGGCAGTGAACGACAGCGGCTTCACGACACCATTCCAGACGGTCCTCAACATTCCGACATCGACGCTGCTCGGCAATGACACCGATGCGGACAACGACACGCTCACGGTGGAATCTGTCCAGGGTGCGGTGAACGGCACGGTTACGCCTCCCGGTCAGACTGGCAACGTGGTCTTCACACCAAACCCTGGCTATAGCGGGCCCGCGAGCTTCACGTACACGATCAAGGATCCAAGCAACGCACAAGCTACGGCGACGGTCAGCCTCACCGTCGGTGCGTCAGGCAATCAGCCACCGAACGCGGTTGCGGACAGCGCCACGACCAACGAAGACAGCCCGGTGACGATCAGTGTCCTCGCCAACGACTCCGATCCGGACGGCCACCCGCTCACGGTCACGCTTCTGAACCTCACCGGAACACAGGGCAGCGCGACCATCAATGCCAACAACACCATCACCTACAACCCCGGCGCGGCGTTCCAGTCGCTGGATGCCGGTCAGCAGGGGACGGACACGTTCACCTACACGGTCTCCGACAGCCAAGGCGCAACGGCTACGGCGGCGGTGACCGTGACCGTCACCGGCCTCGACGACGCGGGACCCAATCGGATTGTTGCGGAAAACCAGCTGCCGGGGACGCCGCAAAGCGTGTGGGGCATCAACGGGCCGACCACCGCGATCGAAGGTTTCGCGACCGACATCAGCGTCGATCAGGGCCAGAGAGTCGACTTCAAGGTCAACACCGTCGCGTCCGACTATCGCATCGACATCTACCGGATGGGCTATTACCAGGGGAATGGGGCGCGCTATATCACGTCGATAGAACCCTCCGCCTTCCCCAACCAGCCGGCGCCTTTACGCGACACCTCCACCGGCCTGGCCGACGCCGGAAACTGGAGCGTCACCGCGTCCTGGAACGTCCCGACCGACGCCGTCTCCGGTGTCTACATCGGGCATCTCGTAAGAGAGGACGGCACGCTCGGCGAGAACCACATGTACTTCGTGGTGCGCGACGACGACGGGCGCTCGGATCTGTTGGTCCAGACCGCCGACGCGACCTGGCAAGCGTACAACCTGTGGGGCGGCGAGAACTTCTACACCGGAACCCCGTCGTCGCCGACCCAGGCGAAGAAGGTGAGCTACAACCGGCCGTTCGGCACCGCGACGAACTCCGTCAACGCCCCGCTTTTCGATGCCGAGTATCCGATGATCCGCTGGCTCGAAGCCAACGGCTACAACGCGAGCTACACCACGAACGTCGATACCGAGCGTCGGGGACAGGAACTGCTCGAGCACAAGGCGTTCGTGTCGATGGGCCACGACGAATACTGGTCCAACCAGCAACGGGTCAATGTCGAGGTCGCACGCGATGCCGGCGTCGATCTCGCCTTCTTCTCCGGCAACGAGGTGTACTGGAAGACGCGGTGGGAAAACAGCATCGATGGATCGGGCACCCCGAATCGAACGCTCGTCAGCTACAAGGAAACCTGGTCGAACGCCAAGGTCGACCCCAATCCGGCCTGGACGGGAACATGGCGCGACCCGCGCTTCAGCCCACCTGCCGACGGAGGCCGCCCGGAAAACCGATTGACCGGGACGATCTTCCAGGTCGATTCCTATCGAACGGATACGATCGAGGTGCCGGCGGCTGATGGCAAGATGCGCTTCTGGCGCAACACCAGCATCGCCAATCTCGGTGCCGGTCAGACCGCGACCTTGAACCCGAATGTTCTAGGCTACGAATGGGACGAGGACCGGGACAACGGCTTCCGGCCGCCCGGCGCGATCAAGCTTTCCACGACGACGCTGGGTGTCTCACAGTATCTGCTCGACTACGGCAACAGCACGGGACCTGCGACGGCGACGCACAATCTGACCCTGTACAAGGCGCCGAGCGGGGCGCTCGTCTTCGGGGCCGGCACGACCCGCTGGTCGTGGGGGTTGGACAGCGAACACATCAACGAAACGTCTACGCCCGATCCGCGCATGCAGCAGGCCACCGTCAACCTGTTCGCGGACATGGGCATCCAGCCTGGCTCGCTGCAGGCTGGACTGGTGCCGACGAGCGCATCGACCGACGCCGTCGCGCCGGTCTCGTCGATCACGACGCCGAGCGGTGGCAGTTCCTTCCCGGTCGGCCAGACCGTCACCATCACCGGAACCGCGTCCGACACCGGCGGGCGAGTCGGCGGCGTCGAAGTCTCCGTCGACAATGGTACGAGCTGGCACCCGGCCTCCGGTCGGGAGAACTGGTCCTATTCGTGGCGGCCGACGACCCCCGGATCGGCCGTCATCAAGTCGCGAGCGACCGACGACAGCCTCAACATGCAGGTTCCCGGTGCTGGCGTCACGGTCAACGTGCAGGCTGCGACCGGACCGTGGAGCCTCTTTGGCACTACTGCCGTTCCGACGCAGATCAACGTGAACGATCCAAATCCGGTAGAGCTTGGCGTCAAGTTCAGGTCGGATATCGATGCCTCGATCACGTCCCTGCGCTTCTACAAGGGTTCACAAGACACGGGAACACACGTCGGCAGCATCTGGACGGCGACCGGTACCAGGCTCGCCAGCGCGACTTTCACGAACGAGACGGCGAGCGGCTGGCAGCAGGTCGACTTCGCTACGCCGGTCGCGGTGCAGGCAGGTCAGACCTACGTCGCGTCCTACCACACCCCGACCGGATTCTATTCGGCGGACGTCGGTTATTTCTCCACCCAGGGCGTCGACGTGGGACCGCTGCATGCGCCGGCGAGTCCGCTGGTCTCGGGAGGTAATGGCGTGTATGCGTATGGCGCGAGCGCGTTTCCGACCAATACCTGGAACGGATCGAACTACTGGGTCGATGTTGTCATGGCCAATGCCTAGAGGCGAGGCGCGGCCGGCAGTGTCCTTAGTCGCCCAGTGCCGAACGGATCAGGGCGCAAGTCGCCGGCAGGCCGGCGGATTCGATCGCAAAGCACGGCACCGTTTCGGCGATGCGGACCGCCGCGTCGAGGCCTCGGTTGGCATGCGACAAGGCGTTGAGGGCCGTCAGGTAAAGGCGCGCGCCCGCTTCCGCGGGACTGATCCTGCGCAGTTCAGGCTGATCGAGTTCGGGACGGTACTTCAGAAGAAATACCCCGCCCAGCGGCCGCGCGTCGGTGGTCACCTCGGCCGGCAGCGCGCTGACCGGCACGTGGAGAGTTCGACCCAGGTCTATCGTTTCCGCCGGCAGCGGATAATCGGGAGGCCGCTGCTTCAGACATAGCGCGTGAGGGTATGGATGTACCCGCATCGACTCGAGATCGATGGCGCTCAACTCGTCGCTGAGATAGCGGAAGCCGTGGTGGAGGAGCGCCCAAGCGGTGGTGGACTTGCCGCTGCCCGAGTCCGCGGCAAGCAGGTACGCCTTGCCTTCCCATTCGAGTGCCGCTGCGTGCACAAAATAGAGGTCGGGTCTCCTCTTCTGCACTTCGACGGTGATGTCCTTCTCCAACAGGAAGAGCAGTTCGTCGGGGTCTGCCCAAGGAATGCAACGGGAATGTTGACCAGCGCAAAGTAGAGACGTCGTGGACCCGCCTTCGATCAGATAATCCAGTCTGGGCGACGGCGCCGTGTTTGCCGCCATTGCTGCGAACTTAGCCGCTATGAGTCCGAATAACTCGGGCTCCGCGCACACCACCCGAACGCATTCACCTGCGACCCAGAACGAGAAGGAATGCCGCAATGGGGAGATAGGGACGGAAAACTCCCCGGCGGGAGCACTGCAAGCCCCCGCCAGAGGTTACTGCTTAAGCTTGGATCGGGCCGCGAACGCCTACCGGCCTCGCCACCACGGCCGTGGCGGCTTCGGATCGCGGGGAAGTCTGGGCCTGTCCCTCGGACGATCCTTGATTGACCCAGGCTTGGCATAGGCCGGAGCAGCCTGAAGGGTCAAGATTGCCGGTGCTATGTATGCTGCCTTCTTGACGAATTCGCGGCGTGAATTGCTGTGCTCGTTCTGCATATGGTTCTCCTCAACCCGTTCC
The DNA here is from genome assembly GCA_016791285.1 of Burkholderiales bacterium. The sequence goes on from JAEUMX010000232.1 coordinate 4,621, forward strand.
GACGGCCTTCTTCAGCCCAAGTTGCGCCAGCTGTTCCAAGGTCCGCTCCACGTCGACCCTGGCTCTATGTTCCTCCACATCGAAATCTCTTGCAAGCACCTCGGCAATTTCGTTCGGAGAGGCGCCTTCCTCGTATTTTTGCCAGATTATGCTCGCCGTCTTGTTGAACTGATGGATCAGATTGGATTCGCTATCGAGCAGGATAATCTCACCATCGACCTCGCGTTCCATCAAGCCGTTTACCACCCTGCACAGACTGTTCATGCCGCCTTCCCTCGACGCTCGCGACAGCCCATTCTAACGCTACTCCAATCGGGAAGGTTTCCCATTGGGGTTGGCGGCGACGAGCAGCCAGGGGTGTCGCGGTGGCACAGACGGTCACGAGACCTCGCCAATCACTTCCAGCTCGGCGTGCACCTCCAACCAGCGCTCCTCCGCCTCCGCCAGAAGTCGCATCAGTTCGCCCTGCCGCTGCATGATCTTCTGCAGCTTGGCACCGGCATCTTCCGCATAGAAGGACGGGTCGGCAAACCCGGCGTCGAGCGCACGTCTCTCTTCCTGCCACCGCTCCATTTCCCGCTCCAGCTTTTCTGCCTCTCTTAGCAATGGCCGACGCAGCGCAAGCTTCGCCTGGCGATCAGCGACCGCATTCTCCCGGGACTCCTTCCGCGACGCCTTGTCGGCAGCGCGCCCCGCGTTGGCCTCTGCCACGGATGGCACGTCTCTGCGCGCGGCGAGCCAAGTCAGATAATCGTCCACGTCGCCCTCGAATTCCGACGGCCGCCCGTCCACCACCAGCAGGAAGCCGTCGCACACGGTTCGCAGCAGTGCGCGGTCGTGGGACACGAGCACGAGACTGCCCTCGTACTCCGCGAGCGCCTTCGTAAGGGCATGGCGCATGTCGAGATCGAGGTGGTTGGTCGGCTCATCCAGCAGGAGCAGATTGGGCCGACGACGCACCAACAGGGCGAGCGCGAGGCGCGACTTCTCACCCCCCGAGAATGGTTCGACTGGCGAGTCGGCCATCCCACCGCGGAAGTCGAATCCACCGAGGTAGTCGCGCAACTCCTGCTCGCGAGTTCGCGGCTCCAGCCGCATGAAGTGCTGCAGCGGCGACTCGCTTGGCCGCAGCTGCTCGAGCTGGTGCTGCGCGAAGTAACCGATGGCGAGGCCGTTGCCCTCCGTACGCCGACCCGTGATCGGATCGATCTCCCCGGACAGCAGCTTGACGAGGGTGGACTTGCCGGCGCCGTTCGGACCGAGCAACCCGAGCCGCGCACCGGGATGCAGAGTCAGATTCACCTGATCCAGTACGAGGCGATCCGCATAGCCCGCAGACACCTCCTCGAGTACCAGCAGCGGATCGGGTGCGCGAGGCGGTGCGGGAATGTCGAAATCGAACGGTGCGTCGACGTGGGCAGCCTCGATACGCTCCATGCGGTCGAGCGCCTTGAGCCGGCTTTGCGCCTGTCGCGCCTTGGTGGCCTTGGCGCGGAAGCGCTCGACGAAACGCTCGAGATGTGCGACCTCGCGCTGCTGTTTCTCGAACATCGCCTGCTGCACCGCAAGCTGGGCCGCGCGCTGCGTTTCGAACGCCGAGTAGTTGCCGGTGTAGAGGGCAAGGCGCTGGGCGTGCAGATGCGCGACGTGCGTCACGCAAGCGTCGAGGAAATCACGATCGTGGGAGACGAGCAGCAGCGTGCCGCGATAGCTGGCGAGCCAGCGTTCCAGCCATACGACGGCGTCGAGGTCGAGGTGATTCGTCGGCTCGTCCAGCAGCAAGAGGTCCGAGCGGCTCATCAGCGCCTGCGCGAGATTGAGGCGCATCCGCCAGCCGCCCGAGAAGTCGGATACGGGCCGCGCGAAGTCGTGGTCCGCGAAGCCGAGACCCGACAGCAGCGCAGCAGCGCGTGCCGGCGCGGCGTAGCCTCCGATCTCGTGCAATCGTACGTGCAGCTCGCCGACGCGATGTCCGTCTTGCGCCGCTTCCGCCGACGCGAGCTCGCGCTCGATCGCGCGCAACTCCACATCGCCGTCGAGCGCGTACTCGAGCGCAGGTGTTGGCAGCGCGGGCGTTTCCTGCGCGACCGAGGCGATGATCCAACCGCCCGGCATTTCGCAGTCGCCCGAGTCTGCGTGCAGCTCGCCGCGCAGCAGGGCGAAGAGGCTCGACTTGCCACTGCCATTCGCACCCACGAGGCCGACACGCCAGCCGGGATGGATCTGTAGCGTGGCATCCTCGATCAGGCGACGGGCGCCGCGCGCGAGTGTCAGACTGCGGAACTGAATCACGGGCGAAGGCGGTGAGATGAGCCGCGCATTCTAGCGAAGACGAGGCACAGCCGTGCAACGATATCGAGCGTGAGCGAAGCGCGGCAGGCGCCCGCGAGTGTACCGATGCGAGGCCGGATCAGCCGGCAGTCTCGGCGAGTCGAAGCTGTGCGGGGTGGTGCAGGAAGAGGAGCGCGGCAGAGGCCAGCATGAACCAGATCCAGATATCTCTCGGAAATCCGAGCAGCGCCAGAGCGAAGCCGAACATCCCTGCCAGGGAGTCCAGCGCCCACACCTGAACGAGCCGGACGCGCAGGATCGGCAGGTCTGCGGCGCGGGCGCGGGCGCGGTGCACGGGAAGATCGGCGGGCGACCAGTGGCACCACAGAGCGTGTGCGCCCACCGCGCCGCTCGCGGCGATCGCGCCGCAGAGGTATGCCGCTATCCAGAGCCGGCGCGCGGCCGCCTCGTCGACGACCCCTAGCAAGAGCGCGAGCCCGGCATAGGCGAGCGGACACATGAAGTTGGCACTCCAGAGGATGTCCAGCACACGATGAGAAGCGGGGGGACTCGAAGCCGCGGACGCGGACCTCTCGGGGTCGAACAGCATCCCGCCCGAATAGCAGCTTTCGTGCCCCGACTTCGCGACCCGTCGGCAGTCGGGTCGGCGCGATGCGTCAGGCCAACGGGTGGTCCGTCCGGCCCTCGAAATAGCCGGCCGTGAGGTAGTGAATCGTCGCCGCTTCGGTGTTCGCGCCGAAAGCAGCCTGCAGGTCCGCGTAGTTTGCGAGGTACTGCGTCGCGTCGAACAGGTCCGGGGCGCGGTGCTCGGCCAAACCGGAGACGATATAGTGGTTCGCGCCCGCATCCGCATTCGCGCCGAAGGCACCGATGAGATCGCCGTGCGAGGCGATGTACTGAAGGCCGTCGAAGCTGGTGGTGCGACCCTCGAAGCGCCCAGCTTGAATATAGTGCGCGGCACCGGCATCAGCGCTGGCGCCGAAGGCGGCCACGAGATCGGCGTACGACGCGATGTACTCCAGACCGTCGAAGGCAACCTTGCGTCCCTCGAACCTTCCGGCCACGATGTAATGCGCCGCGCCGGACTCGTCGCTCGACCCAAAGGCATTCATGAGGTCTGGGTAGGACGCAATGTATTCGAGCCCGTCGAATGCCACGCTGCGGCCTTCGTAGTAGCCGGCGTTGGCGTAATGCTCGATCCCTGCCCCGGGGTTGGCGCCCAACGCTGCCATGAGGTCGCCGTAGCCCGCGATGTACTCGAGCGCACTGTCCGCCGTGGACACCGGAACCGTCTCACCGGCAAACCGCAGCCACTCGACGTTCCAGAGACGATCGACCCCGTCGCCGCCCCCGCCGTTGTGCCCGACCGCCAGGACTGCGCCGGGCGCGCGAAGCGCGGTGTAAGCGCCGTGCCCCGCAGCGTAGACGGCCGTATCCGCGCTGCCGTCGCCGCCGTCCAGCGAGTCCGGACCGGCAGCGCCGGTCAGGCTGTCATCGCCCCCTCTGCCTTCCAGGCGGTTGGGGAGATCGTTGCCGAGGATGGTGTCCGCGAGGTTGGACCCGATTGCGGTCTCGATTGCCACGTCGAAAGCGATTGCCGTCACCGAGTCGGCGCCGGAGCGCGAGAACCCGCCGGGGACCAGCGTCAACGACGTGCCGGCGTTCGTCAACCCCGATGCATCGAAGGCGTCGATCCCGCCCGCATCCCAGATCGTCCTGGCGACGCCGTCGTCGAGCAGGGGATAGACATCGTTGCCGACACGGTATCCGGAGTTCGCACCGTAGATGGCCTGCACGGCCTCGATGTCGAGGGGCATCGGCGTTGCCTGGTGTCCCCGGTCTGCCACGGTCGGGTTGATGTTCTCGTAACTCATCACCGTCCAGAAGCCGGAGTCATACGCGCCGATCCCGAGTGCAGAGAACGTCGGCCGGCCGCTTCCGCCGTCGTCGAAGGGGTGTTTCAGCCCCAGCACATGGCCGATCTCGTGCAGTGCGGCCCAGCGGCCCACGCCTCCCGGCTGGATGTAGGACGGAAAGCCGCTCGCGAGGTTGAAGAACATGTCCCCTTCCGGTCGCGGATATGCGGCCCGGGTCAGACCCGAAGCAGAGAGAACGCGATCCGCGAAGGCCGGGTCCGGAAAGAAGGTGAAGCTGACGAGCGAGGGATCCGAAGCGTCCCTGAACAGAGAAAGCGCCACATCCGCGCTGGTCTGCGTGAGGGGTGCGGGGCCGAGCGTTCTCTGAAAGCTCAAGTTGGCGACATTCGCCCACTCGATGAATGCTTGCGCGTAGCCGTTGGAGAGATCCGCGGTCCAGTATGAAGCGGTCGAGGGATCGCTATGCTCGGAGTAGGTGAGCACTGGCGGACCGCTGAAGAACCACCTGCCGCCCTGAATCAAACCGGCAAGGAACGGATCGTTACTGACAGGGATTACGTTTCCGACTGAAGTGGCCATCTTTCGGTCCGTGCTGAAGACGGTTTAACGGGACCCGAAATCATCTTGCCTCGGGCGCTGTCGGAACCTGGCTCGCTACAAACTGCGCCGACACGTCGGAAGCCACTTTCGCCATCAGGTCGTAGACGGCCTTGTGCGTCACCTTGACGATCTCCTCCTGAGGTGCCGTGTTGAGCATGTACGAAGGTCCCTCCACGGCGCCCGATGCATAAGCCTTCTGCCAGCGGATCACTCCGCCCGCGTCGAGGACATGCACGTCGATCGAAACGACCGCAGTGGGCGTTATCGCAAACCCGACGTTCTTGAGTTGGTTGTACTCGTACGTGAACGACACGGGGTGCGGGCTTACCACGGCCACGAAGCGCTCGGCATCATGCACCGATGCACTCGCTTCAGCACCGCCGCGGAACGCGTCGCTGAAAGCCGCGACCGTGGCTTCCTTGATGATCGCGCCGAATGGGACCGTGAGGGTGGTCGCGGACCCGGTAAAGCTCGTCGGATGGCCCTTGTAGATATAGGCATCCTCGGCTTCCGTCGTAACCACGAGTACCCTACCTTCGCATGGTGCTGCCACTGGCCTACGGGCGGCGGCCAGATATCCCGCGTTGTAAGTGCCAGTGTGAGCACATCCAAGCAGGACGAGCAGCGTCAGGGCAAGCGGAAGAAGCTTGCATGAATAAGAGGCGTTCATTTGTGTTCCTGTCCTTTGCGCTCGCCCGATCGCGGCATAGTGCCCGCGGGCGCCATCAGCCGGGCGAGGCGGTTACGCTATAAGCTGTGCCACCTCAGTTCGTGGACGGCCCGCCGACTACAGCTGCCTTTTCTTCCGGCTGAGTCCCCTCGATTGTCTCTTGCGACTTGATCTTGGCGGTTAGGCGCTGGTGCCCGATCCTGGCGAGTCCTGCCGCCTCCTCTTCGTCCGCAAGCTTCAACTCTCGCTCGCAATTCTCGGGTTGGCACTTGTCCCGAATGCGCTGCTTCACTTTGCTCGCCTCCGCGGAAAACTGGCTTACCCTTTGGTCGAAGAACTGGTCTCGTTCCTCCGCAGTCTCGAATACGGCCGGGATCAGTGTGATCGTGATCTGCGGCTCGTACTTCGTCATGGCGCCGCTGGACGCGTCGACGACCACTCCGACGAGGCCTTCCTCGACCAGGCAGATCGGGCATTGCGTGCTTTGCTCGCAGGGGCTACCGCTGCGGCGGGCGGCCCTGAGATCGCTGCCCCGGGCGCTAAGAAGGGGAATTCACGATCGATCAGGCGAAGGGGTGATCCGTCCGGCCCTCGAAATAGCCGGCCGTGAGGTAGTGAATCGTCGCCGCTTCGGTGTTCGCGCCGAAGGCGGCCTGCAGGTCCGCGTACTTCGCGAGGTACTGCGTCGCGTCGAACAGGTCCGGGACGCGGTGCTCGGAGAAACCGGAGGCGAGGTAGTGGGTCGCCCCAGCATCCGCGTTCGCGCCGAACGCGACGATCAGATCGCCGTACGAGGCGATGTACTGCAGGCCGTCGAAGCTGGTGGTGCGACCCTCGAAGCGCCCAGCTTGGATGTAGTGCGCGGCACCGGCATCCGCGTTCAGCCCCAGGACATTCACCAGATCACCGTAGGAGGCGATGTATTCCAGCCCGTCGAAGGTGACGGTCCGGCCTTCGGCATGGCCGGTCGTGGCGAAGTGACTCAACCCGGCGGCTCCGTCGGCGCCGAACGCGGTCATGAGATCCGCATAGGACGCGAGATACTCCCGCGCGCTGTCCACGGTTGTCGTCGGTAGCACGGCGTCCGCGAAGACGAGCGTTTCGATCCCCGCGAGGCGGTCTACGCCTTCCGCCGCGCTGGCCACCACCAGTTCGCCGCCGTTGCCCACCACCGCGTAGAGCGACCGCGGTCCCACGTAGCTCGCGTAGTCGGCGCCGTCGCCGCCGTTGAGGAGATCGTTGCCCGGAGCGCCGAAGAGTCCATCGTCCCCCGCCCCGCCAAACAGACGGTTCGCGCCGACATTGCCCGCGAGGATGTTCCCCAGGCTGTTGCCCGCGCCGTCGATGTCTGCGGCGCCCACGAGCGTGAGGTTCTCGACGTTCGCGGGGAGCGCGAAGGAGAGGGAAGATTCGACGGTATCTACGCCGCCGCCCGTAACGATAGCCGGCGTCGCCGCGAACACATCGGGGACAGTGTTCGGGAGCCCGGGCACGAGATCCGAGGCACTGCTGAGGAACGCGACGACGCTTCCATCGGCCGCGATGGCGGCTCCGAAGCTGTTGTCGTTCGGGTTCAGTCCGGTCTGGCCTTCGGAGACCCTGGTGAGGGCGCCGGTGACGAGGTCCTTCACGAAGATATCGGCGGTGGCCCCGTTGTCACCTGGCACCAGATTCGAGGCAACGCTGCGAAAGACCACGTATCGGCCGTCGGGCGAGATCTGCGGTGCATCGGCGGCGTTGTTGCCCTCGACGCCGTTCGTGGACGTCGACACGCGCGCGACGACACCCGTCTCGAGATCCTTGACGAAGATGTCGGAGACTGCATTCAGGTCGCCCGGAACGAGGTTGGAGGCAGCGCTCTGAAACGCGATAAGGCGCCCGTCCGCCGAGACCGACGGTGCGAAGCTCGAGTCGTTCGCCTGCCTGCCGTCCGACGCGGTGGAAACCAGCGCAATGGCGCCTGTCGCCAGGTTCTTCGCGAGGATCCCCGTCACCGCACCGGTGAAGCCCGGGACGAGATCGAACGCGTTGCTGCTGAATGCGACCACGCGCCCATCGCTCGAGATCGCCGCGTCACTGCTGCCGCCGACGGAGGAGATCCCCTGAGCATTGGACGAAGCGATGAAGATCGCACCCGTCTGCAGATCCTTCACGAAGACATCGGTGGAGACGTTCCGGTCGCCGGCGACCAGATTCGACGCGAGACTCGAAAAGGTGACGAATCGCGCATCGCCGGAGATCGCGGCGTCTACGCTCAAGTTGTTGGCCTCGACGCCACGGTCGCTGACCGATGCGCGGACTATGGCGCCGGTCGCGAGGTCCTTCACGAACACGTCGGTGACGAAGTTGCGATCGTCGGGCACGAGGTTCGTGGCATTGCTGAGAAACGCGACGTAGCGCGCGTCTGCGCCGATCGACGCGGCGAAGCTCGTGTCGTTGCCCTGGAGCCCGTTGACGTCGGTCGAAGCGCGCGCGACGGCGCCCGTCGTCAGATCCTTCACGAACACGTCCTGGACGACGTTTGACTCGCCCGGGACCAGGTTGGATGCGAGGCTGCCGAAAGCGACGAATCGACCATCGGCAGAGATCGCCGGGTTGTAGCTCGTGTTGTTCCCTTGTGTGCCGTCCGCGGCCGCGGACACCCGCACGAGAGCAAGCGGATCGCGCGTCTCGACGACGCGATCGCGGAAGTCGTCCACCCGGTAGGTGTCGTTCCCCGCGCCGCCCCGCAGATAGTCGGCGCCGATGCCGCCGTCGAGCAGATCCGCCCCGCCCTGGCCCACCAGCGCGTCATCGCCGGTCAGGCCGAACATCAGGTCATCGGCCGGGGTGCCCAGGAGGAGGTCGTTGCGGGGAGTGCCGATGATTGTCGCCATCCTTGCCGCCTTCGAGTAGTGTCATCGAATCCGGAACATGCGCCCCGACATGCGCATTCCCCGGGGGCCGCGGGGTCGAGTATAAGACCCGCCCAACGGAACGAACGGTTCCAGGCGACAGACGGACGGCCGCGAGCGGATCTCGAAGTGGGACGCTCAGCAGTCTTCAATCCGGCCCGGAGGCGCTGCGGATCAGCGCCACGAGCAGGAAATAGAGCATGGCCGCGTTGCACAGGTGCCAGAGGAAGTGGGTGCCGACCGGGAAGGCCGGGCAGACCGCCTCGTCGATCGTGCGCAAGACGAGCGAGACCGTGAAAACACCCGCGGCCAGGGCGAAGGCGCGTGCCTCGGGATCCTTGCGCGCGGCGAGAAAGACGGCCATCACGATGAGCGTTGCCCACGCGGGTCCGTAGAAGATGGATCCGTTCAGGAATTCCCGCGGAAATGCGGCGTTCACACCGAAGTTCAAGAGATGAAAGAGCGCGAAGAGCCCCAGCGTTCCGACCCATCGTGTGCGACCGATGCGGACCAGGAACGCGAGCAGGAACAGGTTGATGAACAGCAGGATAGGGATCTCGTCCGCGAACCTCGACCAGCGCGTGGCGAACGTGTGCCACAGCGCGCTCCCGACGCCGATGGTGAAGAGCAGCGTGATCAGAAGCAGCAGGTCCCAGCTGTTGCGCCACGCGAGTCGCGGCGCCTTGCGCCACTGCCGCAATGCCATCACCCCCGCCGCGATGAAGGCGAGGTTGGTGACAGCATTGAGCGGCTCGTTCCAGAGACCGGGGCCGGTGCGTTCGCAATAGGCGTCCAGGAAGTCGATCGTGGTCACGGGAACAATCCGAGTGACGTGTTTCTCTTAACGCAGACAGACCCGCATCTCGCGACGCGATACTATTGGATAAATGGCGAGTTGGCACATCCGAATCAACGGCACACCCTGGTGCTGCCGCGGCGACCTCGAACGAGATCCGTCGCCGACGGTTCGCTCCGCCTTGCTCAACGTCTGTTGCGGCCAGGGAAGCAAGGTGGACGCCCTGTGCCTCAAGGCCGCGCTGGCGGAAATGGGTTACGCCTGGGACGAGATCGAGATCGTACAGAGCGCGTGCGAAATGAAGGAGTCGTCGGACGAGATGGACACGCGGTCCGGGCAACGCGACGACAAGCCATGAAGTACCGCCGTCTCGGCCACTCCGGTCTGCAGATAAGCGAGCTTGCGCTCGGCTCGTGGGTCACCTACGCAAACCAGTTGGACATGGTCGCCGCGCGCGAGCTCATGGCCGCCGCCTTCGATGCCGGCGTCAATTTTTTCGACAACGCCGAGGCGTACGCCAACGGCCGCAGCGAAGAGATCATGGGATCGGTGCTGAAAGCGCTGCGCTGGCCGCGCATGAAGTACATCGTGTCGACCAAACTCTACTGGGGCCTGGGCGAGGGGCCCAACGAAAAGAACACCCTCAACCGGAAGTATCTGCTGCACGCGATCGACGGCTCGCTGGCGCGGCTGCAGCTCGACTGCGTCGACCTCGTCTTCTGTCACCGGGCCGATCCCAATACGCCGATCGACGAGACCGTCTGGGCCATGCACGACATCATCGCGCGCGGCAAGGCGCTCTACTGGGGCACCAGCGAGTGGCCGGCCACATCGATCCGCGCCGCCTGGGAAATCGCCGAGCGCCATCACCTGCACAAACCCGTCACCGAGCAGGCGCAGTACAACCTCTTCCACCGCCTGCGCGTGGAGTCGGAGTACGCACCGCTCTACAAGGACTTCGGTCTGGGGCTCACCACCTGGAGTCCGCTCGCTTCGGGGCTGCTCAGCGGCAAGTACCGCCACGGCGTCCCCGCCGGCTCACGCGCGACGCTCGCGAGCTACGCCTTTCTGCGCGACGGGCTCACCGATCCGGTTCGTAACCGCATCGTCGACGAGCTCGACGGGATCGCGCACGAACTGGGCTGCGCGCTCGCTCCGCTCGCAATCGCCTGGTGTCTCAGGAACGCCAATGTCAGCAGCGTCATTCTCGGGGCGACCCGTTTCTCGCAGCTCGCGGAGAATCTCAAGGCGCTCGAGGTGCTGCCGAGGCTCACGACCGAGGTGACGCAGCGCGTCGACGCGATCGTTAGCGAAAACGTCGACTGACGCGGCGCGCAGTCAGGTCGAGGCGAGCCGCTCGCCGTGCTCGCGTGTGGCATGGAAGCCGACCTTCGGCCAGCGCTCCATGGTCACTTGCAGGTTGTACTTGTTGGTGGCGAGAAACACGGGATTGCCGTCCACGTCGACCGCCATCGCCGCTGCCTGTTCGAGCTCGAAATTCCGCCTCGTAGTCTCGTCGGGATAGACGAGCCAGCGCGCGGTTGCGACGTTCGCCGCGTCGTAGATCGCATCCACCTTGTATTCCGTCGCCAGTCGCTGCGCCACGATCTCGAACTGTAGCGGACCCACCGCGCCGAGCAGGAGCGAGTTGGAGACCATCGTTTCGAAGACCTGGATTGCGCCCTCCTCGCCCAACTCCTGGAGGCCTTTCTGCAACTGCTTCGCCTTGAAGGGATCGCGCGGGCGCGCGACGCGAAAGAGCTCCGGTGCGAAATATGGGATGCCCTTGAAGGCGAGCGCTTCGCCTTCGCTCAACGTGTCACCGATCTGCAGCTGTCCGTGGTTGTGGATGCCGAGAATGTCGCCCGCCACCGCCGCTTCGCTTGCAACGCGCGCGTTCGCCATGAAAGTGAGCGCATTCGCGAGCTTCATCTCGCGCCCCGTGCGCAGGTGCCGCACCTTCATGCCAGGCTGATAGCACCCGGAACATACGCGAAAGAAGGCGATGCGATCCCGGTGCTTCGGATCCATGTTCGCCTGGATCTTGAACACGAAACCCGTGAACGGCGCCTCCTCTGCCCGCACCAGCCGGCTGCCGCCGTCGCGCGGCTGGGGCGGTGGCGCCCACTCGATCAGTGCGCGCAGAACTTCACGCACGCCGAAGTTATTAATGCCCGATCCGAAGAACACCGGCGTCTGGCGTCCGGCCAGAAACTCGGCGAGCTCGAATGGGTGGCTCGCGCCGCGTATCAGGTCGACGTCGTGACGCAACGTCGCGATCTCGCCCGGGAACAGCGCATCGAGTCGCGAACTCCCGAGCCCCTCGATCACCTCGGCGTCTTCGCGGACCCGTTCTTCGCCCGGCGTGAAGCGCACCAGGCGATCGCGCTGCAGATCGAACACGCCGCGAAAACTCTTGCCCATGCCAAGCGGCCAGCTCACCGGCGCGCAGTCCATCTTCAGTACCGACTCGATCTCTTCCAGCAGCGCGAGCGGCTCGCGCACCTCGCGGTCGAGCTTGTTCACGAACGTGATGATCGGCGTCGACCGCAGCCGGCATACCTCGAGCAGCTTGATCGTCTGCGCCTCCACGCCCTTCGCCGCATCGATCACCATCACCGCGGCATCGACGGCCGTCAGCACGCGGTAGGTGTCCTCGGAGAAATCCTCGTGGCCTGGCGTGTCGAGCAGGTTGATCGTATGACCATCGTATTCGAACTGCATCACCGAACTGGTGACGGAGATGCCGCGCTGCTTCTCCACCTCCATCCAGTCCGAGGTCGCGTGACGCGCGCTTTTCCGCGACTTGACGGTGCCCGCCATCTGGATCGCGCCGCCGAACAGGAGCAGTTTTTCCGTCAGCGTCGTCTTGCCCGCGTCGGGATGCGAGATGATGGCGAAGGTGCGCCGGCGGCAGACGTCGCGAGCAAGCGTGCTCTCGAAGGAGGGGTCGTTCATGTTCTGGGTGTGGTGGCGCGTACTTGACCGCGCGTGATGGGGCTGCGCCGCGGTTCGGGCCTGGGGAGCGCAGGATTATAGCAGCGACGAAGCACCCACTCGCCCGCGCGCCGAAGCCCGACGCGCGCGCGACAGAAGAGGGCGGCTACTGCCGCTCGATCAGTGCGGCGATTTGCCCGGCCTCGACTGGCGGGCTGAAGAGATACCCTTGAGCAAAGTCGCAGCCTGAGCGGTTGAGGAACGCCTTCTGGTCGTCGGACTCGACACCCTCGGCGACGACTTTGATTTCAAGGCTGCGCGCGAGCGCGATGATCGCTTCGACGATCGCCGCATCGTCGCTGTCGATGGCGATGTCGCGCACGAACGAGCGATCGATCTTGAGGACGTCCAGAGGGAAGCGCTTGAGGTAGCTGAGACTCGAGTAGCCGGTGCCGAAGTCGTCGACCGAAATGCTGATGCCCCGTGCCTTCAGCTCGCCGAGCGCCGCGATTGCGCTCTCCGCGTTTTCCATGACGTCGCTCTCGGTGATCTCGAGCTCGAGGCACTGCGGCGGAACGCCCGCCTCCGACAGGATGCGATGAATGGTTTCGGCAAGGTTGCGCTGGCGGAACTGGCAGGCGGACAGATTGACCGCAACGGGCAGGTCGATGCCGAGGGCGCGCCAGGTGCTGATCTGCTCGCAAGCGGTCCGCAGCACCCACTCGCCGATCGGAATGATGAGACCGGTTTCTTCCGCAATCGGAATGAAGCGCTCCGGCGAAACCCAGCCGAGAACGGGATGTTGCCAGCGCAGGAGCGCCTCGACACCGATGATCTTGCCGCTCGCGAGATCGATCTTGGGCTGATAGAGCAGATGCAGCTCGTTGCGCTGCTCGGCCACGCGCAGGCCCTGCTCGAGCGTAAGCCGCTCCTGCGCCTGTACGTTGAGATCCGAGGTATAGAACTGGTAGTTGTCGCCGCCGTGCCGCTTCGCGCTGTACATGGCCGCGTCCGCGTTGCGGATCAGCGCATCGGCGTCCGCTGCATCGGTGGGATAGATGCTCACGCCGATGCTCGCCGACATGAACACCTCCTGCCCCATCAGCTCGGTCGGGCGGGCGAGGCCGTCCAGAATCTTCCGCGCCGCAGAGGCAGCGCCACGCGCATCGCCCAGGTTGGACAGCACCACCATGAACTCGTCCCCGCCTAGTCGGGCAACCGTGTCGCCTTCGCGCATGCAGCCCGCCAGCCGCGTGGCGGCCTCCCGCAGCATCTGATCACCGGCGGCATGGCCGAGCGTGTCGTTCACCACCTTGAGGCGGTCGAGGTCGATGAAGAGCGCGCCAACGAGATGTCCGTGGCGGCGCGCCTGTGCCAGCGCGACGTCGAGCCGATCGCCCAGCAGCGAGCGGTTCGGCAGATCGGTGAGGAAGTCGTGATGGGCGAGGTGCTCGATCCGCCGCTCCGCCGCCTTGCGTCGAGTGATGTCGCGCGACGTGAGAACGATGCCGCGGACATGTGGGTAGTCGAGCAGGTTGTTGCCCACTGCCTCGAGCCAGATCCATGAGCCGTCCGCATGCCGGTAGCGGAACTCGATCGGCATAGGCTCCGTCCTGCCGTGCACCACGATCTCGAAGGCCTTGCGCACGCGGGCGACGTCGCGGGGATGAATCGACTCCCACGGACTGTGGCCGATCAGCGCGCCAGGCGGGCGACCCAGCAAGCGCGAGGCTGAAGGCGCTTCGAAGGTCGTGGTTCCGTCTACATCGTGGATGGTGATGATGTCCGCGGAGTTCTGGACCAGTGCCCTGAAGCGGGCGTCCGAATCCTTCGGCACCGGAGCCAGGTTGCGGGTCACCCTGGCGCGGGACGACCATCGTCCGGGCGCGGTGGGCAGAATCAAAACACTGCAGTTTGCGTCGTCCATAGTACGGTCGAACTACGCAGGAAGCGTGCACCCGGCTGTCAAGCGCGTCGGGATCGACTCCGACCCGACCGGAAGCCCCTGCCATGTTGAAGTGTGGCCTACGGCGGGAGGTGACGTGCCGTGGCTCCCGCAGTCGCGACATGTCGACCGAACGACACGAGCGACGAGAATCCGATCACCGCTCGCGGCAAGGCAGTCGATTCATGCCCGCATTCATCGCTCGCCGGGCAGCCGTGGAAGCCTTCGTGTTACCTTCACCGGAAAACCACGGGAGCAC
>JAEUMX010000260.1 GCA_016791285.1 Burkholderiales bacterium
AGCATGCTCATCCTCGGCGATCGTTTGCGCTGGGAATGGGTCCGATAGGGCAATATTCGGGAGCCTCGCCATGCCACACGCCTTTCGCCCACTCGTCCTCGTCGCTTTCGTGATCCTCCTGTCGGCGTGTGCCGGCTCCGGGGGCGGGCTCGGTTTTCCCAGTTGCGCGCCGGATCAGGGATCCATCGAAGCTGCGCCGAAGGTCCGCGCGGGCGACCTGTGGATCTACCGCGAGAACGACGACTACACCGGCATCGATCGCGGCGTGTTCCGGCTGGAGGTCACGGATGTGACGGCGGGCGAGATCCGGACGCGCCTCACGCTGCCCAGCGGCAACGTCGTCGCCGAGTCCTACGATCCGCAGTGGGCGTGGGTCGCCGTGTCGAACCGCAACTGGGACTGGCTCTCGCGCCTTGGGTACGGCGCGTCGACGGTCGAATTTCGCCCCGCCTTCGACACCACGCCGTTCCCGCTGCACGTCGGCAGAAGCTGGAGCGAGAGTGGGGTCGCGATCAATCCGACGACGCGCACCCAGGTCCCGATCCAGGTGAGCAGCACCGCACGATGCTGGGAGCACATCACGGTACCGGCCGGCGCGTTCACCGCGCTGCGCATCGAGCGCACCGGCTACGTGCAGGACGTCGACTGGTACAAATCCCAGACCACGCTGCGCATGGTGGACTGGTACGTGCCCGCCGTGAACCGGGTGGTGATGACTTGGCACGACACCTACTACTACGACTATCGCCAGTCCCGGTTCAACGCGCTCATACGCGGCGATCGCCTGCGCTGGCAACTGATCGAATACAAGGCGGCGCAGTGACGCTTCCGTCTTCCGGCGCACGCCTGGCGTTGCACGCATCGCTGCTGGCCGCCCTGCTCGCGCCGTCTGCCGTGCTGGCCGAGGATCCGGCGCCGGCCCCGGCCCTGAAACCGGGAATGTCCTGGAACTACCGCCAGCGCGACGAGATCAGCGGATACGAGGGCGCCAGCATCCGGGTCGAGGTCATCGGCGTCGCGGCCGATCGCGTCACGGTGGGTCGCGCCGTGGCGGACGAGGCGGCGGTGACCGAACGCTGGGATACCACCGGCAACTGGGAGCAGATCGGCACGCGCGGGTGGGCGTGGCTGGAACGGCTGGGCAGTGCGGGGAAGCGCGTGGAGTTCGCCCCCGCGCTCCCGCTGTACCGGTTTCCGCTGCAGGCGGGAAAGACCTGGGTGGAGACGGTGCAGGCGGTCGATCCCGCCAGCGGCAGGAAGACCGCGGTAAGGGTTTTCGCCAAGGCCATCGAGTGGGAAGAGGTCACGGTGCCCGCCGGCAAGTTCAGGGCGATCAAGGTCAGGCGCTCGATCGCGCCGGACGATGGCGACGCGACCCGCTCCCCCACCATCGTGACCCTGATCGACTGGTATGCGCCGCAGGTCGCAGGCACGGTCAAACGCATCTGCGACTGGGAGTATCACGACCTGCGCCGGCCGCACCCCGATCAGATCACGCGCGGACCCCGGCTGCGCTTCGAGCTCACCGCTTTCGAATCGCGCCGGTGACCCGCGTTCTGCTGCTGCTGCCCACGACCTCCTACCGCAACGAGGATTTCCTGGCGGCGGGGGCGGCGCTGCGCGTGGAGATCGTCGCCGCCGCGGATTATTGCCATCAGCTGGCGCCGCTGTGGGGGATGAGCCCGGTGCTGGCGCTGCCTTTCTCCGAACCGCAGGCGGCGGCCGAGCGTGCGCTGACGTATCTCGACCGCAACCTCTGCGCCGTGCTTGCCGTGGACGATCGGGGTCTGGAAGTCGCCGCGCTCATCGCGGAACGGCTCGGCCTGCCCGGCAACCCGCCGGCCGCCGTGCGCATGCTGCGCGACAAGCTCGCCTTTCGCGACCTGCAGCGGCGGATCGGTCTGCCCTGCCCCGACTTCCAGCACCTGCCCGAGCATTCCGACCCGGCGACGCTGGCGCCCCACCTCGACTATCCGGTGGTGGTCAAGGCGCGTCGCCTCAGCGCCAGCCGCGGCGTCATCCGCGCCGACGACGCAGCCGCTTTCGTCCGGGCTGCGGAGCGGGTGCGTGCCATCCAGCGGCGGGCCGATCGTGATGCCGCG
>JAEUMX010000266.1 GCA_016791285.1 Burkholderiales bacterium
GACCTGGGGTTCATGGGCAATCTGAGCGGGCAGGACATGACGGAGCGCGACCCGAAGGCGCTGCGCGAATCGTACGACGCCTTCCGCGACCTGACGGTGCGCTTCCCGAACAGCAAGTACACGCCCGATGCCATCGCGCGCATGAACTATCTGCTCAATGCGCTCGCCTCGCACGAGGTGGCCGTCGCGCGCTTCTACTACAAGCGCGGCGCTTACGTCGCCGCCGCCAACCGCGGCCAGAACGCACTCACCCGCTATCCGCAGGCCCCGGCCAACGAAGAGGCGCTCGTCATCATGGCGATGAGCTACGACAAGCTCGGCCTCACGGATCTGCGCGACGACGCGGAACGCGTGCTCGTCGCCAACTTTCCCGAGACCAGGTACAGGCTCGGCAGCAACCCGCACAGGCAGTGGTGGCAGATCTGGAACACCAATTGATCGGCCGTAGACGCTAGGCGCCCAGTCCGAGTTCCTCGCGCAACAGGGTGGAGATCTCCGCCGCGCGCCCGGTCGCCACCATGAGGCGCATGCCCGAGACGCCGACCGGGCCGAACATCGGCAGCACGCTCGCCAGATGTTCGTTGGTGATCACGTAGTCCACGCGCTCCCGCTCCAGCAGCATCTTGATCATCACCAGCTCCTGGAGGTCGGCCGGTCGATAGATTTCCGTGAGCAGTGCGTCCATCGGCCTCCTTCACGCAAGAGCAAGCGCGATCACCCCGACGCTCATCAGTGCCGCCGCGATCCCCCGCCGGCGCGCGTTGCCTTCCGACAGGAGCCGTGCGCCGAGGAATGCAGCGATCAGAATGCTCACCTCTCGCGCCGGCGCGACGTAGCTCACCAGCGTGAGCTGCATTGCGGTCAGCACCAGAATATACGACAGGGGGCAGAGAACCGCCACGGCGAGTACGTCGCCGCGATGCTCGCGCCAAGCCGCGCGGACCGCCTCTCCTCGTGTGCGGAGGAGCGGAGTCATCAATGCCACCCGCCCGACGTTGGTCATCCAGTCCTGCAGGATCGGCGGCGTCAGCAGGATCGCCACGGCGGTCTTGTCGACCAGCGTGTAGGCCGCGATCGTGACACCGGTCGCGAGCGCGATCAGCACTGCGTGCTCGATGCCCTTGCTGCGCAGCGCCCGCGGATCGCCCGTCAGCAGCAGTCCGCCGGCGCTGATCAGGAGCGCACCCGTGATCGCGACCGGGGCGGGGCGCTCGCCCAGGAGCAGCACCGCCAACCCGACCGTCAGCAGCGGACCCGTCGCGCGGGCGATGGGATAGACGAGCGAGAGGTCGCCGTGACGATAGCCGCGGTCGAGCAGCAGATAGTAGACGGTGTGCAGGGCCGCGCTCGCCGCCGCCGCGGCCAAGTGCGCCCAGCCGAGGTCGGGCTCGAGCCAGAGCAAGGTGCCGAGCGCGAGCGGCGCGTAGAGCAGGGCGGAGATGGCGGCGAACAGCCAGACGAAACCGATGCCGCCGCCGGAGCGCTTCAGCAGGTAGTTCCAGCTCGCGTGCGTGAATGCGGCGACGAGTACCAGCGCGAGCGCTGCGGCGGTCACGGACCGCGCCGCCGCTCAGGCGGCGTCGAAACCGGCGGCGGCGATTACCGCCTTGAAGGCTGCCGGCTGCGCCTTCGTGCCGTCGTACGTCACGACGGCTTGACCCTTGTCGAGCGACACGTCGACGCGTTCGACCCCCGGCACGGCCTGCACGACACGTGTGACACTCGCCACACAGCCGCCGCAGGTCATGCCGCCTACCTTGATCGTTACGGTTTCCATTTGCGTACACCTCGAAAGGGGGACACCCAGAGCACCGAGAAGGCACGTGAGTATATGAGCTTACAACCGGAAACCGGATCTGGCACC
>JAEUMX010000281.1 GCA_016791285.1 Burkholderiales bacterium
GGGGACGAACCGGCGCGGGCCGTGAACGAGGTGCACCTGTATGTCGAAGCGTATCGCCTCGACCACGGCGAAGGGCCGCGACCCGCGTCACGACGCTGACGTCCCGGCGTCGCGACACGCGGCGGCTCAGCTTCTGAACGGATGACGCAGAACGATCGTCTGTTCGCGATCGGGTCCGGTCGAGATGAGATCCACCGGTACACCGCACACTTCCTCGATGCGCTTCAGGTAACGCTGTGCTGCGCCGGGCAGCGCGTCGAAGCGCTTGATGCCGACCGTGCTGTCCGACCACCCTGGGTGTTCCTCGTACACCGGCTCGCATTCGGCGAGCGCTTCCGCGCCCGCCGGCAGGATGTCGAGCTCGAGCCGGCCGACCCGGTAGCCGACACCGATGCGCAGACTCTCGAACCCGTCCAGCACGTCGAGCTTGGTCACGCACAGACCCGATACGCCGTTGATCTGGATCGATCGCTTGAGCGCCGCGGCGTCGAACCAGCCGCAGCGGCGCGGGCGCCCGGTGGTGGCGCCGAACTCTTTGCCGCGGGTGGCGATCTGACGCCCGGTGTCGTCCGCGAGCTCGGTCGGAAAGGGTCCGGAGCCGACGCGCGTCGTATATGCCTTGGTGATGCCCAGGACGTAGTGCAGCGCGCCCGGGCCGACCCCGCTTCCCGCCGCGGCTGCCCCGGCGACGCAGTTGCTCGACGTGACGAAGGGGTAGGTGCCGTGGTCGACATCGAGCAAGGTGCCCTGCGCGCCCT
Source organism: Burkholderiales bacterium (assembly GCA_016791285.1). Next base: position 759 of record JAEUMX010000281.1, read on the forward strand.
CGAAGAGGAGGTTCCTGCCCTCGCGCTGCGCTTCGTAGAGCATGCGCGGCACATCGCCCACCAGCGGCTTGATCCGCTCCGCAAGTGCGAGCGTCTCCTCCAGGGTCTTCTGGAAATCCACCGTCGCCGCGCGGTAGAACTGTTTGAGCGCGAAGTTGTGGTAGTCGAGCATCTCGCCCAGCTTCGCCGCGAAGCGCTCGCGGTGGAAGAGATCCTGGAGGCGGATGGCACGTCGCGCGACCTTGTCCTCGTAGGCCGGTCCGATGCCGCGCCCGGTGGTGCCGATGCGCGCGTCGCCCTTGGCCGCCTCGCGCGCGAGATCGAGCGCGGTATGGCACGGAAGGATCAGCGGACAGGCTTCGCTCACGATGAGCTGGCTCATGACATCGACGCCAGCTGCCTGCAACGTGTCGATCTCCTGCACCAGCGCCTGCGGCGATACCACCACGCCGTTGCCGATGTAGCAGCGCACCCCCGCGCGCAGGATGCCCGAAGGGATCAGGTGCAGTACCGTCTTGGTGCCGGCGATGACGAGCGTGTGCCCGGCGTTGTGACCGCCCTGGAAGCGCACCACGCCCTGGGCATGATCCGTGAGCCAGTCCACCACCTTGCCCTTGCCTTCGTCGCCCCACTGGGTGCCGACGACCACCACGTTGCGCGCCATGTCCCTCGCTCCCCTGCGAACGTACCCGCGGCCTACGGTTGCCGCGCGAGCGGCACGACCTGCCAGCCGCCGTCTGCCTGCTTGAGCTCCCGGTCGGCGAGACTTTCCCCGCACGGGTCCTGCTGTCCCGGCAGTGCGACGATCACGATTTCACCGGCGCGCCGCAGGTCGGCTATTGTCGCACGCAGCGCAGGATCGTCCGAGCACGGCGCACGTATGCCTCGCGGCGGTACCGCCACCGTGCCGGTCGCAGCGATGTCGCGCAGATCCAGGGAGAATCCGGTGGCGGGACGAGCCCGGCCGAAGGCGTGTCCGATCTCGTCGTAGCGCCCGCCGCGGCCAATGGCGTCGGCATAGCCTTCAGCGTAGGCCGCAAACACGATGCCGGTGTGATAGTGGTAGCCGCGCAGCTCGCCGAGATCGAACGAGCAGCGGACCGGCAGCTCCGCGATCGCCCGCGACGCCTGTTCGAGATCGTCGAGGGCAGCGCGGATCTCCGGCAGGTCGGGCAGCCGCTGGCGCGCCTCCCGCAGCACCTGCGTCCCGCCGTACAGTTCGCCGAGCGCCAGCAACGCTTCCCCGATTGGCCTGGGCAGCAGCGCGACGTCCTCCCGCAGCGCCGGGAAGTCCTTGCTGCGCAGGGCTTCCGACAACACCAGCTCGCGTTCGGGCTCGATGCCGCCGTGCGCGATCAAGGCGCGAAACGGTGCCACGTGACCCAAGTCGAGCTGCAGCCCGCGGCAACCGGCACAGGTCAGCGCTTCCAGCATCAGCCGCTGGATCTCGACGTCGCTGTCGATGCCGCCGTGGCCGTAGATCTCGGCCCCGACCTGGATCAGCTCGCGCCGCCGGGCAGCGCCGGCCGGCATCGCGTGGAGCACGCTTCCCGCATAGCACAGACGGGTGACGCCCGATCGGTTCAGGATGTGCGCGTCGATGCGCGCGACCTGCGGCGTGATGTCGGCGCGCACGCCGAGCAGGCGCCCGGACAGCTGGTCGACCAGCTTGAAGGTCATGAGGTCGAGGTCGCGCCCGCTGCCGGTGAGCAACGACTCGACGTACTCGATCAGCGGCGGCGCGACGAGCTCGTAGCCGTGGACGCGAAAAAGATCGAGCAGTCCGCGCCGCAGCGCCTCGATCCGTGCCGCTTCGGCGGGGAGTACATCGTCGACGTGGTCGGGCAGACGCCAGTTGTCCATGGGGAGCGGCAACCTCCGGGTTGCGACCGGTCAGTGTAGCAACAGGAGCAGCAGCAACCCGGCAAGCATGGAGGTGAGGCCGATGAACCGGATCTGACCGTCGCTCAGCTCGATCATGCGGCGAAACGCCTCGCGCCACAACGACGGCGCAATGAAGGGCAGCGCGCCCTCCAGCACGAGCACGAGAGCGACCGCCGTCACGAGCGTGGCCGTCATCCCCGAACCTCGTGCCGGGTCGCGGTCAGTGCGAGCGCGCCAGCGGGCAGCGTCCCGTCATTTCGAGCCCTTCCCGGGCGATCCCTGACTCTTGAAGTACTTGAAGAACTCCGTGTTCGGATCCATCACGAGCATGTCGCTCTTGTTCTTGAAGCTCTGCCGGTAGGCTTCGAGGCTGCGGTAGAACGAGTAGAACTCCGGGCTCTCCTCGAACGCTCGCGCGTAGATGGCGGAAGCCTTCGCGTCCCCTTCCCCCTTGATCTTCTGGGCTTCGCCATAGGCTTCCGCCAAGATGACCTCGCGCTGCCGATCGGCATCGGCGCGGATCTTCTCCGATTCCGCCGCCCCGGTCGAGCGCAGCTCGTTCGCCACCTTCTTCCGCTCCGCCTCCATGCGCCGATACACGGACTCGCTCACGTCCTGCGGCAGATCCACGCGCTTCAAGCGCACGTCCAGCACCTGCACGCCGATCTTCCTGGCATCCTCGTTCGCGCGCTCGCGCATCAAGTCCATGATCTTGTCGCGCTCGCCGGACACCACATCGTGAATCGTGCGCTTGCCGAACTCCGCGCGCAGGCTGTCGTTGATCGTCTGCAAGAGGCGCGTCTGCGCGCGGCTCTCGTCGCCGCCCACGCTGATGTAATACTGCTTCACGTCCGAGATGCGCCACTTGACGAAGTAGTCCACCAGCACGTTCTTCTTCTCCGACGTGATGAAGCGCTCCGGCTCGCTCGTTTCGAACGTCTGGATGCGCATGTCGAAGAGGCGCACGTTGTCCACCAACGGTACCTTGAAGTAGAGACCGGGCTTGGTCGTCACCGCGATGATCTCGCCGAAGCGCAGGACGATCGCGCTCTGCCGCTGATCCACGGTGAACATGGAGAGGCTCAGGACGATCAAGCCGATGATGGCGAGGACCACGATCGCTCCGATGCTGCGCGCCATCACCGCGTCTCCCTCTCGCGCCCGCGGAAGCTTTCGCGCGACCGTGTCGGCGACTCTCCCGGCGGCGCCGCCTCCGGCATCCCGGGCGGTTTCGCCGCAGCGTCGGGCACGGGTGTCGCCCCGCCCGACATCTGGATGAGCTTGTCGAGCGGCAGCATGAGAAGGTTGCTGCCCCCCTTCTGATCGACCAACACCTTGGTGACGTTGCCGAGGATCTGCTGCATCGTATCGAGATACATCCTGTCGCGGGTGACCGCAGGCGCCTTCTGGTACTCGACCAGCACCTGCCGGAAGCGGCTCGCGTCGCCCTCGGCCGTGGCGATGACCCGCTGGCGATAGCCGTCGGCTTCCTGGGTGAGCCGCGACGCCATGCCCGCGGCGCGGGGGATCACATCGTTCGCATACGCCTGGCCCTCGTTCTTCAGGCGCTCCCGATCCTGCCCGGCCTTCACCGCGTCATCGAACGCCGCCTGTACCTGCTCCGGCGGCTGCGCGTTCTGCATCGTGACTTTGCTCACTTCGATGCCGGTCTTGTAGCGATCGAGGATTTCCTGCAGCAGCTTTTGCACCGACGCCGCGACCTGCTCGCGGCCCTCGTAGAGCACGAAATCCATCTTGCTCTTGCCGACCACCTCGCGGATGGCGGTCTCCGCCGCCTGCATCACCGCGTCGTCCGGATTGCGGTTGTTGAACAGGAACTCCTCGGGGTTTTTCACGAGATACTGCACGGCGAACTGCAGGTCGATGATGTTCTCGTCATCGGTGAGCATCAGCGATTCCTTCAGTACCTTGCTCTTGACGTTCGCGCGATAGCCCACCTCCACGGTGCGCACCTGCGACACGTTCACGATCTCCGCGCTCTCGATCGGAAACGGAATGTGCCACTGCAGACCGGGCTGCGTGGTCTGGTGATACTTGCCGAAGCGCAGCACCACCCCGCGCTGGCTCGCATCGACGATGTAGAAACCGCTCGCCAGCCAGAGTGCCACGGCGATCGCCACCACCAGCCCGGCGCCGCCCGGGATGCGCGGAAACGGCGAGCGCCCCGGCTCGTTCGGGCCGCCGCCTCTGCCGCCGAAAATCTTGTTGAACCTCTGCGTAAGGTTGCGCCACAGCTCATCGAGGTCGGGCGGACCTTCGTTGCCGCCGCGGCGGCCCCAATTGGGATCATTGAGAGCCACGTGCCTTCCCGTTAGCGTCGTTGGAGTGAATGGAGGTTTCGCAGGCGCCGCAGCAGGCGTGGCCTATGCGGGCGATGGACGATTCCGACAACTATGCGTTCGCGACGTTCCGGAAGATCCGTTCGGAGGCAGCCTCGTCGAGCGCGAGCCGAACGAGGTCGAGCCCGGCTCCGGTGCGTGCGCTCGAAAAAACGCGGGCAATGGTACCACACTCGTCGCGCTCGACCGCCGGTGCCAGGCCCGCGAGATCGATCTTGTTCAGCACCTGTACCTGCGGCAGTGCGCCGCCGCCGATCTCGCCCAGGACCTTGTTCACCTGCTCGATCTGGGTCGCTCGATGCGGACTCGCCGCATCCACCACGTGCAGCAGCAGGTCGGCCTGCGCGGTTTCCTCGAGCGTGGCGCGAAACGCCGCGACCAGGCTGTGCGGCAAATGCCTGATGAAGCCGACGGTGTCGGAGAGCACGACCGCAGCACCGGAAGGCGTGAAGGTTCGGCGCGTGGTGGTGTCGAGCGTCGCGAACAGACGATCCGCCGCATAGGCCTCGGCGCGCGTCAGCGCGTTGAAGAGCGTGGACTTGCCGGCGTTCGTGTACCCGACCAGGGAGACCGACATGACCTCACCGCGACGGCGCGCACGGCGCTGCGTCTCACGCTGCCGCTTGAGCTTCTCGAGACGATCCTTGAGCACCTTGACCCGCTTCGCGAGCAGTCGGCGATCGGTCTCGAGCTGCGTTTCACCCGGACCCCGCAACCCGATGCCGCCCTTCTGCCGCTCGAGATGCGACCAGCCGCGCACGAGCCGGGTGGCGAGATGATCGAGCTGGGCGAGTTCCACCTGCAGCTTTCCCTCGTGGCTGCGCGCGCGCTGCGCGAAGATATCGAGAATGAGCGCCGTGCGGTCGACGACACGGCATTTGAGCCGCATCTCCAGATTGCGCTCCTGGGCAGGTGTCAGCTCATGGTCGAAGACGACGAGCGTTGCACCGGCAGCGGCCACGGCCGCGCCGATCTCATCGACCTTGCCGGCACCGGCAAAGAGCGCCGGATCGGGCCGCGCGCGTCTGCCAGTCACGACCCCGACGACGTTGAGCCCGGCACTGCCGGCGAGTTCTCCCAGTTCGGCGAGGCTTTCGGCGTGCTCACCAGTGCCGAGATCGAGGCTCGCGAGCACCACCTCCTGCCCGCTGTCAGGACGTTCGAACACTACAAGAGCTTCCCTAACCGTCGGCGTGATCACCCGCTTGCAGGTTGACCGGGCGCGACGGCACCACGGTCGAGATCGCGTGCTTGTAGACCATCTGAGTCACGGTGTTTCGCAGCAGCACCACGTATTGGTCGAACGATTCGATCTGTCCCTGCAGCTTGATGCCGTTCACGAGATAAATCGAGACGGGAATATGCTCCTTACGCAGCGCGTTGAGGAACGGGTCTTGTAGCGTTTGCCCTTTTCCGCTCATTTCCACTCCA
>JAEUMX010000205.1 GCA_016791285.1 Burkholderiales bacterium
CTACACGAAGTTCGACTGCCGTGTCAGCGGTGCTGACGCTCAGGCGATCGTCAAGCGCCTGGAAAACGATGTCGCGGCCGACAAGTCCGTGATCATCGGCTTCCGGATCGCCGACATCTATCCCGAAATGTTCACCTTCGAAAAGGGCGACAGGAAGGGACAGCCGGGCGTCAGCATCAAGGGTCGACTGCTGCGCATCAAGTTCGCCAAGGTCAATGGCGAACCCATCGATGTGCCGCAACCGGCGCGCGTGGAGGAACGCGAGAGCGTTCCGTTCTGACCGCCGGCACCGTCAGTCTCGATCCATCCCCCGGGGAGCTCGCTCCCTGGGGGAGGAGTTCCCCATTCGTCATACGAAGGAGAACTCCATGTGTCGACCGATCGAATCGATGTCGGACGCGGCCCTGCTCAGCACGCTGGTGGGCCCCCGAGCGGCAGCGAACCTGTTGAAAGACGCGAGCGGCAGCCTTTCCCGGCTGCTGCACACTGACGTAGCGCAGCAAGTCCCGTCGTCCTCCGTCGGAGCGAAGCTGATGGCGGCCAGGGAACTGGTCCGTCGTGCTCTTGCCGAGACGATGCGCGAGCGGGACATGCTGGCCTCACCGGCCGCGGTGCGGGACTACTTGCGGATCATGCTGGCCCAGCGCGACCACGAAGTCTTCATGGTGCTGTTTCTCGATGCACAGAACCGGGTCATCGCGCCCGAGGAGATGTTTCGAGGGACGCTCACGCAGACCAGCGTGTACCCGCGTGAAGTCGTCAAGCGCGCGCTGTCGCTGAACGCTGCGGCAGTGATCCTGGCCCACAACCACCCGTCGGGTGTCGCCGAGCCCAGCCGGGCCGACGAGTTCCTGACCCAGTCGCTGCGCTCCGCGCTGGCCCTGGTCGACATCCGCGTGCTCGACCACATCGTGATCGCAGGCAGCAGCGCCACGTCGTTCGCCGAACGCGGTCTGTTGTAACCCGTGAACCTGCGCGACACCTGTCGCGCTTCCCATCCGGATCGGGATTCCCCGGTCCGGTTCTTCACCCCAGCGGGGATGTGCATCCCCGCATGGCGGGGTCCGTCTCCGCAACCTCTATGGAGTCTCACCATGAAGAGCGGACGTACTCTCGTCGACCTGGCCCGTGAACTCGAGCGCCAAATCTCTTCCAAGCGCGACCTGGTCGTGCCCTCGTCGTTCCTGCAGTGCCGTACCGAAGAGGGCGGCGACCTCAAGCTGATCGTCGACTCCCGCCAGGGTGACGGCGAATACGGCGTCACGGGTCTGGCGCGCCGGCAACTCGCCGACAAGCTCAAGATCCCGTTCGCCTACTTCGAACGCATGCGCACCGAGCAGCCCGCGCTGCTCGACCGCAACGTCAACACCTGGCTGCAGACCGATGGCGATCGCAGGATGCTGCGCACGCTGGATGGGCAGGTGAGGGCTGTGCTGTCGGACCGCTACCGCCGGCTGGACAACTTCGATCTTGCGGAGAACGTCCTGCCGATCCTGCAGCGGCTGGAAGGTGCCCGCTTCGAATCGGTCGAACTGACCGAGACGAAGATGTACCTGAAGGTCGTCACGCCCCGCGTCGAGTTCGAGGTCGCACCCGGCGACATCGTGCAGGCCGGCATCGTCATCACCAACTCGGAGGTCGGCTGCGGCACGCTGTCCGTGCAGCCGCTGATCTTCCGGCTGGTGTGCAGGAACGGTCTGATCGCGTCGGACCACGCGTTGCGCAAAACGCATGTCGGGCGTGCCCTGACGACGGAAGCCGAGTCGACCCAGGTGTTCAGGGACGACACGCTCGCCGCGGACGATCGGGCCTTCTTCCTGAAGGTGCGCGACGTGGTCGAGGCGGCGGTGTCCGAAGCCACGTTCCGCCAGGTCGCGCAGAAGCTGCAGAAGACGCGCGACATCCGTTTGACCGGCGACCCGGTGAAGTCCGTCGAGGTGCTGGCCAACCGCTACACGCTCAACGACACCGAGCGGGCCGGCGTCCTGCGGCACCTCATCGTCGAAGGCGACTTGAGCGCCTACGGCCTCGTCAACGCCGTCACGCACTTCTCGCAGGACGTCGACGACTACGACCGTGCCACCGAGCTCGAGGCGCTGGGCGGCAAGCTCATCGAGTTGGCCCCCGGCGACTGGAAGGAGGTGGCCCACGCTGCATGAAGCGGACTGAAGCGTTGCCGACGGCAGCGCTTCGGGACGCCTTACCTTGATCGCAATCGCTCCCCTTCGCCCGGCGCAGCCTCACGGTTGCCCGGGCGTTTTCTTTGTCAGCAGTGCGGACGCTGACGCCGGGGCGGGACGTGTCCATTGACCGATCTCCCAAAGTGGGAGATACTGGCGACGGATGAGGGTCATCGCCAAGAGCAGCCTGAAGAAGTTCTGGGAGCGCCCCGGCTGCGCCGATGCGCGAGGCCCGCTGCACAGCTGGTACGAAGAGGCCCTCAGGGCGAAGTGGCGTCGGCCGCAGGACATCAAGGATCAGTACGCCAGCGCGAGCATCTGCGGCAACAACAGAGTGGTGTTCAACGTGGGCGGCAACAAGTACCGGCTGGTGGTCGAAGTGCAGTACCAGGCGGGAATCGTCTGGGTGAAGTTCGTCGGGACGCATGCGCAGTACGACCGCATCGACGTGGAGAGCGTGAATGACCATTAAGCCGATCCGCAACGACGACGACCTGAAGAAGGTGTTCCGCCGCCTGGAGAAGATCTTCCAGGCCAAGGAGGGCACCGCGCAGGCCGACGAGCGCGACGTGCTGGTGACCCTGGTCGAGGCCTACGAGAACAAGCACTACGACTTCGGGCCCGCCGATCCGGTGGAGGCCATCAAGTTCCGCATGGAGCAGGAGGGACTGACGCCTCGCGATCTGGAGCCTTTCATTGGTCCGAGCGGGCGGGTGTCCGAGGTGCTGAACCGCAGGCGGCCGCTCAGCCTGCGGATGGTCAAGCGACTGCACGAAGGTCTGAAGATCCCCTACGAGAGCCTGCTGGCCGAGGTGTCCTGAGTCGGCCGCAGATCTCGATGGCCGCGTTTTCCCGCTACATCGGCATAGACTATTCCGGCGCCGAGACGCCCGAGTCCAGTCTCAAGGGCCTGCGCGTCTAGTGCGCCGTCAGCGAGTCCGCGGCGACCGAGGTGCCGCCGCCGCCCAGCCCGCGCAAGTACTGGACGCGACGCGGCATTGCGCACTGGTTGGCCGAGCGGCTCGCGGAGGACGTTCCGACGATCATTGGCATCGATCACGGGTTTTCCTTTCCGCTGCGCTACTTCGAGGTACATCGCCTGCCGCCCGACTGGCCCACGTTTCTCGAGGACTTTCAGCGGCACTGGCCCACCGACGCCGAGCACACCTACTAAAACCTGCGCAAGTAAAGCCTCATGTTCTATCATCATGCATGCGCTGTAAGAAGACCATTGACGCGCGGAGCTATTCGCACGATGCCTTGGAGCAGTTGAGGAGAGACTCGGTCAAGCGGGTGCAGGCTGGCGAGAGTCCGGAGGCTGTGGCGACGGGTCTGGGCATCAATCGCAGGACGATCTACCGATGGCTCGCGGCGTATCACTACGGCGGAGACGATGCTCTGGCGGCCAAGCCGATTGCCGGCGCGCCGCCGAAGTTGGACGCCAAGGCGATGGCGCGCTTGTCGAGGATGGTGCGCGACAAGACGCCGCAGCAGTTCAAGTTCGAGTACGCGCTGTGGACCTTGGCGCTCATTCGTGAGCTCATTGCCAGGCAGTTCGGCGTCAAGCTCTCGGAGGTCTCGGTGGGCCGCCTGATGAAGCGGCTCGGGTTCTCGCCGCAGCGTCCGCTGTACCGGGCATGGCAGCAGAACCCGGAGCTGGTGCGCAGCTGGCAAGAGACCGAGTACCCCAAGATCGCGATAAGCGCGAAGAAGGAGGGCGCGCTGATCTTCTTCGCCGATGAAGCGGGCGTGCGCTCGGACCATCACCCCGGCACGACCTGGGCGCCGGTGGGGCAGACGCCGGTGGTCAAGTCCACCGGCGCGCGGTTCGGTTTCAACATGCTCTCTGCCGTCAACGCCCTGGGGCACTTCCGCTTCATGACGGTGGAGGGCACGGTGACGGCAACCGTCTTCCGCGAGTTCCTGAAGAGGCTCCTGGTGGGCATGCAGCGCAAGATCTTCCTGATCGTGGACGGCCACCCCGCGCACAAAGCCAAGTTGGTTCGGCAGTTCGTTGCCGAGAACGCCAGCCGGATCGAGCTGTTCCTGCTGCCGCCGTACTCGCCGGAACTCAACCTCGACGAATTGGTCTGGAACAACGTCAAGTCGCGCGTCGCCAAGCTCGGGAGCCAGACGAAGAAGGACCTCAAGGCGGCTGTCCATGGCGCGCTGCGGCGACTGCAATCTCTACCGGAACTGGTCGCCGGCTTCTTTCGCACGCCTACTTGCCTGTACGCGGCCTGATGGTTCGGATTATGTGGCTTTACTAACGAATGTTTTAGTATGTCGATTTCGTTCGCGACGGCCTGGCAGGCAACGGCGCGGCGCGGACCGGCAACAACCGCTGGCGCCGGATGACCGAGCAGCGCGCCGGCTCGCCCAAGTCGGTGTTCCACTTCGACGTCCAGGGCTCGGTGGCCAAGTCGACCCACGCCGGCATCCCCTGGCTGTTGTACCTGCGCAAGCAGCTCGGCAGCCGCCTGCACTTCTGGCCCTTCGACGGTTGGTCGATCCCCGCGGGAAAGTCCGCCGTCGTCGAGGCCTACCCGTCGCTCTGGAAGCACGCCTTTCCCATGGATGACCGCACGCCCGACCAGCACGACGCCTTCACGGTGGCATCGTGGCTGAGTGAAGCCGACCGGTCCGGACAGCTCGCGCGGTACTTGCAGCCGAACCTGACGCCGCCCGAGCGCACGGTGGCCGGTGTCGAGGGCTGGATCCTGGGTGTTGCTGCGCGCCGAAAATTGACCAGATTTCGCGGGTAATGCGCGCCGAAAATTGACCAGGGTGATTCACTCACCCGCTCGTTTCTTGAGCGGACTTTTTTGAGGATGATCACCATGAACCTGTTGGGCAAGATTCG
>JAEUMX010000300.1 GCA_016791285.1 Burkholderiales bacterium
CGTCATGAGCGACATCTTCATCTGCTATTCGCGAAACGATCGCGCCATCGCTGAAAAGCTGGTCCAGCACTTCCGGGCGGAGAAGTGGACGGCGTTCCTCGATGTTCAGACCCACGTGGGAAAGCGCTGGCACAAGGAGATCCAGAAGGAGTTGCACGCCGCAAAAGCAGTAGTGGCCCTGTGGTCAGAGAAGTCCAGCGACAGCGATTACGTGTTGGAGGAAGCCGAATACGGCAAACGCAAGCAGATCCTCTTTCCCGCCTTCATCGAGCGCATCGAATACCCCTATGGATTCGGGCGCATCCAGACAGCCGATCTGATCGGTTGGGCGGGCGAGCCCAACCATCTAGGCTTGCAGCAGCTTCTCGACTCGCTGCGGCTGCATCTGAACGGTGAGAATCAGCCAGAACCCACACCACCCCAACCCGTCACATCGCCCCTCCCCGCCTCGGGCCAAACCTTCCGTGACAAGCTGAAGATCGGTGGCGAAGGCCCCCTGATGGTGGTGATCCCCGCGGGTCGGTTTCTCATGGGCTCGCCGGCGAGCGAGCCCGAGCGCTTGGACGACGAAGGCCCTCAGCACGAAGTGCACATCGCGAAGCCCTTCGCGATGGGAGTCTACGCCGTGACCTTCGACGAGTACGACCGGTTCTGCGACAGCACGAAGTGCGATCGGCCTGGCGACGAGAACTGGGGGCGGGGCAACCGTCCCGTGATCAACGTCTCGTGGCACGACGCGCAAGACTACTGCACGTGGCTCACCGAACAGACCGGGCGCCGTTACCGGCTGCCGAGTGAAGCGGAATGGGAGTACGTCTGCCGGGCCGGCACCACTACGCCATTTTTTTTTCGGTCCCCGCATCACCACCGGGCAGGCAAACTTCGATGGCAACTACACCTACAACGGCTCGGCAAAGGGTGAGTACCGCGAGAAGACCGTGCCGGTGGGCTCGTTCCGGCCCAATGCCTTTGGCCTCTATGACATGCACGGCAATGTGTGGGAGTGGTGCCAGGATGCGTGGCACGGCAGCTACGAAGGCGCCCCTGCCGATGGCTTGGCCTGGGAAGGCGGCGAAGGCGTGTCCCGCGTGGTGCGCGGTGGCTCCTGGCTCAGCTATCCGTGGGGGTGCCGCGCGGCCCTCCGCTACTACGGCTACGGCCCGGTCATCCGCTACTACCTCATCGGGTTTCGTGTGTGTTGTGCGTCCCCCATCGAATAGCTGGGCGCTGCGCTGAATCACCGCCAAGCGGCAAACGCGTGTCGGAAGGCAGAATGTAGGTTCTTGCACGCGAGGAGCGATCGGCCGTGAACAAGGTTCTGTTTATCCGCGCAGACTGGGTTCCTGAAGCGGCAGTTTGGGTCGCCACCTCGGATGACGTGCCGGGATTGGCCACGGAGGCCGAGACCCTGGAGGCACTTTCGGCCAAACTGGAGGTCATGGTGCCCGAGTTGCTCGATGCCAACGGCTACCCGGAAGGACCCGAAGTACCTTACGAACTCCTCGCCCGCAGATTTTCGGTGTTGCATCGCGTTGCGCGTTGATGGGCGGGAGCTTTACTCCCGAACTGACGCGGCTGCTGCTCGAAGCGGGTTGTCGCTTCGAGCGACACGGCAGTGACGATCACGATATCTGGTTCTCTTCCCACACCGGCGTGCGGTTCACGGTCGATCACAAGATCAAGTCCCGCCACACACGCAACAAGACCTAACCCCGTTTGTTGGCGACCAGGTCGTGGCGGTGCCCATGCACGTTAACCGACTGAACTTGTTTGAGTGTTAACCGGACACTACTGACCCTCGTTGACGATCGTTACCCGGCTGTTCGTTACGGACGGCCGCTCACTGAGGGGGTAGTTGCTGCCCAAACCGACGGCGCGCAGCCGCTCCGTCCTGATGCCCAGCTCCGTCAGGTAAGCGACCACGGCCTCCGCACGCCGGAGCGAAAGGTCCCGCTCCCGTCGTTCGCTGACGCTTAAATCGATGTGGCCTTCGATGCGGAATCTATACAGCATCAGCTTCTCATGGCGCATTGCTCTTGCAACGACGTCGAGAGTGCTCTTGGCCGTTGGCGTTAGATCGGCTGAGCCACTAGGGAATCGAATTAAAAGACTTGCGCTGGCCGGTTCTTTGGGGTCAGCGTGGAAGGCCAGCTCCGACAACGCGTCAGCGGACACAGACCCTGTGTCGGGCAGGTCTTCACCGAGACAGACACGGAAACCTGAGGTGTTGAACTGCACATCTGTCCCCGCGACAAAACGGCTGTTCACTTCAAGGTCGCCTTCACTGCTGCCCCAGCCGCCACCGCGCAGGACAGCGGTGCCTTTGCTTTCTTTCCTGTCGCCGCTTTCGACCCATTCCCACGCGTTCCCTGCCATGTCGAATAGGCCGTAGCCATTTGGAGCGTAGCGCCCCACAGGTAAGGTTCGTCGGAGAAACGCATCCCCGCAAGTGCGGCAGTTGGCGCGGCCCTTAGGAGCGTCGTTTCCCCAGGGGTACCTGCCCTCGATCCCACCGCGCGCAGCGATCTCCCACTCCCATTCGGTCGGCAAGCGGTACGGCTTTCCGGTCCGTGAATGTAGCCAGCGAGTATATGCGCGGGCATCGGTTATCGACACATGGATCACCGGCCGGCCGGGTGTATCAAAAATTGCTTCGGACGGGCGGTCGAAGAGGACGCCACTCGATCTACCACGCGTCTCCCACAGAAAAAACTTGTACTGGAGGTTAGTCACCTCGTACTTGCCTATGCGACAGAGCTGTTCTGCCTGTAGGCGCATCGGCGGCGCATCGTCGAGACAGGTAGCCTCGCCTTCGTCGCCGTCCTTCAAACAGCGGCGCTCGAACACCCAGACCCGTCCCCGCTCCAGGCTAGCGATGTCCACCGTCTCAGGCAAAGGCGCCGCAAGCCCGAAAGCCCATACCGGCAACATGGCCGAGTACAGCACCGTGTTGCCTACGTGCACGAGCGGGTCTTCGATCACGTCCCACCAAGTCCAGGCACCGAGCACTGCCGCCGTGAATACAACTACGATCTTTGTCGCCGCCACCCGACGGCTCCACGCCAGAAAGCGCGCTTCGGAGCTGCGCCGGGGCGTGCGTAGGCGCTGATAAAGCTCGATGTCGCGCCAGCCGGCGAGGTTCATGTAGCGCCCGAGCCCCCTGCTCTGCAGCCATTGCTCGGTCTGGAACTTGAGCTGCTGGCGATGCAGGTCGCGGTCGCGGTTCTGCTCGACATAGGCATAGAGCGTCGGCCAATAACCGATCGGCTTCCCGGTCTTCTCGTCGCGGGTCCGAGCGCGGATGAGGGTCTCGTGAATGAGGTCGACGTACTGCTCGCCGTGTTCGCCGTGCGTGGTCATGAGCCGCAAGGCGCCTTCGTGCCGCGCGCCTCTGCCGTCCAGCGCGCGTTCGCCGGAGAGCAGTTGCACAACGCGCTCGCCGTTGGCGTCGTTGCCGTTTCCGGCAACCATCACCGCCTCGCCACGCGTGATGCGTTGGCGGGTGTGGCGCCCTTCGTCGTTGATGCGAGTAAGGCGCAGCAGCAACTCCAGCGCCGCCTGTTTGCCGTTCGGCACGGCTTGGTTAATGCGCTCGAGCAGAGCGTCGGCCTGGGCGCTCAACATGCCGGCGATGCCGTTGTGCTGACGGTACTGATCGCCGCTCAGCCGGTTGCCCTCGCGGCTCCGCCACAGGGTGTAGAGCGCGTTCTCTACCAGCGGCAACGCGCCGAGCTCCTCGCGCGAATCTTCGAGCATGAGCGCGGTCACCTCGCGCACGTCGAGGTTGGCCAGCCGCGCGGGTCCTTCGATGACTTCGCGCAGTCCCTGCTGGGAGATCGTCGGCAGGAGAAAACGCTTGCAGCGGCTGTTGTAGATCGCCTGCAAGCGGGGGAGCTGCTCGAAGCGGTCGAGGAAATCCGCCCGCACCGTGCTGATGGCGAAGAGCGGGCACTCCGGATCCTGCAGGGCGTTCGCGAGCTGCGCGTCGAAGCGCTTGCGCGACTCGGCTTCGGCAAAGGTGAAAAGCTCCTCGAACTGGTCGACGATCAGCAGGAACGCGGTGTCGCTCTGCCTCGCGTCGCGCAGCGCGAAAGCGAGCGCGCGTTCGTCCTGCTCGAGACGCTTGAGCCGCGCCAGGGAATCGCGTTGGCTGGCGTCGGGGATCAAGCCGTGGTCGAGCGCCGTCGCGAGGTTACCCAGCGGGTCCTTGCCCGGCAGCATCGGGCCGAGCACGCGCCACCGGCCGAATCCGGTGCGGGCCCAAAGCGCACCCCGTTCGATCATCGGCAGCATGCCGGCGTTGACGAGCGAGGACTTGCCGGAGCCGCTGTTGCCTTCGATCTGCAGCCAACGGCAATAGCTGCTGCCGCCGCTGCCGTGCAAGCGCTCGGGATTGGTCTGCTGCTGGTCGCCGAGGCACGCCAGCGCTTCCAGCGCTTCCTGCCGGCGCCCGAAGAAGAGGCGCGCATCCTTCTGCTGAAAGGCGTTGAGGCCGAGGAAGGGGCAGCCTTCGAAGGGCACGCGATCGAAGGGCGTGGCTCGCGCCCGGATCGCCTCGACCAGCGCGTCCGGAAGCGGCTCGGCGGGGCGCCAGCGCGTGGCCTGAAACAGCGCGAGAAAGGGCGGCAGCGCTTCGGGTTTCGCGTCTTCGAGCAGGATCGGAAAGATCGCCAGGCGCTGCGCGTCGTCATGGGGAGAGAGATGCCGGATCAGCGCGACCTGCGCCTCGGCGCCGACCCAGCGCTCAACCCCGTCGCGCCCCACCAGCAGCACGAACGCGGAGCAGCTTTGCAAGGCCGCTTGCAGACGATCGATCCATTTATCACCGACGCGGATCGACGCCTCGTCGCGAAAGACGCTGAGCCCCGCCTGCTCCACCGCGGACCGCAGCGCGGTGCAGGCCTCGCGATCATTCAGGCTGTAACTGAGAAAGACCTGCTCTGTCGCCATGGCTCGGGTGTCGGCGTTGTGAGTGAAGGAGCGGTGCCTCCAGATCACCCCGGGAAAAGAGCTGTCCCGTCCGCCCGGCACGCACCTACCGCTATGCTGGCCGAATCATAGGGTGTGGGCCGCGCAATGGGAAGAGAGCTTGGTTACACTGTGAGTCGCACGGCGGCAAGACGGGAACGTAACGCTTGTTTGCGAACTTGGCGTCATAAGGCTGCTGGGTGATGTGCTGGGATTCCCAACGCACGCAGCGCCCGACATTGGGCGGCGCGTTACCGAAAAACTGCTCCGTCATCCAGGGGCGCCACCCGTTGGAGGGAACTGCTCGTACTGATCGATACCCATCGAGACCAGCGCCGCGCAGCCTGCTGGCCAGAGCCAGCACCCACGCCGCGTGTGCGTCGGATTCCTGGGCGTAGCTGATGAAAACCCGCGGTGGGTCGGTCGTCATGTCGCTGTATGGTAGGCGTGCATGTCGCGTGGATTATACGTCCGGAGCCGCCCCGAGGCAGGTGACGGCGCGCGGGCCCTGCCCTGTTGACCCGGATAGTCAAACCCGAAATACTCAAATTCCGTCCCATTCGTTCTGTTGCATTGAGACAGTCGCATGCCGCCTCGATTCGATGTGTTCCTGAGCTATCCACGCAAGGACCTGGAACCGGTCCGTGCACTGGTGAGCGCGCTGAAAGCGGAGGGGCTCACGGTGTGGCTGGACGAGTCGAATATCGAGGCGTTCGAGCGCATTCATGATCACGTAGCCCAGGGCATCGCAGATAGCCGGGCGCTGGCATGGTATTCGTTGAACTACGCTGCGTCACGCCCTTGCCAGAGCGAGCTCAGCGCTGCCTATCTGTGCGAGGCCGGTGACAGGGTGCTCGTGGTCAACCCCGAATCCGACCACGGTCACATCCAACCTCGGGCGTTGGTGAATCGTCTGTACGGCGAGGCCAAGGATGCTCCCGGGATCGCCCGTCGCGTGAAGGGTTGCGTCTCCCGCTTCGCTTTCTCCATCGGCGATGGTGTGTCGTTCACGCAGCCTCTGCACTACGGACGTCAGTTGGCGGGATCAAACCGTTTCGTGGGCCGCACTCCGATTCTCTGGAAGACTCACGATGCCCTGGAGAAGTCCGGCGCGGCCATGCTGACGGGCACCAGGCGTTCAGTGGTGCAACTCCGGGGGTTCGGCGGCGTAGGTAAGTCGCTTCTGGCGGAGGAGTACGCGCTCCGGTTTGGGGCCGCTTATCCGGGTGGAATCTTCTGGCTCAAGGCATACGGCAACGACGACGACCAGGGGATCAACCAAACGCGGGACCGAGAGGGCGAACGATGCCGCCAGATCAGCGAATTCGCATCCCAACTTCGCGTTCCGACCGAGGGCAGACCACCCGCGGAGATCCGCGCGGCGCTAGGGCAGATTCTGGCGGCGGGACGTCGAAGTCTGTGGATTGTCGATGACCTGCCCTCCGCCTTGAACTCGGAGGTCATCGAGGAATGGCTCTCGCCGCATGCGTCCGTCCCGACTCTCATCACCACGCGCGATCGTTCGCACAGCAGCCTGGGCGAGCTGGTCGATGTCGACGTGCTCTCCAATGAGGAATCATTCGCCCTGCTTGAGTTCCACCGCACGGTCGACGACGTTGAGCAGAACGTTGCCCGCGATTTGCTCAACGCGCTGGGTCATCACGCCCTTGCGGTAGAGATTGCCGCTTCGTACCTGGGCGACCAGAAGAGCATATCGATCGATGAGTTTCTGAACGAGTTGCGCAATCCCCGCGAGGACGTGCTCGAGGAGGCGGCCGCGCTCGCCGATGCGCTGCCCATCGGCCACTCGCCGAGTATCGTCGCGACCCTGAACACAACGATCAGTCAGTTGAGCGAACCCGCCCGCGATCTTCTATGTCTGGCGTCCTGTCTTGCATCGGCGCCCATTCCCAAGGAGCTGATCGAAGCGGTCTTCATGCGACTGTCCACCCCCGATCCGCCTGGTCTGGCGCGCAAGAAAGCCGTCAAGGAAACGGAGCGCTTCGCCCTCAGTCGCAAGGAGTCGATGCCCGCCGATGCCGTGAGCGTGCATACCCTGGTTGCGCGAACAGCACGGCGTCGCGCCGGATCGCAGGATCGCATCGCGAGGATTCACGCCGCCGGCGTCGGGTCCTTGATCGATACACTTTACGGGATTGCATCGCTCGGCTCGATTCTGCGTCGGAGTCTCGAAATCACCCACGCGCGAGCAGTATCCGATCCCCTGGCGACTCCGGACGAGGCCACCTTGCTTGTGCTGGTTGCCAACGCCGATCTGAACCGCGGCGACCTCGAATCGGCAGATCGCCTCGCTCGGCGAGCCCTCCAGTACTGCACGGCGAAGCTTGGCGAGAATTCTCTCGAGACCTGCTTTGCTAAGAGCGGCATTGCAATGGTGATGCTGACTCAACGCAACTACGCCGACGCCCACCAGATTCTGGTCACTGGTCGGAAGCGGTGAGATCGAAGCGGTAGCGCCGATCATCGAGAAGGCAGCCACGGTTTTCGAGCAGACCCTTGGCGAGGACAACATACTCACTCTCCACGCGAAACTGTACCTGCTTGTCCTCCTGGGCAGCCGACAGGACGCTCAGTCGATCCGGGAGCTGGCCGCCGCGCTGGTGCCACGCTTCGAACACCTGTTCGGCCCCGCCAATCCCGCGACCCTGCAGGCATACAGTGTTCAGGCCGGGGCGCTTGTGCTGCTAGGCGACGGTGCGACGGCAAGAACGTTGTCGGAACGCGTTGTGGCCGGGCTCGAAGCAGCGTTAGGTCCGGAGCATGTTGAAGTCATGGCTGCAAGAGTCGGTTTCGCCCAAGCGCTATGCGCCAACTCCGACCCTGACGCCGCCCGGCGCATTTTGGATGAGGTCATCCCTCGCGCTGAAGCTCGCCTCGGACACGCTCATCAGGTCACGCTTAAGGCAAGACTGTGCCTCGCTTCGTGCCTACACGAATGGAACGACCGCGCGGGGGAACGCACGATATTGGAAGAAGTAGTCGCCGCACGGGAGATATCGCTCGGGAAGGACCATCCCGACGTGCTCCGTGCGAAGCTATCTCTGGCGCAATGCCTTTTCGCGCTTGACCAATTCGAACGTTCGAGCGAAGTGGCAAGGCAGCTCATTCCGCTTGCTGAAGTTCGCTTCGGGCAGACGGACCCGTTCACCATGATGTCGAAGAGCTGCTTCGCAATGGCTATTGGGATGATCGCCGAGAATAGATTCTGGGCGAAAGATTACCCGCGTGCCATCGAACTCCTGCAGGAAATGATTCCAGTTGCCGAGGCGGCACTCGGAAGGGAGCACGGGATTACCGTGAACGCGAAGCTCCG
This sequence comes from Burkholderiales bacterium, assembly GCA_016791285.1. The sequence goes on from JAEUMX010000300.1 coordinate 8,303, forward strand.
TCTGGCTCTTGCCCTCAACGCTCAAGGACGGATTGCGGATACCTGCGATTACCTGACGGACGTTCTCGCAGTTCTCCGACAGCAGCTCGAGCCCACACACGACATCATGACACTGGAGGTCAGTCTAGCCCAGGCGCTCAATGCGGCAGGACACCATGGACCAGCGAAAGAGCTTATGATCAAGACCCTAGCGGCTGCGGAGGCTAGCCTCGGTCCAACGCACCGAACGGCTCTTAACGCGAAGTATTCCCTCGCGCTCAGCCTCCATGCGTTAGGCCAGTGTCGTGAAGCGTGCAAACACCTGGAGGAGTTGCTCGCGGCGAACAGGGCTGCCCTTGGAGCGGAGCATCCAGACACGATTCAGGCGGCGAGGTGCCTGTTTATCTCGCTCTGGGAAGCGGGCGATCTGCAGGCATGCAGACAGACCTTCTTTGACCACTTCCAAGATCTTAGTCGACGCGATCCGCACACGTTAACGCAGATCGACAAGGACATCCGTTCGAGGATTCTCAGCCAGACTGACTGGCTGCTGGATCTGGATCAGGCGAGGAGGTGACCCGTAGGTTTGCGTATGCTCGCTGCTCCGCGCCTTCGGCCTTCACAAGTCTAAGTTCCTCTCTCCGACTTGTCGTACCTTCACCGTATCAACCCCGCCTGCACCGCCCGCGCGATCGCCTGACCACGGGTGCGAACGCCAAACTTCCGCTTGACCGAAGCGATGTGAAAGTTGGCGGTGCTTTCGCTGATCCCCAGCTCGCGCGCAATCTGCTTCGACGAGCGGCCGCGGGCTGCGAGCGAGAGTACCTCGAGCTCCCGTCTGCTGACCTCCGGAAGCGCCATGTCGAACTTGACGCGCGGGTTGCGCAGGTTGTGGAAGAACCACTCGTGAAAGAAGCTCGCGAACAGATGTGCCTTCCCCACCGCGAGCTGCAACTTGCCGTTGTCGAGCAGTGCGTCGCGGCTCGAGTTCACCCCGAACATCGCGTTCTCCCCGGCGGCACTTCTCAATAGGAACGCGATCCCGCTGCGAAGTCCGTACCTCGCGCCGTCCTTCAGGAAGGCATCCGCCCTCGGTCCGTAGCTCCGCCGCGATTCCCAAAGAAACGGCGTCACGTGACTAAGGCAGGTCTGAACGCGTGGGTCGACCTCGATGTATGACATGCGGTCGTAGCGCTCGACCCACTCGGCTGGCATCGACGTAACCACGGCAACATCCGGGTCGTCCTGGTCGTTCGGGATGAGCGCGCCGTAGACGAAGGTGTCGAAGCCGATATCGCGGACGATTTCGGAAACAGCCGTGACCAGCTCGTCCCCCGTCTTGGCTCGACGCAGCGACGCAATGAACTCGGGAACGTAACCCAGATTGATCCGGGGTTCGATCCCTACCAGTTTTGCCAGGTGTAGGTTCCTGAACATATGCCTATAGTCCTCAACGTCAATACTGCTCGACGGATCTGCACACATGTTCTTGTCAATGTACTTCAGCACAGGCAACGCTCGTGTCCCAAGCAAGCTGACAGACGGATCACAAATTCGACGTGCGCGACAAGTCTGGGCGATGGGTGGTCCTCCTGGGGGATATGGGCGGCTGGTGCCGTTTGTGACCGCGCTGATTCTGCTCATGTTCTGCGAACCAAGCTACGCGCAAGCGTTCGGGAAAATCGACTCCGCACTGCAGACGCTGGTCAATTTCATGACCGGCAACACGGGGCGCCTACTCGGCATTCTGGGCGTTGCCGGTCTCGGCGTCGCAGCCTGGTTCGGGCGGCTTAGCTACTGGCGCGCTGGTGAAATCATCCTCGGAATCGCCATCGTCTTTGGTGCCGCCGAGATCGTGGATCTCTTCGCGCGATGACGCACAACACCGAGCGCGCCCCGCTTTCTGACGAGACAGATCCGGTCTTCCTCGGATTGACACGGCCAGCGATGTTCCTCGGCGTCACGCACTCGTTCTTCGTGATCAATCTGATTGTCTGCTTGATCGGATTCCTCGCGGCCCATTCCTGGCTAGCACTCTTCCTCGCGCTGCCGATTCACGGTCTCGGCTATCTCGCATGCCTCCACGAGCCGCACATCTTCGACCTGGCCTACACGCGAGCTTCGAGGTGCAGCCGCTGTGTCAACCGGCGCTTCTGGGGCACATCCAGCTATGACCTTTCTTGACGTGTCGCTGTCCCCTCCCCGCCCCCGCTTGGCTGACGTAGCGAAGCGCGAAGTCCCGGCGAGCGCGCATATCCCGTACGCCTGCCACTACGACGCGGAGACGCTGCTCACCAAGCAGGAGGATCTACTCCAGGTCATCGAGATTCGAGGACTGCCGTTCGAGACCGCCGACGAGGACCTGCTCGTCTTGCGCAAGAACCTCCGTAATGCGCTGCTGCGAAGTGCCGCGGACAGTCGCTTTGCGGTCTACGTGCACACCATCCGGCATAAGCTGGCCGTCTATCCAGAAGGCGCAATGCCTCACGGCTTCGCCTCGGAGCTTGACCGACGGTGGCGCGGGAAGCTCGTGTCTACGCGGAAGTTCGCCAACGCTTTCTATGTCACTTTGCTTCGCAGGGCACCGTCGGAGGCTATTGCTGAAACGCGGCAATGGGTCGCCCGCCTGTCACACGGCGCAAACAGAACGGAGCGACGGGCCGCACTTCGTAACGCACACAAGGAGCTGCAGGCGGTGTCGCAGCGATTCCTCGCGTCGCTCCACGACTACCGGCCGCGCCTCCTGGGCCTGGTTCGCGAGCGTGGCTGGACCTATTCGGAACCCTCGCGTTTCCTGGGACGGATCATCAACCTGGAAGACCGTCCGGTCCTGCTGCCGACGATGGACCTCTCGAAGTATCTGCCGTGGCGGCGCATCTACTTCGGTCGGGATGCACTCGAGGTTGCCGGGGGCCCGCAAGCGCCGGCCAAGCTCGCCGCCCTCGTCTCGATCAAGGAGTACGGTCCGGAAACCCACGCCGGGCTGCTCGACCGTTTCCTTCAGATCCCGCGGGAACTCGTCATCACGCAGTCGTTCGTGTTCGAGGACCGGCAGGCCGCGCTCGCCCGGATGCAGATGCAGCAGCGGCGAATGGTGCAGACGGAGGATCTCGCCGCCAGCCAGGTGAGCGAGATCGACCAGGCGCTGGATGATGCGACGTCGGGCTATACCGCCTTCGGCCATCATCATCTAACCGTTCTGTGCGTCGAACCCTCGCTCGCTGATCTCGACAAGGCCGTCGCCGACGTGGAAGCGGCGCTGGTCGATATCGGGATCGTTTCCGTCCGCGAAGACCTCAACCTGGAGGCCGCGTTCTGGGCGCAGCTGCCGGGCAACTTCCCCTATATCGCTCGCAGCGCGCTCATCAGCACGGCGAACTTCGCCGGTTTCGCGTCGCTCCACAACTACCCGCTCGGACAAGCGTCCGGCAACCACTGGGGACCCGCGGTCACGCTGCTCGAAACAGTGTCCGGCACGCCCTACTTCTTCAATTGGCACCGTGGCGAAGTGGGTCACACACTCCTCATCGGACCGACGGGTGCCGGCAAGAGTGTGGCCATGAACTTCCTGCTCGCCCAGAGCGCGAAGTTCCAACCACGCGTGTTCTATTTCGACAAGGATCACGGCGCCGAAATCTTCATTCGCGCCCTCGGCGGGACATACACCAATCTTGGTGGTCAGGATGCAGGCTTCAATCCGCTGCAGCTTCCCGATACGCCGTTCAATCGCGCTTTTCTGGACCAGTGGTTAACCGCGCTGGTGGCGGCCTTCGGCGCACCTCTGACGGCGGAAGAGTCGATGGCGATCAGCCAGGCGGTCGATGGTAACTACTCGTTGCCCCTGTCGCTGCGAACACTGGAAAACGTGGCACCCTTTCTTGGCATGGCGGGCCCCGGCACCCTCGCCGGCCGACTGTCCACGTGGCACGGCAGCGGCACTCGGTCTAAGCTCTTCGGTGCGCGCGAGGATCAGCTTTATCTGGACGGCCGGCTTTTCGGTTTCGAAATGGGCGAGATTCTGGACGATCCCGTTTCGCTCGCGCCCGCCTTGCTCTATCTCTTCCACCGCATCGAGATGCAGCTCGACGGTACGCCGACCATCATCGTACTGGAGGAAGGGTGGAAGCTGCTGGACACCGCGATCTTCGCGCCGCAGATCAAGGACTGGTTGCAGACGCTGCGCAAACTGAACGCGCTCGTCGTCTTCGTCACGCCCAACATCGAGACCGCGATCGACTCCTCGATCGGCGACACGCTCGTCCAGCAGGCTGCCACGAGCATCTTCCTGCCCAACTACAAGGCGAGCCACAAGCACTACTGCGAGGCGTTCAAGCTCTCGGACCGGGAATACGAGATCGTGCGCAATCTCGAGCCCGAGAGTCGGTGCTTCCTGGTCAAGCATGGCGTGGAATCGGTCGTCGCCAAGCTCGATTTATCCGGGCTCGAGGATCTTATTCCGGTGCTCTCGGGCACCGCAGAGAACGTCCACCTCCTCCATGAGATTCTCGCGGAGGAAGGCGACGACCCCTCAGTCTGGTTGCCCATCTTCATGAGGAGGGTCAAAAATGCGAACGCTGTCACGACTGGTTAAGCTCGCCTCCTGCGCCACCTTCTCCATCGCGCTGCCGGCGCAGGCGCAGTGGGCGGTCGTCGATGTCTCGGCCCAGATGCAATGGCCGACGCAAATCCGCACGATGATCGAACAGTACAACACGCTCCGCGCCCAATTCGACAAACTCGCGGAACAGGTCAGGGAGACAACCCGCATCAATGAACAGATCACCGGCGTCACCGGAAAGGCGTGGCTCGCCAATGGCATCGTCGAGCAAGCGGAGCGTCGCTGGCTGCCCACCTCCTGGCAGGATGTCATTGCCATGCAGAAGGAGGGTCTCAATCCGGGCCGTTACCTGGATCGGCTGAAGTGGTACGAGGAGCGGCTGAAGACGATCGACGCCAAGCTCGTCGTCCCCGGCGTCCCCGGCCACCGCGCAAATTGGAACTACCAGCTTTCCAGCGACAACACTCGTGCCGCGTTGGCGGCTGCCGAGGGGCTCTTCGACCAGCTCGGCAAGCGTCTGCGCAACGTCGAAGCGCTCAACGAGCAGATCGAGCGGTCCGACTCGCTCAAGCAGGCGGTAGACCTCAACAGCCGCATGCTCGCGGAACAGAGCTTCATTTCCATCGAGCTCGCCCGCCTTCAGAGCATGCAGCTCATGCTCGCCGCGACTGCACAGAACGGCACCAACGCGGGCACCGCGACGCGGGCCGAGTTCCTGAAGTAACGAAGGAGATTCGCATGAGATCGGTACTCATCATCGCAGTTCTTCTGGCGCTCAACGGGTGCAACCCGGCGAATCACCGCCCGCCGCCTTGCGCAGGGCTCGGCTCCGGTCCATGCGGTCCCGAGCGACCTGCGAACGGGATGTGGCAAGCATGAAGCGCGTACTCATCATCTCCCTGCTCGCGATAGTTGCCTGCGCGCCGCAGGATGACAACCCCCTGATCGCGGCAAGCGACGATCAGTTCGTCAAGGCGATCGGCAACCTCCCCTTCCTGGGCTGTGAGAGCGTGCTGTTCGCGCAAGGCGTCACTCCTAGAAGCGAAACGCAGCGCGAATCCTGCGAGCGAGGTCTGCAGAAGCGTGCCGCCGAGGCGGGGATTCCAAGAGCCGTGACCTCGGCACACATTGCAGACCCGCGCGTGAAAGTGCGATACGAGAAACTCGTCAAGCGTCAATGACCCAATGGCGAACTTCGTCGTTGACACTCTGCAGCTTGTCGACACGACGGTGAAGTCCTACACGGTCTCGGCTTGGAGCGACGTGGCGGCGGCGAACGCCAACTCCCTGCGCCTGATGCTCATCCTCTATGTCGCCCTGTTCGGCGTGCTCGTCTGGTATGGCGCGCTCCGACTGTCGATGGGTCAGGTCGTCCAGCACATGGTCACGGCCATGATGGTGTTCGTGCTCGCCACGAGTTGGGGCGCATTCGCCACGCTCTTCTACGATGTGTTCACCCATGCGCCCGACGCCCTATCCGGAGCGCTGGCCGGCGGTGGCAACAGCGCCAGTGATGCTCTGGGGCGGGTGTTCGATCAGGGCATCGAGGCAGCTAAAGTCGTGTGGCAGCAGGCCGGACCCACCGATCTCACGCTTGCTCTTGTCGGCGCGACCGTCTTCATCGGCACGGTGCTGATGACCGGCGCGGCACTGGTTCTGATCATCCTGGCAAAGCTTGCGATGGCGGTGCTGCTCGCGCTCGGACCGCTATTCATCATGCTCTACCTGTTCCGATCGACTCGCGGTTTCTTCGAAGGCTGGATCCGACAGCTCGCGAACTTCTCGCTCCTGATCGTCCTGACCTTCGGCGTGCTGGCACTTCTCCTCAAGATCATCGAGCCGACCACGGCGGCATTTGCGACGAAGGGCGCGGGGGTCCAGTTGCGCGATACCGCGCAATATCTGCTGCTTGCCGTGATTGGTGGGTTCCTGTTTGCGTTGATGCCAGGCTTCGCGGCCGGTGTCGTCGGTGGCTTCGCTCTGCACGCATCGTCTGCGCTCGGCGCTGCGGCCGCTCCCATCCGAGCTATGCGTCAGGAGGCTGGCGCACTTGCCGGCGACTGGATGAACCGCGCCGCAGGCTTGCGGACTTGGCAGCGCAGTCTCAGCTACCGCAGCGGTGCAGCCGTCAGCCGCGGCGGACGAGCGCTCTACTCGCGGCTCCGCAGGCGGTGATGATGGCAGCCCGCGGAAAGATGGAGGTTGCGCCCGAGCATGCGAGCAGCAATGGAACCGACGCCCATTCGACCGCAGTCGGCGATGCCACGGTGGAGGACTGGTTCTATGACCGCTACCAATCCGCGCGCATCAATGGCAATCGCTGGTTCGTCGTCGCCATTCTCTTCGGCATGCTCGCCTCCCTGGCCGTGGCGGCGGTGATTGTGTTGACGCCGCTAAAGACGGTTCAGCCCTACGTGGTCGAGGTCAACAACGCGTCGGGCGAGGTACGCACGCTGAAAGCCATGGATGCCGATGAGCTCACGCCGAGCGATGCGGTGATCAAGTCCTTCCTCGCCAGGTACGTCATCGCGCGCGAAACCTACGATCCCCAGGACCTCAGAGAGAACTACCAGGCAGTGCGGCTTCTATCGGACCCTGCCGAGGGCCTGCGCGTCGATGCCCAGCTTGGTCCAACCAATATGGCGAGCCCTCTCAATCGATACCAGAACCACACCGTCCGAGCCGTCAGAGTGAAGTCCGTGTCGTTCCTCAATCGGCGCACGGCCCAGGTGCGCTTCGCCTCGACGGAGACGGCGCGGACTGCCAAGAAGGAGGAGACATGGGTCGCGATCGTGTCGTTCCGCTTCGTCAACCTGCCGGAGACCGAGGAGGAGCGATTTATCAATCCACTCGGATTTCAGGTGACGGCCTACCGCGTCGACCAGGAGCTCGTGCAGTGAGACTTACGACCCTCTGCGTGATCGCAGCACTGCTACCGACGCCCGCCCCGGCGGCGCAGGCTACGCGCCCTGCCGCTACGGACGGTCGAATCCTGCTCGCAACCTACCGCGACCGGGAGGTCTACAAGATCATTGCGAGCTACGGCTTTCAGACGACCATCGAGTTCTCCGAGAAGGAGACGGTGGAAACCATCTCGATCGGCGACTCGATCGCCTGGCAAGTGGTCCCGGCGGGCCACCGTGTGTTCCTGAAGCCGCAGGAGCAGAACGCCTTCACCAACATGACGGTTGTTACCAATCTGCGTCCCTATTACTTCGAGCTCGGCGCCAGGAAGGTGAACAACCCTGCGTCCGTCACATTCCTGGTCCGCTTTACTTATCCCGATAGCACTCCCACCGTCGCCGAGGTGCGGAGCCCCACCCAAGCCGTGGCGCCCGCCAGGAAACCGACCGACTACAACTTCCACTACACGCTCGCCGGCGCCAAGGAGATTGCGCCGCTGCGCGTCTTCGACGACGGCGAGTTCACCTACATGCAGTTCCGAGCGCTCACCGATCTGCCCGCGATCTTTTTCGTGGACAAGGACAAGCAGGAGTCGATCGTGAACTACCGGGTCGAGGGTGCCTACGTGGTCATCGAGCGAACGGCCAATCAGTTCAGCCTGCGCTATGGCAATCAAGTGGCGTGCGTCTACAACCGCAGTCCGTCGACCCCGCCAGCGACCGTCGCGACCTCGGATGAGGCGACGGCAGCCGCGCCGCAGCCCGATCGCCCATGAACGGCGACGACGCGGAACTCACTCATCGGCAGCAAGTGCTCGACGAGCGCGAACGAGCCCTGCTCGAGCGCGAAGAAGAGCTGGTCCGCCAAGCACGCGCCAACACGACGAGTAGCCCAGGCACCGGACCGCGCGCCGGTCTCGACCGGCCCCCTTCGCTGGTAGCGGAGAGCCCACGGCGCAGCTTCGCTTTCCTGTTCGTCTTCCTTGCCGCGCTCGCCCTGCTTGGCTGGATGGTGCTTCGGGGCGAGAAGAAATCCGGCAAGGACGACACGAGCGAATCCCTTCCCTTTGAATCCGGAAAGACGGCCGGACTGAACCTGGAGGTTCCGCCGGCACCGGCACCCCTCCCAGGCGTTCACGTTCCTCTCCCACCCTCGCCTTTGCGAGACGAGACGGCAGAGCGTCTGCGCCAGCACGAGCAGGAATTGCTATTGGCTCGCCAGCGCGCGCCCATCCTCATTACGCATCCCGCATCGTCGAGCGCGCGGCCCGCAGCAGGTCCGGGGTCTGTGGGGACGAGCCCCGCCTCTGCGGAGTTGCCAAACCTCGATCGTCTACTCGCCGTCGACGCATCGCGATTGGAGGCCGCTGGACGCAGCTCGCCCGATGCGGTCGACCCCAATACGCGCTTCCAGCGGCAACTCGGCAAGAGTCCTGCCCCTACTTCGATCGCGACACGCACCGCGGGCCTGGATTTCCTCATCCTGCAGGGCAAGTTCATCGACGCCGTCGCCGAGACCGCAATCAATTCTGACCTTCCCGGGCAGGTGCGCGCGCTCGTCAGCTACGACACCTATGCCGAATCCGGGCGGCGTGTCATGCTCCCGCGGGGCACGCGACTCATCGGCGATTACAATACCGCAATCACGAAAGGCCAGAAGCGGCTCTTCGTCGTCTGGACGCGTGCCATCCGTCCCGACGGGATCGACATCGCGCTCCTGTCCGGCGGAACCGACCCACTCGGTCGAGCCGGGCTGTCCGGCGAGGTCGATACGCACTTCTGGACGATCTTCGGCACGTCTGCGCTCCTCAGCATCCTCGGCGCCGGCGCCGCCAATGCGGGCGTCAATCCTGGGCAGGATCAGCTCAACTCCGCTGCCCTCTACCGGGCCGAGGTTGCCGAGTCGTTCAACCGCAGTGCCGCTCGGGTGCTAGACCAGTCCCTCACAATCAAGCCGACGATCCGGATCGAGAACGGCGAGAGGCTCAAGGTCTTCGTCGCGCGGGATCTCGACTTCTCCAGCGCGCTGGCTCGGCTGGAGCCACGAGACCAGGTCACGATCGTCAGGTAGCGCAGTGAGCACCGTCGCCCTTGAGACCTTCGCAGCGCCGCTGATGGAGCTTCTGGAGCGAGACGGCGTGAGCGAGCTCTCCGTCAACCGTCCCGGAGAGGTGTGGCTCGAAGTCGGAGACACGACGGAACGGCACGAGATGCCCCGGCTTACGCTCGATCACCTCAAACAACTCGCCCGCCTCGCTGCCCAGTACACCGAGCAACTGATCAGCGAAGAGCATCCGCTTCTCTCGGGGACGCTCCCGGGCGGATACCGGATTCAGGTGGTTTACCCGCCAGCGTTGGAGCCGAACACGATCGCACTTTCCATTCGCCGGCAGACGCTCAACGATATGTCGCTGACGGACTGGATGTCGCAACTACCATCGCCGCAGGGCCGGAACCGAGTGTGCGTCGATAGCTGTCTGCGAGACCTCGACGGGCAGGAGCAACGCACCAATTTCATCCGGACAGCGGTGGCGAAACGCAAGAACATCCTCATTTCCGGTGGCACATCGAGCGGCAAGACAACCTTTCTGAACGCGTGTCTGAAAGAGATCCCGTCACATGAGCGGATCATCACCATCGAGGACGCGCGTGAAGTCCATCCGCCGCACCCCAATCGCCTTCATCTGCTCGCCTCGCGCGGCGAGCAGGGCCGTGCGAAGGTCACGACGCGGCAGCTGCTCGAAGCATCCCTTCGGCTGCGACCAGACCGCATCATCCTGGGCGAGATCCGCGGTACGGAATGTGTGACCTACTGGTCCGCGATCAACAGCGGCCATCCAGGCAGCCTGACCTCGATCCACGCAGATACGCCGCAGCTAGCGTTCGAGAAGCTCGTGATGCTCGGCATGCAGGCGGGACTTGGCTTCACTCGCGATCACATCGTCGACTACTTGCGCCACACGGTGGACGTGGTCGTGCAGCTTCGGCGGGACGCGGACGGTCAGCGATACATTTCTGATGTTTGGGACGTCAGTGCGCCGCTGCATTGAAATCCGCGCACTGATTCTCCTGGCAGCTTGCGCGGCGGCCATCGGCACAACCACCACGCCCGTCTACGCGAAGACGGAGGCCGAAGCGGCCGACGAACTGATCGCCGTGCTCGGCGTCACGCTGCCATGTCCGCACTTCGCCGCAGCCTGGTTGGAAACCCCACCCGCCACGATCGAATACCGGTGCACTCCCTCCCTCGAAGGCGCCATCCGGCTGAGAGAATCCCTGCCCCGAGAGCGCGTGGGCTACATCATCGATATGCAGGTGGCGCGCGATCGGTACGCATCGGCATACCGATTCCGGCGGACACCCACTGCCCCAGTCGCACTGGCGCAGTACGTGGCCGGCAACGCCGTACCCGAGCTCCCGAAAGACAAGTTGCGTGGCCCTGTTTCGCCTTTGATCGTCTATAGCCGAGCAACCGCTTCGCCCGACGTGCGGGACACGGCTGGAGCGTCTCGTCGGATTGAGGCGTTTCGTTAGATGCGGTTATTGCGGATATTTCGTTTATTGGGTAGGATACGCATGTCACCTGATTGCTAGCGCGTGGGGTTCCTATGACTGCAGCCGCACTTCGAGCTATTTCTCCAGCCTTGCCTACCGAGGAGGAAGCGAAGCTCGCTCGTGAGAGCAGCCGTCTTCTGGCGGCCTTCGTGGGCAAGGGAAAGGCCGCTCGCCTGAAGATTGTGGTTGGCAAGGAGGAAATCACTGTGCCGGTGTCTGCTCTCCGGCTCCTGGTGGATATCCTCGCCCAGATGGCGGAGGGGAATGCGGTCACCATCATGCCGATCCACGCCGAGCTCACCACACAGCAAGCAGCAGACTTCCTCAACGTATCGCGCCCGCACTTTGTCGGATTGCTCGAGCGGAATGCGATTCCATTCCGCAAGGTAGGCACGCATCGGCGCGTCCTGTTCAAGGATCTGCTCGCCTATCGCGAACAGAGTCTTCTGAGTCGCCGGAAAGCGCTCGACGAGTTGTCCAAGCAGGCCCAGGAACTGAAGATGGGGTATTGAGCGCGTGGCAAGCTTCGTCGCGGTCTTGGATGCCTGCGTTCTCTACCCCGCATCAGTCCGCGATCTTCTCCTTCGCCTGGCTCTCACCGATCTGTTCCGGGCTCGCTGGACCGATCGAATCCACGATGAATGGATTAGCGCAGTCCTGAAACAACGTCAGGACCTCACCAAGGCGCAGCTGGAACGCACCCGCCAGCTCATGAACCAGGCAGTTCCCGACTGCCTGGTCACCACTTACGAGAGCCTGATCGACGGGGTAGTGCTGCCGGATCCGAACGATCGACACGTCCTGGCTGCTGCCATACGGTGCCAAGCTGGGTTCATCGTCACCTACAACCTCAAGCACTTTCCAGAAGAAGCTCTCGCGCCTTACGGGATCGCGGCTCAGCATCCGGATGGTTTCGTCAGTCACCTGTTCGACCTCGATCCCGGCGCTGCGTGTGCAGCGGTGCGTGATCAGCGCGAGAGCTTGAAGAATCCCCCGATGTCCGTGGACGATCTGCTCAATGAGTTCCTCTCGCGGGAGCTGGCGGAGACTGTCGCACAGCTCAATACACTTCGAGACCTTCTGTAGAGCGCCCAAATGCCTGACAGACCGAGCGCATATGGTTACGTGAGCCCCAATGCTTTCATCGCCGCCGTCTTCGGGTCGCCGTAGAAAATCGGGTCGACGTGCTCCATGATGTCGGCACTGACATCGAGGAAGTTCCGCTTGTTCTCGATCGGGATGAGGGCGCGCTTGGCGCCGTTATCCTTCGCCACTTGCAGCGGCTCGGTGAGTGAGCGGAGGGGCTTGATATTCCCTTGGACGCTCATGTCGCCGAGGATCAGGAGCGCGGGGCTGACGGGTGCCTTCCGTAGCGCGGAGTAGCAGGCGACAAAAAAGGCCACCCCGAGCTCCGCCTCGACGCGATTCGCGAGCAGGTCGATCACCTCGACGTGGATGTCAGATACGTCGAGGTCGCGCGCGATACCGAGATCGGTCTTCTTCGCCTGGAGGAAGCTGAAAGCGCGCTGGACAGACTCCTTCATCGCGCCGGCAACGCCGCCCGCGAGCCTGAGCTTGCCGGTGCCGCTCGAGACGGAGACTTCCACGCGGTAGAGGCCGACAGTGCCATCGGACGTGACTCCCGCGCTGTAGACGGTTCCAGGGGCTAGCGGGTCGGCTGAGATGAGGTCTCGGCCGCCCTGCTCAGGCACGCCGACGAACTTCTCCTCGCCGGTCTCCTGCAGGGTGTAGCTGAAGGACGTGTGGTAGTACTCGAAGGAGCCCATCTTCTTGAGCTGTTCCTTCACGCGCCGCCGTCCCTCAAGCGCGAGCTCGAGGACCTCGGCGAGCTCATCCTGAGTAACGTCGCCGTGTGGAAAAAGGATTTTCATCATTCCCGAAACGCTCTTGCGCACCGCCTTCCGGTCGCGGGCGTTGAGGTGCGCGCCGAGCGAGAAGTGGCGGTCGATAATCTCCGTGAAGTTGTGCTTGCGCATCTCGCGGAGCGCCTCGGCGAGGTAGTCAACGACGAAGCCGTAGTGGTCCGTGAAGAGGTCGTTCCGCATCTTCGGGATCTCCCAGCCGGGGAGATAGAAGTGCAGGCGGTCGATGAAGGCCATGTCGTCGCGGATGATGTCGGGCATGGGCGCGAAGAGGTGTCCGGTTTGAACCATGACGTCTACGGGCTGGTTCGTGTTGCCGAACATCGCGATGCTCGCGTCGCCCGAGACGGCCTCCTGGCCGCGCTGGAAGGTGCCGGACTCGCAGTAGGTCTTCATCGTGGTGATGACCTCCTTCGGCATCTTCTGGAGGTCGGCCACCTCGTCAAATCCGACGACATCCCATATCTGCACCATGCCCTTCTGTCGGCCGCTCATGTGGCCGAAGAGATTCGCGACCGTGGTGCCGCCTGTGAGCAGCGCTGAGTAGGGCGACACCTCCTGCACGACGTAGCTCTTGCCCGTGCCGCGGGGCCCGAGTTCGACGAGGTTGTAGTTGCGCTCCGCGAGCGGGATGAGGCGCACGAGGAAGAGGATCTTCAGGCGCCGCGACATCTCGCCAGGCTCGTACCCCATGCTGCGCATGAGGAGGTCGAGCCACTCGTCCATCGTGAAATCGCTCCGGACGCGCCGGTACTCCTCGAGATCGAAGGTCGCGATCTGGATCGGCGTAAGCTTATCGATCCAGAACGGGTTCTTCCCCTTCGACTCCTCGTCGTACTCGAAACGCATGTCGACCTGCGCCCAGACACCACCCATTACCAGGCGCTCGTAGTCGCGGACGTAGTGTTCCGGGACGTGCGCGTTCTTGTGGCCGAAGTTCGTGACCTCCGCCCAGTAATCGGAGTCGACCAGCCGGACCTTGACCTTGTCGATGAAGGTGTGCCGGCCGCGATCCTTCACCATCGCCTGCGCTTTCATGGACTCGTCGGAGCGGATGTAATTGTTCGCTAGCGTGTCGTTGACGACTTGCAGCCCCATCTGGATCGCAACTTCGTCTGAGGAAGCGCAGTACTTTCCGAGAAGGAACTCGAGGACAAAAACCGGCACGTTCGCGCCGACCTTGACCTTCCTCACGAGATCCTTGCGTACCACCTTCCCGGCGAAGAGGCGGTTCACCTTGTCGTCGAGGGCATCTCGTGCCGGGGCTGTTCCGTTGCTCATGGCTTACATTCCAAGTCGAACCGGGATGTCGGTGGGCGATCGGTAGAGTTCTGCATCGGTCGTCGGGTCCTGCACCACCACGCGCAGCGAGCTCGCGCTCTCGTCACTGAGCAAGAACGCGACCGTCACCGGCTTGCTCGGCTCGAGCATCACGCTGCCGGTTGCACGGTCGAATTGCGCGTCGACAGCCATCCCGACCGCACCGACCTGCTTACCCCCCGCCATCAGCAGCGGACGCACCAGTTGGTCGCCGCTGGCCAAGTCACCGCGCAGACTCACGCTAAAGATCCGATTCGTGATGGCCTCCGGCATCCCGTATGCCGTGACAGGGCCAGCAGTGCGCCGCACCGGTCCCGTTGGCTTGGTGCGCACGGTCAGCACTGGGATGACGAGCTCCTGCAGCGAGGGGCCCCCGTGATGGAAGGCGAGATCGCCGCCCGCCTTGAACACGCCCGTCGCCGCGGGGAACACGAACTCGAGGTCCGAGGCGTAGCCGAGCGACGACGCGGCCACGCGCACGCAGCCCGCCGACGTGGCGCCGCCGCGACCGATCCAGCAGCGCCGGTGCAGCTCCACCGTGTTCCCGCCGGGGGCGTCGGTGCGCATCGACTCGTCGCGGTCGTTGGCGAAGAACAGGTGGCCGTGGTCGGCGCTGACCACCGCGTGTTCGACGCCCGCAGCCGCGAGCTTGCGAATCGCGCGAGCGAGGTTGTCGATGACCGTATCCATCACCTGCCGAGCCTGGAACGTGAAGCCCGTCTCGCCGGCGTGATCGATCTCCTGCGAGCGGACGACGACCACCTGCGCACCGTCGAGCTTCTTCGTGAGCTTCGACGGCTGGAGGCTCAGCAGCTCGTCGAGCGCAAGGTCGACAAGCTTCGGCACACGCGCGGCCGCGTGCTTCTTCCGGGTGGCGAGGTCGGGCAGGAAGCTGTCGTCGATGCGAGCACCGAGCTTGCCGCCCTGTTCGACGACCGAGAAGCTCGCGGAGGCGCCGGGCTGCAGCGCCGCCATGCCGATGGGTGTGATGCTGGGCAGGGCGCCCACGGCGGCGCGCACGGAGACCTCGGAGGTTTTGGGCAAGCGCTCGGCGAGCTCGACGCCCATCTCGAAGCGCATCGCGTCGACGAGGACGTAGGCGACGGGCTTGGGCTTGTCGGCGACGACCTCACTCCAGACGCGCGTCTGGTGGAGGGCTCCGGGCACGGTCCACCCGGCCTTCACGAGCGCCTTGGTGAAGCCTTCCGCCATCGCGTGGCACGTGTCCTCGTGGGCGCGCCGGACCACACCGAGCGGGCGCTCCTCGGGCTCTTCGTCGAGGTTCGCCACCCAGGCCTCGAGGCGGCGCTGGGCCTGGTCGAGACGGAACCACCCGTCCTTCGACACGTAGGCATCGAGCCACGTGGCGGCGTCTCCAGAGGTCTTGCTAACGGCCTTTCGCACTTCCATC
Source organism: Burkholderiales bacterium (assembly GCA_016791285.1). The sequence goes on from JAEUMX010000300.1 coordinate 23,912, forward strand.
GCGACGTTGCCCAGCTCAGCCATGCGCCGAGTGGCTTCCCACTGGGCCTTCCTGCTGACGTCTCGGTCAAGCCAGAAGCTCTGCTCTCGGTCCGCGACGAGCGCGAGCGCCTCGCCGAACTTGCCGTTCGAGATCAGCTCGCCCGCGTGGCGAAGGAGCGCCCGCTCCTCGAAGCGGAACGTGTCGATGGAGCCCAGCGCGCCGGGAGGCAGCTTGGCGTTCTTGAGCCCGAGCTCCTCCTCGACGCGGTCCGCGAGCGCCGCGTAGGCATCAGCGTGGCCGGTGCGCAGGCGCCGCGCGATCTCGCGCACCGCCGACTCCTCGTCCTTCGTCGGCGGCTTCCCGACGCTGTCGAGCGACGCGGGCGCGTCACAGGACAGGTCGAGGCGGAACTCGCCCGCGAGCACGTAGCGCAGCGTGATGGCGCGGAGCTTCGAGAGCGGTGAGTCCGCAACGAGGTCGAGCCCCAGCCGCGCCTTCACGAGCTTGGTCAGCTCGCGCGTCGCCTCCTTGCTCACGATCTCCGGGTCGCGTGCATCGCTCACGAGCCACGCCGTGAGGAGTCCGTCGTTGCCGCTGGCGTCGTGGAAGATGCTCTTCAGGATCGAGGGCGGCTCCGCGCCGGAGTTGCCGGCGGCCGCGCGCGCGAGGTCCTCGTAGGAGACCCTGCGGTCGAAGGGCAACATCTCGTCGACGACGCCCAGGGTGTACTTCTGGAGCAGGACGTTCTTGGCGAGCTGCTTGAGCTGCGGCTCCCATGTCGTGCCGGCCTTCTCCAGCTCCATCAGCACCGACGCGCGGCGGTCGCGCGCGATGCCCGGCACGTAGACGACGACCGAGCCTGGCGTGTCGCCGCTCACGTGCGGCTCGACGACCGCGCGCAGCTCGAACATCGAGCCCGCGTACTCGGCGAGGCTCGCCTTCGCGCCCGCGACAGCCACGGGAACGGGCTCTCTCACGGTCCGAGGACCGCCTCGCACCTCGTCCACGAACGGCTGGAACTCGGCGCGCTCGTCGTACCAGACAACGACACGCCGCGACTTGATCTTGTCGGCGAGCTGCTTCGCCACGTAGTCGTGAAGCGTGTGCATCAGGCGTCTCCTCCCTCGGCGGCAGTAGCAGACGTGCGACGACCACCACCACGACGCCCGCCGCTGTTGCCGGCGGCCGCAGGCGCCTCGAGCAGGCTCTTCAGGGCGGACTTCACGGCGGGCGAGGTTCGCTCACGCACGAGCTCGTCCACGCTGCGCGTGGGCGTCTTGCGGGCGGTCCACTTGCCGTCGGTGCCCTCGACCCAGAACACGTCCTCGAGCCCGTGGGCGATGGCGAGGCTCCGGTCCTTCGCGCACTTTGGAACCACGCGCTCGGGCCAGAGGTGCATCGCGAGGTGGGCCCAGTCGTACTTGCCCTCGCAGAGCGTGTCCCAGGTGGACTTCAGCTCCTTCTGCCAGGACTTGTTCTGCGGGACGAGCCGCCAGAGTGGGGCGAAGTTGATGATGACCCCGTCGTCGAGGTTCGGCCACCAGAGCGGCGCGACGCGCTTCACCTCGTCGAGGAAGGCGCGCAGCTCTTCGACCAGCACCTGCTGCGCGGCGAGCTGCTTGCGCTGGGCGGCGGTCGCGCCGTCACGTAACTCGCTGGTGAGCAACTCGAGGCGGCGCTCCTCGTGCGCGAGCTTGGGCGCGGCGTAGTCGTTCTGGACGCGGAAGAGCGTGTCCTTGCTGAACGCGTGGATGTAGAGCCAGACCGAGTAGCTCGCCGAGGGCGTCGCGAGCTGCCAGTAGATTGGCGCTGTACGGCCGCCATCCGAGTAGGTCCGCAGATGATCACTGAACGCACCCTTCGATGCGCGGAGGTACTGGCGCAGGTCGAAAAACCCAAGCGACCGCGCAAGATCAGTCCTAAATTGAGTGCCAAAGAGCTTGTCGAGCAGGGCTTCCAGTCGCGTCGCAAGATCCGCCGCGTGGCCGGGGTCGTCGACCAAGACGGGCTGACTTCTGTGCTCCGAACGCGCTCTCGAGAACAACGGACTCTGGCCCGCAGGCTTTTCCTTTCCAGGGTCCTTTTCACTACTGCTTGGATCAATGGCGGACGAATCGTGCAATCCAAAGCAGCAGCCTACTGCGATCGAGAAGATCGACTTTGCTAGGCCAAGCGCTGGATCATCGGCGCCAAACAGCACACCAAGCAGGTCCTCCTTCGGCATCTTGCCGCGACGATATCCTTCAATATCGCGCCTCGATTCATCGTCGTCCGAATCGATCCCCTCAAGAACTAGAGCATCGATCTGAGCGAGAATTTCCTCCAAGCGAGCTTCGTCAGCACGTGCGCGCGCCACGACAAAAGCAGCCAACTCCGTAGCGTCGCGGACCCCAGTGCCCGCCACAACGGATGCCGAGAACCAATCGCAGCTCTCGCGGTGCGCAAACCAGCGCGCCTTGATTTCGCACGCCTGCCGAGAAAGAATAGCTATCTTGCCTGCCACCGCAGATCCAGGCTCTGGGCAAGGCAGACAGTTCACATATCCCGAGTATTTATGTTGGCCGCAAAACGAATTGAGAAGCCTCGATGCCACCGAGCTGTTGAGGAATCCGGCCAAGTAGTATCGACAATTATCGTCATCAATCGGGACTATTTGCCCCTCAACAGTGAAGACAAATCCTGCCGACACCACATGGGCATCCAGCACTTCACCCCTGACACCGAAGGCAACGCCAGAGCGCAAGTGGACTTGCCTGTTTCGCAGAACGAACGTGTAATCTGTTACATCTCTCGGCTCCAGGTCGCGATAGAAGCCAAACCTGACCGCCTCGCAATGTGGGAGCAGGAACCTGGAGTAGTCTCCGCCATTGTACAGCCGACTCCACACCTTCTTGCCGACGTCCGTGTCGCCGCCCGCCTGCTGAACCATCTCCCAACTACAAAAGAAATGTCGAGAAGACTGAAGTTGGTGGCCTGTGAAGGCGCGAAGCCCTCTCGACTCCAAAGACGGCACACGCGAGAAGCTAGAGAGGAGCGCCTCGGGCAAGTCGTAGACGATGGCGTGTGAGGGAAATTGCCCAAACGATTGCCGAGCGTGTCGCCAGAAAATGGGTGACGCATTACTACCCAACGACTCCCGCAGCGCCGTCCCTCGATTGTCGCCCAGTTCGCGAACGTCGACGAACCAGGCGCTTTCGTGGCCAGAGGTCGTGGCGGCCAGCACCAGCGCGGCGACTTCCACATTCGCGTCCAGCACATCCCATCCCAAATCTGCCATGCCAACGAGTTCAGGCTGCGAAAGGAGATGTGCTCGCCGGAAAGCTTCGTAGGTCGTCTTGTTGGCTATTGTCCGGTCGATAACCGTACCGACAAGACCGCCCACGCAGCATAGCTCCGAGCTCCGAGCGATAAAGCTGCAAAGCAGATTCCGATTCCAAGCAGGATACAGCCCTGACAACGCCTGCTCCGCAATCTTGGAGCTCTCGCCAAAAGGCGGATTCATGAGGACGACGTCAAACTTAGTCTCTGCCAACTCCAACAGATCGATCCCGTGCGTAGCGTCGTCGAAGAACAGGCGTCTTCGTGCATTCGCGCCCGCCGCCTCCACTCTGACGAACAGCTCAAGCGCTGCGCGTATCCGCTCCTCGGGCGGCGCGAAGAGATCACCCTGCTTCTTGGCCGGAGGCTTCACGACCTGCTCGACGCGGAGGAGCAGCCCAAGTTCGCCTGCGAGGTTCAGCGCCTCTACCAGGGAGGTGAACACCCGCCCGAGCTCGACGTCGCCCAGCTTCGCCACAAACTCCTTGGCGATCTGCTCATCCGCAACGAGCGGCTCGGCGAGCACGATGTTCGAGCGGCGGATCTGGCCGCGCTCATCGCGGACGATGCCGAAGTCGCGGTATGCCTTCTGCGCGCGCATCCATAGAGCGAGTTGGGCGATCTGTGCGCAGCGCGGGTCGATCTCGACACCGTGGAGGTTGTGCGCAAGCACGAGACCGGGCACGGCCTTCCGCAGCGCGTCAGGAGTTGGGTAGTCCTCGGCGAGCGTCTTGCCAGTCGCTTCGCTGCGTGGGCTCTTGGGGTCGGCGTGAGCCTCCTCGTAGATCGCGAGCAGCAGGTCGAAGGCGTAGAGGAGGAAGTGGCCGCTGCCACAGGCCGGGTCGAGCACGCGCAGGTCGCGCGGGTCCTTCTTCGCACGCGGCGCGAACTCTTCGCCGGGCTTGCGTACCATGTACTCGCAGCGCTCAGCGAGCACGGTCTTGATGCCGCGCATCTCGTACCAGATGCGGCCGAGCGTGTTGTCAGTGAGGAACTGGACGACGTAGCGGGGCGTGAAGAACTGGTTGCGAACAGCGAGCTCTCGGCTGTTGCGCGGCCCTTGACTCTCCTCGCGCATTTTCTTGCGCTCGTCTTGGCCGTTGAAGAACTGGTAGACCCAGCCGATGGTCTCGTCCTCGCCCCACACGAGGGCGAGCTCGTTGGCGTTCAGGATTTCGATGAGCTGCTCAAAGGTCGCGCGCTTCGGCCACAGAACGGTCGACGGATCGCGGCGGTCGAAGAGGACCTTTACCTCGGTCGACAGCTCGTCGAAGAGCGACTCGATGTAGAACCGGTAGCCCGCGCTGTCGGGGAGGAGCGGTAGCCCGGGTGCCATGCCGCAGAACTCGCGGTAGCCGGCAGACTGCTCGCCCTTCGTGATGCACTCCTGCACCAATTCGCGGGCCTCGAGCATCTTGAGGGCCACGAAGCGGTTGAGCGTGGTGAACGCGGCGTCGCGCAGGTAGTCGCGAGCGGCGACGGCAGCGCTCATGCCCGCGGCGCGCTTGTGCTCGATGGCGGCGACGATGCGCTCGCGCTGGAACGCCTGCTTGGCCGAGAGGTGGCCCCCGGCCTTCGCGGCCACCGTGCCGTCGCGGTGCACGTCGAAGTCGCCATCGAGCTGCGCGGCAAAGTCCTCCTCGAGGAGCTTCCGCGCGCGCTGGGTGGCGCGTTCGATGGCGTTGCGTGTCTCTCTATCCACGCGAGCGGTCCTCCTGCCCTGCGCGCCAAGCGAGGTATTGCATCAGCTCGTCGGGGAAGAACAAACGGTCGGCGGCCTTCCGAACGCGGTGGGTTTGCAGCCGGCTCTGGATGAACTTGAGCGCGTCGTTCAGAGGTACGCCGACCGCGTTTCCGTCGTCGCGCAAGTTCTCTGCGATCAGCAGTTTCGCGAAGACCCACCCGTCATGCAAGCTCGTCGCACCCAGTTCCAGTTCCGTGACAACGCGGGCGAGCGCCTCTTCTGGTAGCGCACCGATGAAACGAAGACCGCGGCGAAGGCGATTGTCATTGAACGCCTCGCCTGCGCTGGCTGGCTCGCCGGTCTTTACCTGGACAACGAGGGCAACATGTTTCTCATCAGGTCCCGCACCTACCAACGTTCTGATCGCGTCGTGAAGCGCGAGCGGGGCACCGTCGATCTGCTCGTTGGAGTGCCGTAGCCGGACGGCGAGGAGATCGGCATCCGAGGTGCGGGCATCTGGCTCCCGATGCAGCACGAAATCCTCCACGAGAAGGAACCCGTTCAAGCGCAGGTACCAATAGGCCAGCCTCTCGCCGAAGTTCACCATGGTCAGCTCACGATGACCTTCTTTCCGGCGCCAATCAGACGCGCGCATTCCTCGCGAACGCCGTCGAGCGCGGCCTCGAGCTGCTCCTCGGTCTCGATGCCACCCGCGAAGTAGCTGCCGACGCTAACGGTGACGACGCGCTCGCCGTCGATGATGCGCCGGACCTCAGTAATGGCCGCGCGGAGGCGCCCCTCGCAGGCGTCGCAGTCGGCGCGAAGCTGCGGGATGGGCACCCGCTCGGCGTCGCGCTTCTGGAAGCGCTCGAAGGGCTCGGCGAGGCAGCGCTGCTGATCCGCGTCGATCTCCGACCAGCCAGGCGTCTTGATGAGCTTGTCGAACGCCTTGGTGTACGCGGCGACGCGGGCATCGAGCGCCTCGTCCTCGCGGCGCGCGTACTCGGTTTCGATGGCCTTGGTATGCTGCTCGATGGACGGCAGCTCCTTGAAGAAGGTCTCGCGCGCAAGGAGATCTTCGAGCGACGCGGCGCGCGTGCGCAGCTCCTCGGTGATGTCCGACTCCTGGCTCAGGAAGCTCCAGAGCACGCCCTGCGCCTTGCGCGAGCGTTCGAGGTCGTGAAGGCGCGGCTCGCTGAGCACCTGCTCGAGCTCGACGGCGCGCTTGATGGCGTCCTTGATGGCGCGGTGGCTTGTGTTGAGCGTCGCGATGGCGTTGTCCTCCGAGCCCCGGAGAATGGCCTTCATCTGGCCGATGGCGCTGTCGAGCACCGTGCTGCCCGGCAGGCGGTGCGCAGTGAGCGTCGCGAGTGCGGAGGCAACGGTGTCCTCGTTTCTCGCGACCTCCTTGCGGAGCTCGGCGACGATGGCACCGGCGTTCAGCTCCTTCACCTCGCTGCCGAAGGTGTCGCGGAAGGCCTCGGAGGCCTTGACTAGCTCCTCGAACTCGATGCCCTTCTTCGGACGAAAGGCCGCCTGCCGGAACAGGTTGTTGTTCGAGAACGTGTCGCGCGCTTCGACACCGGTGACACTGTCGATCGTCTGGCCCTTGCTGGTCGCCTCGATCTTCCCAGCGCGCAAGAGCGACAGGACGAGCAGACGTACGACCTCGAAGTCCCAGCCGAACGGCTCCTTGGCGAACTCGTCGGTGAGGTAGCGGCCGCTCGCGGTGTCGCCGTAGTTAGCACGCTCCTCGATGCGGTCGAGGACTTCCTTCAGCGTGCCACTCTCGGTGCGAAAGACGGTCTTGCCCTTCTCGTCGCGCAGGAGGCCGATGCTTCCAAACACGCTGGGCAGGCCCTGGAGGTTCTCAGCCGTGAACAGCGCGTCAGTGCCCTTCTTCACATCCGTCGCCTTGGCGGCGGCCTCCTTGAACCGGTCGAAGACCTCGGGCAGCACTTGGCCGAGCACCTCGGCGGCGGTCTTGCCGACGTCGACGGCGCGGTCGGTGGGGCTGCGGTCGTTGCCCCGGAAGTAGATGCGGCCCGAGAGGCACGCAGCGCGGAGCAGGCGGCGAAGCTCGTCGCTGTGCCGACGCAGACGAACGCGCTCCTCGGCGATGAGGGCGGGCGTGTCCTCGCCCTTGGTCTCGCGCTCCTTGCGCGCGAGCATCTCCTTGCTGCGGAAAAGCTCTACGGTCTCTCGGTCGATGGAATCGGTCAGCGCGATTGCCCAGAAGACGTGCTTGCGCTCCTGCTGGCTGCGCGTGCGCAGCTCGGCCGCGACCCCGTCGAAGTCCTTCCCGTCCTCGGCGAGGTGGACCTGGAACACCATGTCACCGCTCGTGATCTCGCGGCCGTGGATGGCGAGGCCCGCCTTGAAGGTCTTGGTGTCGAACAGCGTGTGTGACGGCTGCGGATGCCAGAACCCCGAAAGCACCTCCTGGTAGAGTCGGTGCGAGTCACCGGGCTTCGGGCCGATGCCGTTGCGAAGACGCTCCCAGTCGTCCTCGGCGGGCGTGGGGATGCGGTAGCCGTCGTCGCTGTGGCGAACCTGATGCGCCGCTTCGAGCGCGCGTAGGGCCTCCTTCACCGAAGCGAGCTGCGAGTCACCGCCGACGCTGCCGTGCAGGGCCGCCGCGATGTTCTCGGCGCTGCGGTGCACGCTCTTCACGTACTGAAGGAGGCAGATGACCTTCGCCACAGGCTGCGCGAACGGGTGGTCGACCACCTTCGAGATAGCAGCGATCTTCGCGCGAACCTCGGAGCCGATGTTCCCCTCAACGAGGTCGTAGACCTGATCGAGGCGCACAAGGTCGCCGAGCGCACCGTCGGCGAGGTTCACGGCCGGGTTGATGAGGAGCTGCTGCGCGAGCTTGATGATGGTGCGGTTCGCACCGCCGACGTGCTTGCTGGCGCCACCCTGCGTGCGCAGGCCCGAAACAACCTGGATGATGAGGTCGATCTGGTAGGGCAAGAGCGGGTAGAGGTCGATGAACGCCTCGCGCGTCAGCTCGGGGAGCTTGATGTCGGCGGTGAGCCGCGTGTGCTCAGTGAGGCGACCGCGGTGCTCGTCGAACCGCTTTCCGAGCGTGCTCTGCGCGGCGGCGTTCTTCGAGAGCACGCGTCGGCTGGTGACCTCGGAGATGTCGGACGGCTCGAGGTGGACCTGCAAAGGGAAGCGGTCCATCAAGCGCGCCAGCTCGATCTTCTTGTCGTCGAGGCCGGAGACGAGCTCACCGAGCTTCTCCTGGGACGTGACGACGACCCAGTGCTTGCCGCGCCCCTTCACGCCGAGCTGCTGCACGACGGCCTGCAGATCGAGCATCTTCTGGACATCGCGCGCGACGAACTGGCCGACCTCGTCGACGACAAACATCAGCGAGAGGCCGGGCTTGCGGCGCTTCATCAGCTCGCCCGCGCGCTCGGCGAACTTGCCCGGGGTGATGTCGGCCTTGTTCTTGACCGCCTTCACCCAGGAGTCAGCCATCGGGTACGTGTCGGGGTCGAGGCTGTGGACCACGCGACTCGCCTCGGACAGCGCGAAGGCGACCTTGCCCTTCTCGACGGCCCACTCTTTCTCGAAAATCCGCTTGTACTCTTCCTCGAAGCGGGCGAGCTGCCCCTTCTCCTCGAGGCCGATCTCCAGCTCCGAGAGGTCGAGGTCTTTCGCGTAGCCGAGGCTCTGGAGGAAGAGCCCGTACATGATCTCGGTGAGCGTCTGGTTGCCGCTGCGGATTCCGCGGTCAGTCGAGACGTCGAAGATGACGGCATGCGTCGGGATCTTCTCGTTAATCGTCTTCAGCAGGACGTGCAGCTTGGTATCGGTGGCTCGTTGGGCAAAGCGTCTGCCCGCAGGTTCACCCGAGACCAGCCGATTGGCAATGCTGATCCCTAGCATTTTCGCGAAGCTCGATTTCCCGGACCCGAAGAAACCAGATATCCAAACGGCGATGCCCTCATGCGGTTTATTCGGCGTCTCCGCATACCTGTCGAAGATATCGGCATACTGGCGACAGATGGCGTCGGTCAGCACATATTCATCGATCTCATCCCGAATGACTTCCTCATCGGTTTGGTCGACCTTAATGACCTCCTCGATTCGCCGGTCAATCTGCTTATCAAATAAACCTCTTATCGGCATTTCGTCCATGTGGTGCTTGTCCCTCAAAAGATCTTGGGGCGATAGTTGTGCTCCGCATCCAGCACCCCCATGAAGCGTAGGCCAGCCGCACCGTCGAGGTCGCCTGGGTAGAAGAGAACGGTCGGGACGTGCACGCGCCCCTTGAGCTGCTCTAGGAGGGAGAAGGTGCGGTAGACGGGGAAGAGCGCACCCGTGCGCAAGATGAAGACGATGTCGCGAAGTGGGTCGGGGTCGTCCGGCATCCGCGCCGCAACGAGATCGACGAGCGGCGAATACTCCGAGAGGACCGAATGAACGGTCTCGACGATAGTCTCGACGCCTTGTTCGCGTTCCGCGCTAAACCACTCTTCCAGCGGACGCTGGGCGCGCATGGCCTCGTCGAGGCACTCGGCCAGCGAAATGCGCCTGATCCGCTTGCCGTTCTGCGAAAGGCGCGTCTCGAGAAGCGTCACCTGCTTGCGAAGCTCGAACTCTTCCTCGGGGTCGTAGCGGAATAGCGCGTACGGCATGTCGTGGTAGGCGCTGATCCGCTGCCGAGGATCCGGAAGTTCCAGGACCGGTTCGAGGCTCTGCCTGATCCGCGGTTCGAGGTCGCTCATGCGATCATCCTCTCAGCGTAGTCCCGTGTGCTCGTGCACGGCAGGGAAAGCTGCACAAGGCTGCCCGCGACCTGGTAATCAAGCTTTCGGAATTGGTGGAGTCGCAACAGCTCGTGCTCTACGTCGGCGGGGCGCATTAGGAACAGGCGCCACTCGGGGGAAGCGATCACCTTGCTCGGGCTCAGTTTCTCGTCGCGCATCGCATGGAGCAGGTAAAGGAAGCTGCGCTCGGGGAGATGGTACGAGGCGAACTCCTTTGCGATCGACCCGCGGAGTAGCCCGAAGTCGACCGCGATCTTGAGGAGGCCTGCGGCGACACGCTTCGTCGTCTCCTCGGACCATGCGTGCTCCACAGTTGCCCCACGTTTCCCAATGCCACCGAGGTAGGTCTCGACGTCTTCGGAACGAATGCGGAAGGTTCCCGCTTCGTACGCGCTGAAGAGCCACGTCTCGAGGAAATCGCGGACGAGGAATTCGTCGCGTGTCATGTGCCAGAGCAGCAGCGGCTTCCACTCGTCGAGCGAGACACCTTGCTTAGCGAGGACAACGAGGGGGCAATCGCGGCCGGCGGGATCGAAGCGGCGATTTAGAACCTTGGCGACATCACGGAGCCACGTTGCGCTGCCAGCGCCAATGAAGTTCTCGGCACGAACGCGATCGAGATTCTCGCGCTTGGAACGATCGAAGTCCCAACCCGCAAAAACGGCGTAGGTCTCCTCGATCATCGCGCCCTTGATGACAGTAAACGACGAGACTACGTTGGCCCGCGCAGCGCTCGTCAACTGTTGCCCCTTCTCACGTAGGGAACCGCCAGCGCGCCCGGTTCACCGCGAGCGAACCCGAAAGCAAGCAGCGCGACGTCGGCGTCGTTGCCCGAAAAAGTCCCAGGGAGCGGCACGGCGCGTCCTTCGGCGGAGCGGCGCAGCTTGGCGTAGGCGTCGAGGTCGCGGTCGCTGACGATCTCGAAAGCGCGCAGGATCGCGGCGAGGTCGTTGCCCTGCATCCCCTCAAGCTTCTCGAAAAACAAGGACCAGTCGGTGGCGTTATCGAGCCAGTGCTCCCAACGTGCGTCGAACTCTTCCTCAATTGCTTCGGGGAGTCGCCAGAGCGTGACGCAGCCCGGGGGATCGAAGATCTCTGCGCAGCGATGCGCGGCAACTGCGAAGACGGAACGGGCCTGGGCAAAGCGGTGAGTGCGGGGAAACCCTCGTCGAAGCGCGCTTGTCCCCAGACGGCCCAGCTGTCCCTTGGTATTCCACCATTTCGCAAGGTCCATCTCGCCGAAACGGGCAACCACGAGGCGCAGCTTAAGCAGCAAATCGATGTCTAGGGATTTCTCGATTGGCATGGTGGCGAAAACGGCTGCGTCAAGACATGCCTTCTGGGCAGATCACACCAATTCTCCGATCCCGCTCTTTGTTGCGACCTGCTCTAGTGCTTCCTATCGTGCGTTTCACGGTTGCTCTGTCGATAGTCGCTGCGTGAGGAGAGGCCCCCGCAGCGGCTTATCTGGCGCTGCCCGCCCCAGCACGACGTGTTCCAGCCAGGCCGTCGTGATAATGGTTCATAGGTTCATACATAATCTCATGGCGAAGGACAATCCTGCCTTGACTTCCAACACTGCGCCACCGATCCACGGTGTGCGAGCGGCGTCCCTTCACACCCGACCATGAGCGGAGTGGGTTGCATGTGCCCCAGGCCATTCTTGGGATGCCTCGCCACCTAGTGTACCGGTGATGTGCTCAATCCTCGGATGTCGCAACTCGCGCCGCTTGGCATCGCGGAATAGGATCACCGCGAGCCGCCCCAACCCTCCCGTTCGGCGCACACTTGCGTGTCGATGTCTTTCTTCGACCGCATTCCGCGCCCGGGTCGCTCCAGCAGTTCCCAGAGCCCGCGCTGCCCGATCAGCCGCGCGTAGTCGTTCTCCCTCATAACGACATAGGTCGGCCGGTTGTTCTTGGTGACATGGACGGGACCTTCCTTGAGCAGGTCATCCACAGCAGAAATGCCGCGCCGCTCGATTTCCTCGGCAGAGATCGTGTTCGTCTGCCGATCCTCACTATGCTGGCCGCGGCCAATCCGTCTTCGGTGTGGCGGGTCGAGTGGGCAGCCGCTTGATTTCAGTTCCGGCTTCCCGCTCTGCCACGCGCACGTCGTAGAGGGCTTGCAGGTTCATCCAGAACTGCGGGCTCGTCCCAAACCAGTGCGCAAGGCGAAGCGCGGTGTCGCCGGTGATCGCGCGCTTGCCATTGATGATCTGGCTGATGCGGTTCGCCGGCACGCGAATCTGCCGCGACAGTTCGGTCGGGCTGACGCCGAGTTGCTGAAGCTCTTCGGCGAGAACTTCACCGGGGTGAATGGGGGTGCGGGCCATGGTCATGTTCCTTTCAGTGGTAGTCCACGATCTCGACCTTCGACGGTCCGCTCTGTCCTTCCGGCCACTCGAAGCAAATCCGCCACTGCATATTGATGCGGATGCTGTACTGGCCCTTGCGGTCGCCCTTCAAGGCTTCGACGGCATTCGTGGGTAACGCCCGCAAGTCGGTAAGACTGGTCGCAGCGTCCAGAACATCGAGGCGCTTTTCCGCCTGACGGCAGAAGCTTTCGAAGTCTTGGACACGCTTGCCCTCGGCGAAGTCCCTCGTCCGCTTGTCGCGGTAGGTCAGAATCATTGGCGCCCAACATACGGAATTGACCGATGTACGTCAAGCGTACATAGGCTGCCGCGAAGCGCGGTTACCGGCGCACATCTCCTCGCGTGTCACGACCCTTTGGCACGGAGACCGCATGGTCCAACGCTTCAAGCCCATACGGCTTCTGTGCCGACCGCTCGACAGCCATGGTCAGCTTCGAACCATCGTCCACATACAGCTTCGCCTCGTGCCGCGCCCGGCTGATCGCAACGTAGAAGCTCTCGCTGCCGATGGTTTGCTCGTACTTCGTGTCGATGTGGACGAGTACCCGGTCCGTCGTCTTGCCCTCGGCGGCGTGGATGGTGGAGGCATAGGCGTGCTCCCAGTGCCGCTCGGTGCCGAGGTCCAGGACCTCCGCATCTCGTGATCCGCGGACCATGGCAACGCGCTTGTCCGCATCCACCGAAACCACCTCCACGACCTCCCCGTTGCGTCGACCGAGGTCCCGATCGTTTCGCGTCCAGCGCAGTCGGTCGCCGGGCATGAGGGTACGCGACTCCTGGCGGTAGACCTCGACATTGCAGGCGCGTCGCGGCTCCCAATCGATCATTTTCCCGTCGCGCGCGAGGGAGACGAGGCCTCTTCGGATGTCCACCGCATTCACCGTCAGGCAGTCCCCAGACTCGATGCCGAGCTTCGCGTAAGCCCGCCCAAAGCGGACGATGTCCCCGACCTCGTAGGACCTCGGCTGGGTCAGTTCGGCGCGCGTCAGGTCGCGCTGGACGAGGACGGACGCCGTTCCTTCTGGACCATCGAGGGTCCTCTCAGCCTTCAACCGAGCGCGGATTCGCTCGTTGATTTCGCGCCGGTCCTCGTTGACGCCGGTGACGATGAGAGTCTGGTTCCGCTCGGCAGCCGGACGGGCGAGATAATCCTCCACGATGGCATTGATCCGCGCACTTCGGTCGGCGATCGCGTGGGTATGCGCCGCAAGCTTCTTCAGTGCCGCGGCCTCCCGACGACCGATGCTGTCGAGCACTGCTGCCTTGAGGATCGGGCGCTGCTGCCGTTTGATGTCCCGCATCTCGACGCTCGCCATGCCGCGCTCCAGCAGCATCGCGAAAGGTCTTCCGGCCTCGATCGCGGGAAGTTGCTGGCGATCGCCGATGGTGACCAGCCGCGCCTTCTGGCGATCCGCTGCAGCGACGAGTGCACACGCCTGCGCGGTGCTCATCATGGAGGCCTCGTCGACCACCCACAGCTCGCTCGTCGACTGCCAGGGTTTGCTCTCCTTCGCGATCTCGATCAGGTGCCGGGAGAGGGTGTCGGAGGCGATGCCGGCGTCTTGCTGGAGGACACGGGCAGCGGTCGCGCTGGGGGCAGAGCCACGGATTGTGAAGCCGGCTTGTTCTGCCACTTCGCGCACCGCGCGGAGCATGTGGGTCTTCCCGGTTCCGGCATAGCCTTGGACGCCGACCACCCGGTCTTGGGTGGTCAGGATGAACGTCGCGGCCGCGGTCTGATCGGCTGCGAGCCCATGCTCACGGGCGGCTCTCCGGGCGGCCTCCACCGTGGCGATCGGCCGTACCCTCCCCTGCCCGCGCTTCATCGCAGACAGGGTCTCCCGCTCGGCAGTAACGGCCTCGGTCGTCGTGTAGCGACCCTCGTCCACGGGTAACAACACCCGCGCTTTCCTGGCTTGCCGGATGCCTGCGGTGACCTCGGCAAGCGTCGCTCTGCCGGTGCCGTATTCGAGCGCATGGCGCACGATATCGCGGTGACTGATGACGCTCTCGCGCTCGGTCAGATGCGCGATGGCCCAAGCCACGGCCTCCCGAGCGGGCTTCGTGTCCGGCTCGCGCGGAGTGGACTGCCTCGGGGTGATTCCGCGGAAATCGATCCCCTGCTCCCGGGCGCGCGCCTTCCAGTCGGCGTAAACCTCGGCGCGGTCGATCGGACCTTTGCGGGCGCGGGTGTAGAGGGCCAGCGTGGCGCTCGCCTTGGCTCCGGTGGCGCCCACTTTCTCGAGCGCCGCTTCGATCTCCTCCCGCCGGCGGGAGAAGTGTCGGAGCTGTTCGCGGGTGAAGTCCTTGACCTCGAAACGGCCGTCCCGGTGACTGACCTCGACCTCGAAGCCAAGGCGTTGCAGCCCTCGCGCGAGCTCCGCCCGGTAGATCGCCCCGCCTGTCATCTTGGCCCGGAACATCTCCTTCGAGGAGAGCGCCCGCCACTCGCCGTCGGCCCGCTGGGTCGCGTTGATCACGACTGCGTGCGTGTGCAGCTGCGGGTCGAGCTCGCGGCTCGTGTCGTGGTTGAAGCGGGCGATGATCCAGTTGCCCGTGGTCTCGATCGTGGTGTTGCCGTCCTGCTTGAGTCGGGCCTGGGCGGTGGTCGCTTCGAGGTAGCGCAGCGCTGCAGTCACCGCCTCGGTGTGCGCCTGAAGTACCTCTCTGTCGTCGCCCACCAGAGCCAGTAGGGAGACCGACTTGGGCGCACTGAAGGTGAGGTCCCAACCCGGTTGGTGCTTGCCTTCCTGCCCGCGTTTCAGAACGATGCCGTTCGGCAATTCACCGTTCAGCAGCGCCTCAAACTGCGTGCGATTGACGGCTCCGGCGAGGCCCAAGGACGTCGCGCCCTGCCCGTCCCATTGAGACGGTTCCCCCGCCCCGCCCTTGGTGTAGTAGTCGTCCTGGGCGTAGTAGGTTCCGGCTTGGGCGGAGGAGTGAAGGACCCCGATGGAGAGCATCAGAACACCTCGCCGTGGCGGGAGACGTAGATCGGCGCGATTTGCTCTCGCTCCCGAATCTGCAACGCGACTTTCGTCACCGGATATCCGCCGGGGAGCTTCAGGAATCCGGAGAGTTTGGGCAGGTTCATGATCTCCGAAGGCAGTACGATCGGACGCTTCACGACCCGGCGCTGGAGGTTCACGGCGTCCCGTAAGTCGTACGGACTCATCGAGATCGACTCGGTCGCCTCGTTCACCTCCTGCTCTCCGAGGGACTGCGCGGCCCACTCCGCTGTGGCGTGCTCGACACTACGGAGCATGAGTCGGGTGAGACAGGAACCGGAGATGCTCTGGGCGCCGTACACCCCGTAGAGGCGTCGCAGCTGACCGATGTCCTGGAGCCCCAAGATGGTGGCACCGCCGTGTTTGCGGGACATGGTGAGGAGACCGCCGTCTGGGGTCAGGGCGGGCAGTTCCTGCAGGCTCGCGACCTCGTCCAGGACGACCCAGAAGCGGCGTTTCAGGTCCGGCGGCAGGCTCAGGATCGAGGCCGCAGCTTGGTCGCACCACAGGGATAAGAGCGGCCTCAGGAAGGCGTGCTGA
>JAEUMX010000306.1 GCA_016791285.1 Burkholderiales bacterium
GTGGACACGCGGAACCGGCAGGTGCTCGTGGGCGAGCAGCGCCTGCCCTACGACTATCTCGTGCTCGCGACCGGCGCCGCGCACAGCTACTTCGGCCGCGACGAATGGGCGAATCACGCGCCGGGGCTGAAGCGCGTGGAAGATGCCGTGGAGATGCGGCGGCGGCTGCTCTCCGCCTTCGAGCGCGCGGAGGCGACCGACGATGCCGAGGAACGCCAGCGCCTGCTCACGTTCCTCATCGTTGGCGGCGGACCGACCGGCGTCGAGCTTGCCGGTGCCATCGCGGAGCTCGCGAAGTTCGGCATGGACAAGGACTTCCGGCGCTACGACCCGGCCACCGCGCGCGTCGTCCTGGTGCAGGCCGGGCCGCGCGTACTGCCCACTTTCCCCGAAGCGCTCTCTGCGCAAACGCGCAGCGCCCTCGAAAGGCTCGGTGTGGAGGTGCGGGTGGGGAGTCGGGTGGAGCGCATCGATGACGACGGCGTGATAGTGGATGGCGAGCGCATCACCGCGCGCACGGTGCTATGGGCGGCGGGGGTGGTGGCGTCGCCGGCCGCGAAGTGGCTGGGCGCGGAGGCCGACAACGCGGGCCGCGTGAAGGTCGAACCGGATCTCTCGGTGGCCGGCCTGCCGAACGTGTTCGTGATCGGCGATACGGCAGCCTCGAACGCGTGGAACGGTCAGCCCGTGCCCGGGCTTGCGCCTGCTGCGAAACAGGGCGGCGAGTTCGTGGCGCGCGCAATCGGCGCGCGTGTGCTCGGCCAGCGCGGGCCGGAGCGCTTTGTCTATCGCCACCTGGGCAGCCTCGCCACCATCGGTCGCAAGGCCGCGGTCGTTGACTTCGGCTTCGTGCGGCTGCGCGGCGCGCTCGCGTGGTGGTTCTGGGGCGCGATACACGTCGCGCTGCTGGTGGGTCTGCGCAACCGCTTCTCGGTGATGCTCGACTGGTTCTGGGCGTACCTGACGCTGCGCAGCGGCACGCGGCTCATCACGGGATCGGTGCCGGAGCCGGCAGCACGACCTGCGTCCGCGGCGCGCGTGGCGACAGCGATGCGCTGAGCGGCTGCAACGCGACCAACGGCGAAGATCACCCAGCGTCACCATTTTGCGAGCTGCCTTCCATGTCCATCCAGCGCCGGAATTTCCTCAAGCTGTTCGCGGGAACCGTGGTCACGAGCGCACTGCCGAGGTCCGCTCGCGCCGCCTCTCGACCGCGCATCAAGGCTATTGCGTTCGATGCCTTCCCCGTCTTCGACCCGCGCCCGATCTTCGCGCTCGCCGAGCAGCATTTTCCGGGGAAAGGTGCACAGTTGAGCGCTCTGTGGCGCACGAAGCAATTCGATTATCAGTGGCTGCGCGCGCTCGCCGGGCAGTACGTGGATTTCTGGCAGACGACGGAGGAGGCGCTGGTGTTTTCCGCGACATCGCTCAAGCTCGATCTCACGCCCGCGAAGCGCGCCGACCTCATGAACGCCTATCTCACGCTCAAGGCGTGGCCCGACGCCTCGCCTGCCCTGCGCTCGTTGGCGGACGCCGGCATGCGCATGGCGTTCCTCTCCAACTTCACACCGAAGATGCTCGATGCCGCCGTCCGCAGCGCGGGGCTCGAGGGCGTCTTCGAAGACCACCTCAGCACCGACCGGGTCAGGAGCTACAAGCCTGATCCGCGCGCCTATCAGCTGGGAGTCGACGCGTTCGG
>JAEUMX010000308.1 GCA_016791285.1 Burkholderiales bacterium
GATCTATTTCGAGCTGCCGATCGTCGAGTACCGTCCGTATCGGGCCTTTTCTTCCAACCAGAGCTCGGAGCTGAAGTTCCAGCTCTTCGCGGGGATCGACATTCCCTATGACTCTTCGGTCGAAAGGCCAATCGGCGGGACGCCCGCGGATCTACAGAACGTCTACTCCATCGGGCTGCGCATGCTCTTTGACTGGAGGTACTACTGGTGATGCGCGCGAACCTGCTTGCCGCGGTGATCGCAGTGGCCACGCTGGGTGGCTGTGCGTCGAAGCCGTTGATGCCCTATAGCGCCGACACGCCGCCGCTTGTCCTCGTCTCCGCGACACAGGCAGGCGTGCAGGACAAGCGGGCGAGGTTTCGCGAGATCTACTGCGCGGTGCTCGAAGCGCGCAAGGACACGCTCCCCGACTATCGGCCGTGCCACGAAGCGCTCACGCGCGTGGGCGCCGAGCCATCCGACACCGCCATGCCAGTCACGCTGGAGCCGTCGCGTCGCAGGCTCGTTGCCGCGCTGGTGCCGGGATTCGGCTACGACTGCTTCGAGACCTGGCTCGAGGCGCCCGGCACGACCGCCGCGCACCTGCGGCAGCAGGGTTACGACCTCTCCCTGATCTCCGTCGAGGGTCTGTCGAGCACGGCACGCAACGCCCGCCTGATCCGCGATGCGCTCATGAGCATGCCCGCTGAGCCCGGCCCGCCTCGCATCGTGCTCATCGGCTACTCGAAGGGTTCGAACGACATCCTGGAAGCGCTCGTCACCTACCCGGAGCTGCGCCCACGCGTGGCCGCATACGTGAGCATCGCGGGCACGATCGGGGGCTCGCCGCTCGCCAACGACGCCGAGCAGGACGTGGCCGAGCTGCTGACGCGCTTCCCGGGTGCAAAGTGCACCGTGGGGGACCGCGGCGCAGTGGCGAGCCTGCGGCCGGCTACGCGAATGGCATGGCTTGCGGCGAATCCGCTCCCGAAGGAACTTCGGTACTACTCCGTCGTCACCTTTCCGCAACCAGACCGGATCTCATCGATTCTGAAGCAGCCCTACGACAAGTTGAGCTTCGTCGATGCGCGCAACGACAGTCAGGCCATCTTCTACGATCAGGTGGTAGCGGGGAGCACGCTGGTCGCCTATCTTAATGCCGATCATTGGGCGGTCGCCGTCCCAATCGCGCGCACGCACACTACGATCGCGGCGTTGTTCGTGACGCAGAACGCCTATCCGCGTGAAGCGCTGGCCGAAGCCATCATGCGCTTCGTGGAAGAGGACCTCGACGCTTCGAAGAATGCGCCGCCGCCGCACGATCGAAATCGGTAGTGGTCCGATTCGGGTGGGCCTGCGATGGCGCGAGCATTCGGTCGGAGCTGGTGGCCATGTCTCTCTACGACTTTCAAAGCGGACTGGCGACTGCAGCGGTTTTGCGGAATTGGGATAGCTTCCTAATGCATTTGGTTTTAATCTTTGCTGTTGCATGCCGCGGGTAATGCGCGGCATGATGCGCGTGCTTCACGGTCGCTTCCAGTGAACAAGGGGGCCATGAGGCGCAGCGACTAGCTTGCTAGGAAGCGTTCCTTCTCGCTCTCGAAGCCGGCGACGAGAGCGTGACCCCGTGTGCCTGCCGGCAATCAAGGGGAAATTGTATGAGACTTCAAACACTCTTCACTGTCGGGCTCGTTGCCCTTTCGTTCACTGCCGCATCCGCGATTGCCGACGTGAGCGACAAAGGCAAGAAACAAGCGGAACTTCGCAGCAAAGCGCACACCTCTCTGGAAGCCTTCTACAAGGCCGATCCGAAGCTCAAGGCCGAAGTGGCCAAAGCGGCAGGTTACGGTGTCTTCGGAACCTACGGCTTGTCGTTCCTGGTGGGCGGCGCCGGCGGCAAGGGCCTGGTCCACGACAACAAGACCAAGAAGGACACGTTCATGAGCATCGCGCAGGCGAGTGCCGGCGTGCAGGTCGGCGCCTCCGAGACGAGCTATCTTTTCGTCTTCAAGGATGCCGCGTCGATGAAGAGCTTCATCGATTCCGGCTGGGAGGCGGGTGCGGCGGCCTCCGCCGGTGCCGGAGCGGGCGACAAGACGGTCGACGCGGGTGCGGGTGCCGGCGCGTTTACCGGTGGCAAGGTATACACTTTGACGAAGACCGGTTTGCAGGCCGGCGGTGCGGTGGCGGGCACCAAGGTCTGGAAAGACAGCGACCTGAACTGACCGACCCTGCACCTTCTGGTCCGGGCGCACGGGTGGACGATGCGCCGTCGAGGAACGCCCCCGTTCGGTTTCAGGGCGTTACCTCAGCCCTCGTGCGTCGGGTGTCGGCTTCATGATTGCCGACGCCTCCTCCTTATTCGAACAGGACACTCATTCATGATGAATATGGTTCTCCCCAGCCTTCGCTGGGCTCTCGCGACTCTGGGCGCCGCCGTGCTCCTCGCCGCCTGCGCACCGCAGCCACCGAAACCGCTCACCATGTCGGAGACCGTCGAGGCGTCGGCGATCGTCGAAGCGATCGACCACTCGACCCGGGAAGTCGTGCTGCGCGATGCGCAGGGACGCCAGACGCTCGTCAAGGCAGGTCCCGAAGTCCGCAACCTTGCCCAGGTCAAGAAGGGCGATCGCGTCGTCGTGCGCTTTACCGAAGGTTTTGCGGCGCAATTGGTGAAACCTGGCACGGGGGTGACGGGTGTGCAAACCGAGACTGGCGTGGTGCGCGCGGCGCCGGGTGAACGACCAGCGGCTGTCATCGGCGAGCAGATCAGGACCACGGTCAAGGTGTACGACGTCGACCGCTATGCCAATACCATCGAGGTCACCGGACCGCGCGGCTACAACCGCCGTCTCAAGGTCAAGGACCCGCAGGCGATCGAGTTCATCCGCGGCCTCAAGAAAGGCGACGAGGTCGAGGTGACCTTCAGCGAGGCGCTCGCCATCAGCGTCGAG
>JAEUMX010000397.1 GCA_016791285.1 Burkholderiales bacterium
CGCTCGCGCTGGATGGGATTGTCGATGACGCCGATGGCTTGGCCCGCACCCATGTGAACCGGGCTGATTGCGTAGAGAAATAGCGCTGCGTGCTTTTCGAACATGGTTCTCCCTCGGTCTAGAAAGTCACGATCGCGATGCGGGTGCCGGCAGCCTTGGCGAGACGGTCGTCGTTGGTCCAGAGTTCATCGCAACCGGCTGAACGCCAGACGTGGCACCGGACCGCGCCGCAGAAGACGAGCGCCGATTCTCCCTGCCCACGGCTCTCTTCTTTCGATGAGGTAGATCACGATGCAGGTATCGGGATAGACGATCACGTCAGCGATCCCAGCTCGCGCGCTCTTCGTCGATGTAACGATCGATCTCTTCTTTGGATCGCCCGGACTCCGGCAACGTCTCCAGCCGTCGTAGCAACGCCTGCATTGCTTCCCGCAGCCTGCTCTGCTCGAGTTCCGGTTCTTGCGAGAAGACGGTGATCTCGGCCTCACCGAGCGGGAAGTCCGCAGGAAGCGTCAGTGTGACGCGCCGATCCTCGTCTACGGTTTGTTGAGACCTGTATGTATGCATGTGACACCTCCTGCTCAGTACTTCGGCCACGCCGCGAGCGCGGCATTATTGAATCCCTCGGCGCGACGCTGCGGATCGTCCCATGAATCGCTCCACAATCCCGCTTCGACAAGCTTGCGCAGCTGCTCTGCCGTGGCCTCCAACTCTTCTAGCCAGTAGACGCTGCCCGTCGGAGCGGCGCGCCGCGCGGACTTGGGTTGCCCGAGAGCGAGATCCCAACCCGAGACGACTTCCGCCCGCGGCGCTCTCTTCGACGTTCCGAACGTGGCGACTGGAGCGAGATCCCAACCCGAGACGACTTCCGCCCGCGGCACCGCCGCGCAAATCACGCGACCCCTGACTTCGCCGACCTGGAAAGAGCCCTCCGCGTTGGTGCCCGGCAGTTTCCAACCGCCGGGGAAGATGCCGGGTGCGGTCAGCACCAGGCGACAACGGCGAGCGCGTACTATGGCATCGTAATCCACTTTGGGCGGATCGAACGCGGCGGGATGGATCGCTGCAGCGCGGCCATCACCACCCAACCGAATCGTTCCCGAGACGGGTGGCACCGCTCCGCGGACGCCACAGAGAAACCCGACGTCGAAACCCTGCCGCGGATCGTGCTCGCGTTTCTTCATTGCGACCGCTTCCACGGAAAAGAGCCTTCCATCGGCGGCACGGCGGGTCGATGCATCGAGGCCCACGCCCACCCGCGCGTCGATGGCCCAGAGCTCGCGCGACTTCACGAGGTCGGCGGCGCCCGGTGTCTCGCCCGCCAAGTAGTTGCGCCAGCCGGTTTCAGTGAGCCAGTAGCCGCTGGCCGGTTTCCGCCGCACTTCCTCTGCCAGCACGGGCAAGTGGGAAAACAGCGCTGAAGACAGCAGTCCCGCAGCCGGGGCTGTCGGCGTCAGCGCCCGCACACCGGGCTTCTCCTTGTCGTCTTCGGTGATGACGAGATCGGCCGGCGGTGCGATGAGTGCTTCCACCCGCCCATCTGCATCGCGCCGGGCCAGGTGAAAGGCGGCAACAGTGAACGCGCCCGGCTGCGCTGGAGTTCCAAGCGCCGGATGTTCCACCTGCCCCGCGGCGAAGGCGGCGAAGTCTACCCCGTCGTCTGCCAGCATGCGCGAGCGCAGGGCGCCGGCGGCAGCCGAAGGCCAGGGCGGCACGAGCGATTCGCCGAAGCTGCCCGGGTCGCCGAAGAGCTTGTTGCCGCGCAGGAAGAGCACGTCCAGAGGCTCGAGGAAACGATATTCGACGCCACTCATGCGGATTCTCCGGCGCGGGTCTCACGGGCGAGGAACTCAGCCACGTTGAGGAAGTTGGAGAGCCACCGCAGCCGATTCTTGGACTGCGCGACCGTCAGCTCGGTCAAGCGTTGCGCCAGGCCAGGCACACGATCGCGGGCGGTCTTTTCGGCTTGCCGGCCAAGCTGGTAGGCGAGCAGGCTTTTGAGCATCGCACCATCACCTTGCGGCTCGGGGAGATCGGTGAGCCATTCCAGGCTGTTGTAGACCGCTCGGCGCGAGACGCCGGGGTCGGCGAGGAACTTGCGGAGGTCGCACAGCAGCGCCACCGGCTTGCCCCATTTCTCGGTGAGACGGAGCGTACCGCCGGAGCGCTTAATGGCGGTAATGGAGAAGGCATCCCGTCCGCCTTCCTTCTTGGCGCGCTGCTCCGCAGCACGCAGCTCGCGCATCACCGCACCGAGCGGAGCCTGATGGTGCGCAATGACCGCGCCCGCCGACGCGGTGGCGCTCGTGCCCATCATACGCATAAGCTGTATGCGCTCCGTGCCGCCGCGCCTGCTCTTCAGCGCGGCGAACCCATCGCGCAAGGTAAGTCCCTGAAACACGCCACCTTCGTGCTCCGGGTCGTGCCCCGAATAAGCATGACGCAGCCGCTGTATCGCCGAAAGCAGATCCGCCACCGGCAGCATCGCGAGCACATCGTCGCCGCCGGCGTAGATGACGCGCCCGAGGTGTTCTTCCTCCACCACGTGACGCACCACGATCTGTGAGAAGTCGTTCAGCGCGCCGGAGATCGCGAGGTGGCGATTGGGCGATAGCGTCCGCTTCTGTTCGCCGTAGCGATGGACGAGGTCCTGGCGCTGGGCGTGCTGATCGAAACCCTTGCGCACCTGCGGGTGGAAGCTCTCGCGGTAAGTGATGGCAGTGGCGTCGTCATCGCCGGAGAGGATGCGGCCCATGCGGTCGCCATCCATCAGCAGAAGGGCGTAGTAGGTTTCGGGCTTGAACCCAAGGACCGCCTTGATCTCGGATTCCAGACGACCCAGCCGTTCCTCGTCTGCTCGCTCGTCTGACTCGCGCAGACGGTCTAGCGCGGCAGGAATTCGCGCGGCAAGCGAACCGCGCAACTTAGCCAACGAGGGAGGCAAAGCCGGGGCTTTGTCATCGTCCCTGACAAGATCCCGGAAACGCCTCGCCGAATCTCCTGCGGACAAACACTCGTGGAAACGTTCGAGATTCGTCGCGAGCGCCATGGTGTGGGTCGACACGACGAAACGGCCGATCTCTTTGCCGGTGGCACTGGAAACCTCGTCGGCGAACAACGTCGGCCACAACCGCTTGATCGCCGGCAGCGCGCCGAGGTGTTCGCCCTTCCTTGCCCACGCGGGCCGCTTCGCCGCGACTCTGGCCCACAGCGTGTCAGTCTGCTGGCGGTAAGACTTCTTGAGCTGCTCGCGTTCAGTGGTCAGCCATTCGGTCTCGCCGGTGAGCGAGCAGCGCCAGCCTTTCTGTTCGGTCTGATCGAATCCGCGCACGCTCTTGGCAGCAGCGAGCAGCCGCTCGCCGAGGTCATAAACGGCTGGGTAAAGGACACCGGGGTTGGGGGCGAAGAACGTAGTGTTGTCGTCCCAGTCGATCTCCGCTTGCAGCGTCTTCCATGCGGGCGTCTTCAGGAAGCCGCAAGGCTGGCCGCCTCCCACGCCGAAGAACGGCGCCATCGCTTCGCAGAGCTGCGTGACGTCCAGATCCGTTTGCTTGGCTACATCGCGTGGACAGATCAACGAGAAAGGCACCGCTGCCCAATGCACCTCGGGGAAGCCTTCGAGCTGCTTGCGCATCTGCTGGTAGGCGTGGACCGATTCGTCGCGCGATGCGCTTTTCTGCTTGAACTCGGCTTCTTCGAGCAACCGGTCGACGACGTCATAGCCAAGCGCGAGCAACCATTCGCGCACACGGCGCGTCGCTTCCACGGCAAGCGTGCGGACCTGGCTGACCGGAACCACCGCGACAAAGCGGTTGGGGAGGGCAGCGGAGAACAGCGGGTTCGCATCTGTGCCGCCACCCATCCAGTCACAGTCTTCGAACAGATGCGCCGGCAGCCCGCATCCGCCCCTATCGACAGGATCTCGCAGCCAAACATCCACCTGCGGAATGCCGCGCAGGCGCGGAAACAGGATCGCGTCCGGACCGAGGTCCTCGCAGAGCGGCTTCATCGCCTCCCAAGCGAGGCGCGAAAGGAGATGCGAGCCGGCCCAGAGGTCTTCGGTCTTGCGCGCGGCGGCGATAAAGCTTTGCACCGGCCCTATGGAGAGCGCCAGCAACGCGACCTCGCCGCCGGGATCGGCTGCGAAGGCACCGGCGAAGGCCGAGGTGAGGTCGAGATGGTCCCAGATCGAGTGATCCGGCACGCGCGTGTCGGTGGGCAGCAGCCGCCACAGTTGTCCGAGTTTGCCGAAGTCCGCTTCTTCCACCAGTTCGGGGCCGAAGCGCCAGAAGGCTAGCAAGGTCTTCCGCATGTCCTGCGACAAGTCGTCCTTCGCACCCAGCGCGGCAAGCAAACTCGAGAAATGGTCGAAGCTGCGCTGCTTGATGTCGCCGATGTCCGTTCCAGAAAGGTCGCCGCGCAATTCATACTGCGTGCCGCTGAGCGGATGAATGAGCACGGGCTTCTGCGCCCAGCGCACCTGCGCCCAGTCGGCTACCTTGAGTGCTTTCTTCTCGCCGCCTTGAGTCGTGACGGTGATTTCCTGCATCGGCCACTGCGGTCGGTCGGCGGCAGCTGCCCACCAGTCGGCGCGCTGCACGTGACGATAGATCGAAATCGGCAGGCCCTTCTTGAAAACGACCGTCGAGAGCGCCTCGCTGTTGTCCGGATCGATGTTGTCCGCCGCGATTTCGGACAGACCCAGCAGCCTGATCAGCGAGCGGGACGTGCCACCTTCGTGGCCAGCTGGATCGCGCAGCAGCACCAGCGCCTTTTCGGCCGGGTCGTGCAGCCGCGCTGCGAGTTTCGTTTGCCAAAAGAGTTCGTTGCTCATCGCGCTATCAAGCCGGGATGCGGGTCAGACGTTGCGCGGGCTGGTCGAGAAAGCGGTGCGCCTTGTTCCACACGCCTTCGATCGCTGGCCTGTTGGGTAGGAATGCGCTTGGCGGCAGGTGCGGCATATGAAAGATCACGCCGACCAGCTTGCCGTCGGAGTTCGCGCGGACCTTGAAGCGCAACGTGTTCGGCAGGCGCGCGTTGTTGCTCCAAGAACTGACCGAATGGTTGGTTACCGGATAGCTTAGCCAGTGTCGCGGCTCCGGATTCGGGGCGTTGTTCCCGTGCTCGAAACAGAACTGCGTACGCAGCCCGATCTTGATTTCGGCCAGACGCTTCATCAGCGCCTTCCAATCGTCGAATGGCTGCGTCTGCCAGATCAGCGCACCCTTCGCGTCTCGGCCAATCGCGTGCGGCCAGTCGCAGTCGCGGTCGAGGCATTCCTGCCATGCGCGCAAAGGCGGCTCGGCTGCGCCGAGCTCGTCCGAGGGGAGCAACGCGAACGACCCCCAGCCGTTGCGGCCTCTGCCGCCGAGGGTGCCGTAGCGGTCGATCAGCCACAGCGAGCGATCGATGCGTGTGGCCGTCGCTTCCGGATAGGCGAGCGAGAAGATCGCTTCATCGTGCGCCTGGATCGCGGCGTTTGCCTTCAGGCCCGTTGCCGATCGCTCTTTGTCGTATGTCAACGGTCCATAACCCAGGTAAAGCGAGCTGCCGATCGGCACGAGCTTGTTGTCGCGATTGGCGACCTCCGGATGGCTCACGGATGCGTCCGCGGGCCACTGCGCCTTCTTCAGTTGACCTTCGTTCCAACGCGAGAGTCTGAGGCGCACCTGGCTCTTGCAGAAGCTGTCTTCGAGCCACGCGTTGCCGAATAGTAGACCCTCCTCGCGCCGCATCCCGTCGACGTCTACGTTGAAATTCTTGTCCGCGGCGTACGCCACCCGCCACCACTGCCGCAGCAACGCCTTGAACGGCGGCGTACGCCAGCGGCCGTTCTGCTCGGCATCGCCGAGGAACGCCGGCGTGATGAAGCGGACGGTGTATTCGAGCACTTTCATCCTTTTCTCCCTTGCTC
>JAEUMX010000404.1 GCA_016791285.1 Burkholderiales bacterium
GCGTGACGAACTCCTGCGGCTCGTTGATGGTGACGTTCATTTGCTACCCCTCCTTCGTGCGATGGAATCGATCGCCTTGACGATCGGTCTGCGCTTCGCTCTCACCGGAACACCAGCACGGGGACCTTCGAATGCGTCAGCACCTTCTGCGTCACGCTGCCCAGGAGCAGCGCCTCGATGCCGCTGCGGCCGTGCGATGCCATGAAGATCATGCTGCAGCGCTGCTGCTCGGCGAGCTCGATGATGCCGCGATAGGGCTGCTCGTTTACCGCCACCACGGTGTCGCACTGGACGCCCTGGCTGCGGGCGCGACTCGCCACCGCATCGACGAGCTGCCGCCCCTGACCCTCCATGCGCTCGATGATCATCTCGGGTGTGAGGGATTGCGCCCCGTGCGACGCGAAATCGCTGAAGGACACCACTTCCATCACCGGCCGGGGCGACCTCACGTACACGGCGATCATGCTCGCCCCCAGGCGCTTGCAAAATTCGATGGCATGGTCGACGGCCTTCTCGGCGAGCTCCGAGCCATCGGTAGGGACCACGATCTTGCTGAACATTCCTGACCTCCCTTTCTCGCATGCGGGCGGCGAGGGTCGATGTGAAGCGATCGACTTCTCGTGCACTCGCGGGGTGACCTATAGTAAATAGCCGGTGAGCACCCGGACTCATGGCGGCAAACATAGAGGGCATATGAAAATGTCTATTCTTGCGTCGCACAAGAATACGGCTTTCCGATGCAACCGCTCCGCCGAAGCCTCGAGCCGGGGGCGGCCATGAGGGCTACCGACCCGCTGCCAGGCACCGATCTGGTGTTCACGACCAGCCGCCACTTCGCGCAGTACTACGCGAACCTCTTGCCGCTCGCGATGCTGCCGGCCCCGATCGATTTTCCGCGCATGCGCTTCTATCAACTGTGGCACGACCGCACCCCATCGCTCGCCCGCGCATAGCTGGCTCTGCGGCCTCGTCACGGAGGCGGGACGCAGGCTCCAAGCCGAGAGCCGGGCCGCGGCGCCGCAGGCGCGTTAGAGGCGGCGCAGGCGGTGCGTGACCACTGCCGGCAAACGCTGCGGTGGTGGGGCATCCTCATCCGAACCTTCCGCCTACGGCTTCGGGGCGCTGATGTGCGCGATGTGGAGGAGGTTGGTGTTGCCGGCGCTGCCGAACGGCAGTCCGGACACGATCACGACCGTCTCGCCCGCCTGCGCAAAGCCCTCGGACTGGGCGGCACGGCAGGCGTAATTCACCATGTCGGTCACATGGCTCACTTCGGGCGAGGGCACGGCATGGATACCCCACGCCAACGCCATGCGCCGCGCCGTGGTCAGATGCGGCGTGACGCCGAGGATTGGCGCCGCAGGACGCTCGCGCGCCGCGCGCAGTCCGGTGAATCCCGAGGACGTGTAGGTGATGGTCGCTGCGGGCCCGAGCAGCGCGGCCACGCGCCGCAGGGCGCTGCAGATCGCGTCCGGCGTGGTCGCCTGGGAGCCGGTGTTGCTCGCTTCCAGGCCCGTGCGATAGAAAGGATCCTGCTCCACGCGCTGGATGATGCGGTCCATCATCAGCACCGCCTCGCGCGGAAAGCTCCCGGACGCCGATTCGGCCGAGAGCATCACCGCGTCCACGCCGTCGTAGATCGCAGTGGCCACGTCCGATGCTTCCGCCCGCGTCGGCACCGGCGAGTTGATCATCGACTCGAGCATCTGGGTGGCCACCACCACCGGCTTGCCCAGGCGACGGCACTCTCGCACGATGCGCCGCTGTATCTCGGGCACCTGCTCCGGCGGCATCTCCACCCCGAGATCGCCGCGTGCGACCATGATGCCGTCGCAAAGCTCCACGATTGCCTCGAGGTGGTCGATGGCGGACGGCTTTTCGAGCTTCGCCATGAGCCACGCGCGCTTGCCGACGAGGGCGCGTGCCTCCTCGATGTCCTGCGGACGCTGCACAAACGAGAGCGCGATCCAGTCGACGCCGAGCTCGATGCCGAACTCCAGATCCTTGCGGTCCTTTCCCGTGAGCGGCGAAATCGGCAGCACCACGCCGGGCACGTTCACGCCCTTGCGGTCGGACACCGTGCCGCCCACCATCACGCTCGTCTCGGCGAAATCGGGCCCCGAGCGATCGACGCGCAGCCGCACCTTGCCGTCGTCCACCAAGAGCTCGGTGCCGATTTGCACCGCGGCGAAAATCTCCGGGTGCAGGAGCGGGGCGCGCGTCGTATCCCCCGGTGTCGCATCCATGTCGAGCCGCCACGGATCACCGACGTTGAGCTGGATCTTGCCGTCGGCGATCGTGCCGATGCGCAGCTTCGGCCCCTGCAGATCGAGCAGTACGCCGATCGGCCGCCCGACATCCTGCTCGATCTTGCGAATGATGCGCACCCGTTCGGCATGGTCGGCGTGCGTGCCGTGACTGAAGTTCAGCCGGAACACGTCGGCCCCCGCCTCGAACAGCGCACGGACTTGCGCTTCCGTCGAGCTGGCCGGTCCGAGGGTGGCGACGATCTTGGCGCTACGACTGCGGCGCATGGCTCAGGCTCCTTGACGCGTGCTGCGCGCCGTTGCGGTGAGAAAAATGGCGTATAGTCAGAATTCGTACTTCGCGCCGATCGCGGCAACGCCGGCTCGCGCCACCTGCGCGTCCTCGCCGGCTTTCACACCGGACACGCCCACGGCACCGACGACTTCGCCGCCGACGATGATCATCTCGCCGCCTTCGAGCGGCACCACCGGCATCTTGAGCGCGGCGAAGCGGCCGTTGTTGACCATGTCCTCGTAGACCTTGCTCGGGCGGCGCGCGAGCACGCAGGTGCGTGCCTTCTCCGGCGCCACCGCGGCGCTCATCGGCGGCGCGCCATCCATGCGCTGCAGCCACATGAGGTGGCCGCCGTCGTCGCACACCGAGATCGTCACCGCCCAGCCGTTGCGCAGTGCTTCGGCTTCGGCGGCAGCGGCGATGGTCTTCACGTCGTCGGCATCGAGGGCGGGTCGGGTTCGCATGGCGGGGAGCTCCGGCGCTATCGACGCTGCGCGGCGTCTGGGGTCACGAGAATGGCGCGAAAATCGTTGACGTTGGTAAGGGTCGGACCGGTCACGACCGAATCCCCGAGGGCTTCGAAGAAGCCGTGGCCGTCGTTGTCGGCGAGGCGGTCACGGGGACGGATGCCTTTCGCCCAGGCGCGCGACAGCGTATCCGGCGCGAGATAGGCGCCGGCGATCTCCTCCTGCCCATCGACCCCGTCGGTGTCACCGGCGATGGCGTGAATGCCGGCGTGTCCGTCCAGGGCTACCGCGAGCGAGAGCAGGAACTCGACGTTGCGCCCGCCGCGCCCCTTACCGTGCACGGTGACCGTGGTCTCCCCGCCCGACAAGAGCACGCAAGGCGCGGGAACGGGCTGCCCGTGCGCCGCGACCTGCAGGGCGATGCCGGCCATCACCTTGCCGACATCGCGCGCTTCGCCCTCGATGCGATCGCCGAGGATCACGGTCTGCACACCCGCCGCGCGCGCGACCGCCGCGGCGGCTTCGAGCGCCATCTGCGGCGTAGCCACCATGCGCACCTCGTTGCCCGCGAGGCGGGGATCACCGGGCTTCACCGACTCGCCGCGGCCGCTGGCGAGGATCTCGTGCACCGCCGGCGGGACGTCGATCGCGTAGCGGCGGACGATGTCCGCAGCATCGGCGCAGGTGGTGGAATCCCCCACCGTGGGCCCGGAAGCGATGTCCATCGGATTGTCGCCGGGCACGTCGGACAGGAGCATCGTCACGACCTTGGCGGGATGGCACGCCGCCGCCAGCCGCCCACCCTTGATCGCCGACAGGTGCCGGCGCACGCAGTTCATCTCGGTGATGCTCGCGCCGGACTTGAGCAGCGCGCGGTTGACCGCCTGCTTGTCCTCCAGCGTGAGTCCTTCCTGCGGCAGCACGAGCAGCGACGAACCGCCGCCGGAGATGAGGCACACCACCAGATCGTCCGCCGTAAGCCCTTGGACGAACTCCAGAATGCGTCCTGAGGCGGCGAGGCTCGCCGCGTCCGGCACCGGATGCGCGGACTGAATGATCTCGATGCGCCGGCAGGGCACCTCGTAGCCGTAGCGCGTGACCACCAGGCCGGTCAGTTCTCCCGGCCAATGCTCTTCGAAGGCTTTCGCCATCGCCGCCGACGCCTTGCCGGCGCCGATCACGAGCGTGCGCCCCTTGGGCGCGACCGGCAAATGCAGCGGAATGCAGTGCGCCGGCTGCGCCGCGGCAATCGCGGCATCGAACATCTGGCGCAGCAGTTTACGGGGCTCGATCGCCATGGTCATCGCATCCTCGGAGTCGTTACTCGCGCGCTTCTTCGCCGCATCTCAGGCACCCGCCTCGAAGACGATGTCCTGAGCGCCTTCCCAGAGCACCCGCCGCCCCATCTCGGCGAGTTGCTCCTGGCCTTCCACGACGGTCAGGAAGTGGTTGCCGGCGAGCATGCCCATCTTGCTCGCGAAGCACGCACTCCCATAGGTGAACAAGATCTCGGTCTCGCTGAAGCCCCCCGGATAGAGCAGGAGATCTCCGCGCGAAGGATGGCAGGTATGATTTTCGAAGCCGACGCCGGTCTCGAAATCCCCCAGCGGAATCCACACGGCTTCCCCGCTCCAGCGCGAATGGATGACGCGGTTGCGAAACGGCAGCAGCGCAAGGAACGCGGCGCAGGTCTTGGGGGCACTCTCGTCCTCGAGCCGCGCCACGAAACGATACGTCCCGACGTTGATGCGAAGTGTGCGCATTGGCGTCGCTCCCCTTCGTGGCGACCGGCATCAGCCGGCCTGCTGTCCGATCTCGAAATTCGCCATGACCTCCAGCGCCCGGACCAGGGCCGAGTGGTCCCACGCGGCACCGCCGTTGGCCACGCAGGCGCTGAAGAGCTGCTGCGCCGTCGCGGTGGCCGGCAGTGCCAGTCCAAGCGATCGCGCCGCCGACAGCGCAAGGTTGAGATCCTTCTGGTGCAGCGCGATGCGGAATCCGGGGTCGAACGTGCGCTTGATCATGCGCTCGCCGAGGATGTCGAGGATGCGCGAGGTGGCGAGCCCGCCCAGCAGCGCCTGACGCACCTTGGCCGGGTCGGCGCCGGCCTTGGCGGCGAAGAGCAGCCCTTCGGCCACCGCGCCGATGGTCAGCGCGACCACGATCTGGTTCGCGACCTTGCAGGTCTGGCCGTCGCCGTTGCCGCCCACCAGCGTGATGTTCTTGCCCATCAGCTCGAACACCGGCTTGACGCGGTCGAACGCCGCCTGCGGGCCGCCGACCATGATCGACAGCGTAGCGTTCTTCGCACCGACGTCCCCGCCCGAGACCGGCGCATCGAGATAGTCGCAGCCGAGCGCGTTGATCTTCTTTGCGTACTCCTTCGTTTCCACCGGCGAGATCGAGCTCATGTCGACCACCACCTTGCCCTTGGAAAGGCCCGCGGCGACGCCATTCTCGCCGAACAGCGCCGCCCCGACGTCGGGCGTGTCGGGCACCATGGTGATGACGATGTCGGATTTCTCCGCGACTTCCTTGCTGCTGGCGCACGCCCGCCCGCCCGCAGTCGTCAGTTCCGCGGGCACGTTCCCGATGGTGTGCAGGTAGACCTCGTGGCCGCCCTTGATGAGGTGCCCCGCCATCGGGGTGCCCATGATCCCCAAGCCTATGAATCCGACCTTGCTCATTCACTGTCTCCTTTTCGTTTGCTCGTAGCCCGCATCCGGCAGGCTCAAAGATACGGCCTGACCCAGCGCAGCCCCGTCACGGTGTCTGATGCGCGCGGATCAGTCGAGCAGACCCACCGCCGTCGGCACGTCGGCCTCCGTATCGGCCAGTTCTTCGAACTCCACCACGTTGTTGATCTCGGTGCCCATGGCGATGTTCGTCACGCGCTCCAGGATGATCTCGACCACCACCGGGACCTTGAGCTCGGCCATCCACTTCTCGGCCT
The DNA here is from genome assembly GCA_016791285.1 of Burkholderiales bacterium. The sequence continues at coordinate 5,962 of JAEUMX010000404.1, forward strand.
GCTGGATGGCCGGATCGATGTCTTCCTGCTTCTCCACGCGGATCGCCTTGCACCCCAACCCCTCGGCCACCTTCAGGTGATCCACGCCGTAGCCCCTGACGATGCCGTCGGCGGCCGGGGTGTTGATGTTGTCGAAGGCGAGCTGCACGCAGTAATCCATGTTGAAGCCGCGCTGGCTCTGGCGAATGAGCCCGAGATAGCTGTTGTTGACCACCACATGGATGTAGGGCAGCTTGAACTGCGCGCCCACGGCGAGTTCCTCGATCATGAACTGGAAGTCGTAGTCGCCGGAGAGCGCGATGATGCGCCGCGCGGGGTCCGCCGCCCGCACGCCGAGCGCGGCCGGAATGGTCCAGCCCAGCGGGCCCGCCTGGCCGCAGTTGATCCAGTGACGCGGCTTGTACACGTGCAGGAACTGGGCGGCAGCGATCTGGGAGAGCCCGATCGTGGTCACGTAGCAGGTGTCGTGGTCGTCGAACGCGCGGTTCAGGCACTGGTACACCCGCTGCGGCTTCATCGGCACGTTCTCGTAATTGGTCTTGCGCAGGTACTTGAGCGAGCCCTTCCGCTCCCGGCATTCGTTCACCCAGCCGCTCCAGTCGCGGAGCTTGCCGGCGGCCTTCCATTCCTTCGCCACTTCGAGGAACAGCTCGAGTGCGGCTTTGGCGTCGGACACGATCCCGTAGTCGGGCGCGAACACCCGTCCGATCTGGGTCGGTTCGATATCCACGTGCACGAACTTGCGTCCCTTGCAATACACCTCGGGCGACCCGGTATGGCGGTTGGCCCAGCGGTTGCCGATCCCGAGCACGAAGTCGGATGCCAGCATCGTCGCGTTGCCGTAGCGGTGCGACGTCTGCAGCCCCACCATGCCCGCCATCAGCGGATGATCGTCGGGGATCGTGCCCCAGCCCATGAGGGTGGGAATCACCGGCGCGTCGACGAGCTCGGCGAAGCTGACCAGCAGATCCGCAGCGTCGGCGTTGATGATGCCCCCGCCGGCAACGATCAGCGGCCGCTCCGCGCTGTTCAGCATCGTCAGCGCCTTCTCGATCTGGGCGCGGCTCGCCTTCGGCTTGTACACCGGCAGCGGCGCGTAGGTCTCGTCGTCGAACTCGATCTCCGCCATCTGCACGTCGAACGGCAGGTCGATCAGCACCGGCCCCGGGCGTCCCGAACGCATCAGGTGGAACGCCTGCTGGAAGGCGCGCGGCACCTGCGCCGGCTCCATCACCGTCACCGCCCACTTGGCCAGCGGCTTGGCGATCGCAGCGATGTCCACCGCCTGGAAGTCTTCCTTGTGCATGCGCGCGCGCGGTGCCTGACCGGTGATGCAGAGGATGGGGATCGAATCCGCCGCGGCCGAATAGAGCCCCGTGATCATGTCCGTGCCGGCCGGACCGGAGGTGCCGATGCATACCCCGATGTTGCCGGCGACCGCCCGCGTGTAGCCCTCGGCCATGTGCGAGGCGCCTTCCACGTGGCGCCCGAGAATGTGCGTGATGCTGCCGCGGCGCTTGAGCGCCGCGTACAAGGGATTGATCGCCGCGCCCGGCACGCCGAAGGCCGTCTCGACCCCTTCCCGCTCCATCACCCGCACTGCGGCTTCCGCTGCTGTCATTTTCGCCATGTCTGAGATTCCTCGCTTTGGTCTTGGTTACTGCGTGTCCTCGCCCGGTGGCACGAGCGGAAGCGAGTATAGAGCGACCCGCTTCCGTCTGAACCCCGTGCTCTTCCAATACAGGCTATGCGGGATTTCGTATTTCCATCGCCGGCCTGCTACGAAACCCCGCCGCTTGGGACTTCCACCACCTCGCGAACCCGCATCACCGGGTTCGCGCATCGCTAATGCACCAGCGCCGTGAACGGCGGCACGTAGGCCTGCAGCGTCACCACCAATCCCACCAGCGCGGCAAGGACCACGCTGTGCCAGAACACATAGCGCAGAATGGTGCCCTCGTGCCCGAACCAGTTGGTGGCAGTGGACGCGACGACGATGCTCTGGGCGTCGATCATCTTGCCCATCACGCCGCCCGAGCTGTTCGCCGCCGCCATGAGCACCGGGTTCAGCCCGAGCTGCTGCGCGGTGGTTCGCTGCAGACCGCCGAACAGCACGTTGGACGCGGTATCCGAGCCGGTTACCGCCACCCCCAGCCAGCCCAGCATCGTGCCGAAGAAGGGATAGAACACCCCCGTCGTAGCGAAGGCGAGACCCATGGTCGCGTCGGTACCGGCGAAGCGCGTGAGATATCCCAGCGCCAGCATCGCGGAGATGGTGATCAGCGAGTAGCGCACCTTCCAGAACGTGCGGCCGTACATGTGCAGCAGGCCGCCCAGGCTGTACTTCATCGCGAGACCACCGATGATCGCCGAAAGCAGGATGCCGGTCCCGGTAGCGGACAGCCAGTTCAGGTTGTAGACCGCGGCCTCCGCGTGCTCCTTCGGCACCACGGGTGGCACCTTCATGATCATGTTGTGCAGGCCCTCGAACGGAAACTTGAAGACCGAGATCCCGTCGAGCCACTTCTTGAAGTCGGGGATGCCCCACACGAACACGAAGACGGTGAGGATGATCCACGGCATCCACGCCAGCATGACCGTCTTGGTGTCGTGGCTCTTGAATACCTTCTTGCTCGCTGCGACGTCGGCGTCGTCGCTAACGTGCAGGTCTTCGGCCACCCCCGAATCGACCTCATGGCCCTTCAGCGCAGTGGACTGCCATTTCTTGCTCGGATGCCACACCCTGAGGAACAGGGTGAGGCAGCCCATCGACACGAGGGCGGCGATCACGTCCACCAGCCACGGGCCGTGGAAGTTGGAAACCAGATACTGCGGGATCGCGAAGCTCAGACCCGCCACCAGAATGGCCGGCCAGATGTCCATCATGCCGCGGAATCCGGCGAAGGCCCAGATCAGCCAGAAGGGCACCAGCAGCGAAAAGAACGGAAGCTGGCGTCCGATCATCCCCGAAAGCTCGAGCAGGTCGAGTCCCGTGACCGCCGCGAGCGCGATGACCGGGGTGCCCAGCGCGCCGTACGCGACCGGAGCGGTATTCGCGATGAGCGACAGACCCGATGCCGCCAGCGGCGAGAAACCGAGGCCGATGAGAATCGCGGCGGTCACCGCCACCGGCGTACCGAAGCCGGCCGCGCCCTCGAAGAATGCACCGAAGCAGAATGCGATCAGCAGCAGTTGCAGCCGTCGATCATCGGTGATGTTCGCGATGCTGTCCTGCAGCACCTTAAACGAGCCGTTTTCTTCCGTGAGCTGATGCAGAAAGATGATGTTGAGAACGATCCAGCCGATCGGCAGCAGGCCGAATGCCGCGCCGTAGGCCGACGCGAGGGCGGCCAGCTTGACCGGCATGCCGAAACCGACGATGGCGACGAGCAGCGCACTGACGAGGCCGATGACCGCCGCGAGATGCGCACGGACATGGAAGGCAAGCAGTCCCAGCAACACCACGACGGGGACGGCCGCCGCGAGCGTGGACAGGAACATATTGTTGAACGGATCGTAGACCTGGTTCCACACCATTTGAAAGCCCCCTACTGTTGAGATTGATTATCTTCGGGTCCTCCCAACGGGCGATGGGGCTCAACTGTGCGGTGCGCAACAAGAGCCGTTAGCCTCTACGTATTCGCAACCCCGAACTGTAGTTCTCTCTCATGAGCGCAGCAAGGGAAAAAGGGAAAAGGGGGCGAATTCGGCTCACCCCGCTTCCCACAGCTGCCGCAGCCGCTCGCGAGTCCGCACCAGGATGTCCGGCGGCCGGGGCCACTGCTCCAGCACCACCGACCCCGAGAACCCGCGCCGCTTCAGGCGCCGGACCAGCCCGCGCACCCCGCGGTCGTCGCGCCCGGACGGCCCGGTGAACAGTGGGAGGTGGCTGTCCCGGTCACCCCAGTTCTCATGCGCGTGCCAGTGAATGATGGGGACGTGCTCGCCCAGCTGGTCCACGAATGCGAGGTAATCGTGGTGCGTGCCGGCGAACAGGTTCGCGTGCCCCGAATCCAGGCACATGCCGACCTGCTCCGCCGCCTCCGGCAGGATGGACAACACGCCGAAGACGGTGTTGACCTGATCCGGCGAGGTGTGGGGCATGTTCTCCAGGCAAAGGCGTACACCCGTCGCTCGAGCCACCACCAGAAGCGGCCTCAGCGCCTCGGCAAACGGCTTCGCACCGCGCTCGCAGGACAGGTGCAGATTGACGACGCCCGCCCCCACGTCGCCGCCGAAGCGAATGCTGCGTCGGATCGCCTCGGCGCCCGACAGGGTGGTCGGGTCCGCCGTGACCGGGGCGTGCACGCTGAACAATATTCCCTGCTGCTGCGCTGCGCGGCGCAGTTGCGCCCTCTCCGCCTGCGGCATGTCGTCCTCGCACCAGCCACAGTCGCCTTTGTCGCTGAACCACTCGAAGGCGTCGAACCCATGGTCGACGGCGAACTCGTAGGGCAGCCGGGCCGGCACATGGCAACTGGTCTGGTTACCGATACGGATGCGCGTGGTGGACATGGCCCTGAGACGTGCTCATTTCGCCTTGGCGTGGAGCACCCTCCCCGCCCGGGCGACGTCCTCCGGGTCGACCCAGAGGATCGCCCCCCAGCGCCCCTCGCCTGCCGACAGGCCGTCGATTCCGGTGACATTGATGCCGCGTGCGGCGAGGCGCTCGAGGTTGTCCGCCAGCGCGCCGGGGCGGTCTTCGCCCTGCACCAGAAAACCGGCCCGCTTCGGGCTGAAGGAGAGCCCCGCCTTCTTGGCAGCGGCCATGAACTTGCGCGTATCGTCGGGGACGACATCGATCTGGGCACGGCGAACGCGCGCAATCCCGGTGCAGCTCAACAGGTTCACTCCCGCGCTGACGAGGGCCGCCAGCACCTTGAACGCCTCGCCGGGCTGATTGGGAACCGACGTCGAGAAAGCGTTCACCTTGCGTACCGTATCAGGCATCGGCATCGTTTCCTCCTGCGCCGGAGCGGCAAACCGGCC
>JAEUMX010000424.1 GCA_016791285.1 Burkholderiales bacterium
CGTGCATACCTTGCAGCCCACGCAGACATCCTCGAACACGACCTTGGCGCCGGTCACGCCGTCGAGCTTGATCGCCTCGACCGGACAGGCGTGCAGGCACCACGCCTCGTCGCACTGCGTACAGGTGTAGGGAACCTTGCGTCCGGTGTCGTGAAAGTCGAAGACCTTGATGCGCGACTTCGAGTTGTTGAAGATGGCGTAGTTCTCGAAGGAACAGGCCATTTCGCATTGCAGGCAACCCGTGCACTTTTCCGGGTTGATATGCAGCGACTTCATCATGTTTCGCATCCTCCGTTGGGCACTACTGCATCCTTCACGGCTTGCACCGACGCGCTACGAATCCATGTCAATTATAGTCAGAGTTTGGCATTCCTGTGCATAGGTTCAATGAAGCCCTTGCCAGGCGAAAACAGCCGCCCGCGAGGCGCGCTTACGTACACTCATTCGCCGGGGAGCGGCGCAACAAAACGGCCGTTTCCTGGTGCGTCACACGGCAACCAGGCCGCGTTCAGTCGCGCTATCCTTAAGAGCAGGAGGATTCACCATGACCGACCAACCGAAGTCCCTGCGCGCCTTGAGCTGCGCCGACGATTACGACCCGAACTCGATGTCGGTGCCGAAGGCGCGAGAGTTCATCCGCGCCTTCCTGAAGCCCGTGACAGGCGTCGAGCGGGTGGCGCTCAGGACCGCGCTCGGCCGTGTGCTCGCCGAAGACGTGGTGTCTCCCATGCGTGTCCCGGCTCACGACAATTCGGCCATGGACGGCTATGCGGTGCGCAGTGCCGACCTGAGCGCCGAAGGCGAGGTCCTGCTGAAAGTGATCGGCACGTCGTTCGCGGGTGTGATTTTCGACCGTGAGGTCGGATCCGGGGAGTGCGTGCGCATCATGACCGGCGCGAAGATCCCGGCAGGCACCGACACCGTCGTGATGCAGGAGCATGTCCGGGCCGAGGGGGAGGCGGTGCGCATCGGAACCGGACACCGCAAGGGCCAGAACCTGCGCCGTGCGGGCGAGGACGTCGAGATCGGGCAGACCGTGCTGCGCCGGGGGACCTGGATCCGCCCCGCCGACCTCGGTCTCGCCGCCTCTCTCGGCATCGCAGAGCTCTCGGTCTATCGCCGGCTGCGCGTCGCATTCTTTTCCACCGGCGATGAGCTGCGCTCGATCGGCACGCCCTTGACGGAGGGTCAGATCTACGACTCGAACCGCTACACGATCTTCGGCATGCTCACGCGCCTGGGCTGCGAGATCATCGACATTGGGGTGGTGCGCGACGATCCCGATCTGCTGGAGGTCGCCTTCAGGGAAGCGGCAGCGATGTCCGACGCCATCATCACCAGCGGCGGCGTGTCGGTCGGCGAGGCCGACTTCACGAAAGACCTGCTCGAGCGGGTCGGCGAGGTGCTGTTCTGGAAGATCGCGATGAAGCCGGGGCGACCGCTCGCCTACGGCCGGATCGGTAACGCCCAGTTCTTCGGCCTGCCGGGCAACCCGGTCTCGGTGATGGTGACGTTCTACGAATTCGTGCGCGATGCGCTGCTCGTGCTCATGGGCAGGGCGGAGGTCGCGCCGCTGCCCACCCTGCGGGTGCCGTGCGTGAGCGCGCTCAAGAAAGCGCCGGGGCGGACGGAATTCCAGCGCGGCACGGTGTTTCAGGATGAAGGCGGAGACTGGAAGGTGCGCGTCACCGGCGATCAGGGCTCGGGCATCCTGCGCTCGATGTCCGAGGCGAACTGCTTCATCGTGCTCCCGGAATCCCAGGGTAGTGTCGCGCCCGGAAGCCTGGTCGACGTCCAGTTGATGGAAGGGCTGATCTGACGCGCACCGGCCCGAAACGTGGAAGGAGACATCTCATGTCAGTAAGAATTGATTACCAGAAGGTCGCGCCTGGAGCCTATCGGGCTATGCTCGGCTTGGAGAAGTACGTTCACGATTGCGGGTTGGAGGCGTCGTTACTCGATCTCGTCAAGATGCGCGCCTCACAAATCAACGGATGTGCCCATTGTCTCGACATGCACTCGAAAGATGCGCGTGCCGCAGGCGAGACGGAACAACGGCTCTATCTGCTCTCCGCCTGGCGTGAAGCCCCTTTCTATACTTCGCTAGAGCGTGCGGCCCTGGCGTGGACTGAAGCGCTGACCTTGGTGTCGGAAAGCCATATCCCCGATGAAGTTTATGACGAGGCTCGGCAACATTTCAGCGAGGAAGAGTTGGTGAATTTGAGCTTGGCCATAGTCGCCATCAATGGCTGGAACCGCCTTGCCATTGGCTTTCGATCGGAAACAGGCTCGTACCGAGCCGGAACGATCGCGTCGACGGTGAAGTGACGACTAGACGATGCAAGCAAGGGCAGCCACCGGACAAGCGCATTCGGCGACCACACGGTGATTACTACCCCAGAAATGCTGCTCCGCCTCGGCGCGAGCCTCTTGTTGGGTGCAGCCATCGGATACGAGCGCGAGCATGCGGGGCGGCCTGCCGGGCTGCGGACTCACTTGCTGGTGTCACTGGCCTCGGCCACGTTCATGATCGTCTCGACCCAGTTCGTCTTCTTCCAACAATATGGCAAGGACGATCTCATCACTGTCGACACCTCACGGATCGCCGCCGCCGTGGTGACCGGGGTCGGCTTCCTGGGAGCGGGGGCGATCCTTCGCACTGGCATTGGAGTGCAGGGATTGACCACTGCGGCCAGCCTCTGGATGGTAGCCTCGATCGGGTTGGCAGCCGGAGGCGGCATGTACCTTATCGCCACGGTGACTACGGTATCCGCATTGATCTGCCTGATCTTCCTTCGCCGGGTGGAGGGCAAGCAGTGGCGGCAGTTCTCGCGGCGGGTGGTGATCCTGCTGGATGGCGACGCGGCGCACGTGCAGTCGATCACTGATTGCCTACGGCGCTTCGGGGCAACGATCCCCGACCTCGATCTCGACCGGAATCACGAGACGAACAAGACCCGCCTGGCGGTGGACATGCGATTCTCGAGTCGCGTCGACATCGACGACTTTCTGCACGAAGTTGCGAACGCCCCGGGCGTGCTGCGAATCAGGGTGCAACGGCCAGGCTGAGGAATTCCATTCGCCATGTGGCCGAGACCAAACCAGCCCGATGCGGTGAAGGAGGAGAAAGCATGAACAGCGCGACGATGCGTTTCACGGGCCAGCGGCAGGCGCTCATCGCTCGGCTGTTCCCGGCCGGCGTGCCGTTGCTCTGGTGCCCTTCCCTCACGCACTACGCCAGCGATGGGTCCATCGACAAGGAGCGGATGCGGGCGCACCTGAAATTCATGCATCCGGCGGTGGGCGGATTCCTGATTCCAGGCAGCACGGGCGAAGGTTGGGAGATGACGGATTCCGAGGTGCGTGAGCTGCTCGAATTCATGGTCGATGAGATCCACGACTTGAAAGCGCACCTGCTCATCGGCGTCCTCAAGACCGACATCGATGCGGTGCTGACTGCAATGGAGGACACGATCGACTGGCTCAAGGCGAAGACCGGGACTCAGGATGCGATGAAGGCGCTCGAGCAGTCCTCGGTGTGCGGCTTCACCGTGTGCCCGCCCGCCGGGAAGGATCTCGGTCAGGCCCGAATCCACGCTGCTCTCGAATCCGTTCTCGCGCTCGGTGTGCCGGTCTCGCTCTATCAACTGCCGCAGGTCACGCAGAAC
>JAEUMX010000428.1 GCA_016791285.1 Burkholderiales bacterium
GGCACCGAGCCGATGACGAGTCAACAGCCAGCGCCGGGTGCAGGCGCTGCGACTTTTCGATTGGCCTCGCGGCATCCCGATTTCATCCAGAGATGTTTCGATTGCTCCCTGCAACCAACCTTGAGGAGATCACCATGAACGGTTAGTTCGCGCTGCTCCTGAATCAGCTTCCGGGTATACGCGCACCTGGGAACCGAACGCGCACCTCGCTACAACGCATCGACTTCGACCTGCAGTCCCACCCACCCCCACGAGGAGAACAGACCATGGCCAAGCTCAAACCGATTCGCATCGACGGCCAGCCCGTGGCAGTGGATGTTCAATCGCGCCTCAAGGACATCCTCGCACCGGACGTCCAGTCGGTGCGTACCGAACAGGGCGCGCTGATCACGCGCGCGGACTTCGCGCGAGTGCCGATTCCGGACGGGTTCGAAACCAACCTCTCCGCCATCAACAAGGGCGGCGCGTCGAAGCCCCACCGCCGACCGGTCATCATCGATGGCACGTTCCGGGAAGTGACCGAGGGGACTTCACTGGGCGCGATCGTGCCGGTGGACGCTCAATCCGTGCGCACGCTCGACGGCACCTTGATCACGCGCGCGGACTTTGCGCGGGTGCCGATTCCAGAGGGTTTCGAGACGAACCTCTCTGCCATCAACAAGGGGCGCGCACCTCGCGCGGGACGCTGAATCGTTCATGGTGTCCATCGTGCCGCTCGCCGGCACGGTGGTAGCGATCAACCCGGACATCGCGGTCGCTGCCATTCGGACAGTGTTGTCCAAAACAACGAGAAACCGCGCCTTGCGCCCTGCGGGGCGGGCTCCGCGCGCGGCACGAGGATTTCACCAAGAGTTGCAATGAGTAACGGGTGCGTCGGCGACAAGACCGAACAGGCGATGTCCTGCTTGAAGACGCCCGCAGGGAGCGGCGGCACCGAGCCGATGACGAACTATACCCAAAGCGCCAGGTGCGGGCGCTGCGACTTTCGAACCGCAACACCCCCAGTGTCCCGGCCTGTCTGGCCTCGCCTTTATTGTGGTGCAAAGCACCTCGAACAGCGTCTTGTAAGACCTCGGCCCCACAAATAGGACGAACCATGCACGCTGCCACCTGGGAGAGCCTGAACCGCTTCGCCGAGCAGGGCGAACTCGAGGTAGCTTGCCTGCGTTGCGAGATCCACGCGCCGCGCCGGGCCGTCGCGACCCAGCGCGTGCAGTTCGAAGTTGCAGCGGATCCCGGCACGCGCGTGCGTGCGTGGCTGCAGTGGGCCGACGGCAACGCGCCGCTGGACGTGGATGCCAGCGGCTGCGGCTCATTCATTCCCGCGCGTCCTGGCATCTACCGTGTTGTGGTGCAGGCCGAGAGCGAACTCCTGTCGTTCCTGGCCCCGGTGGCTGCAGAGGCTGAAGCGTCGGTTGTGGTGGTCGCGCCTCCGGTGGCGATCGAAGTGGCGCACCGGGTGGCGCGCGGGGCGGCGGGTGCCACGGCGTGCTTTCGCTGGGACATCAAGGGTGCCGAGCGTGTTGAGCTGCGCGCGCCTCGGCGCGACCAAGTCCTCGCCGTGCCGGCATGTGGCGGGATCGATGTCGATATCGACGTGCTGGCCGAGTCATTTCAGCTGGTAGCGGTGGCGATGGATGGAGTCGAGCACGAGACCGAGTTGGCGACCCACCCTGTTGCAGCCCAATCCGACGCAGATGTACATGCCGTGCTGCGCCTGCTCGATTCGCCCTGGAGCTGACCGATGCGTGCCAATGAACTCCGCGTGAACGCTGTGCAGCCCGTAGCCGGGGGCTCGCGCATCTTCCGTGCGGTGTGCCATTTTGCCGGAGCCCATCCAGAGGTTGCGCTGGAGTCCAACAGCTTCGACCAGGCAACGATCGCGGGGCAGGCGTTCGCGCTTGCGCTGGCCACTGTGCTGGCCTGGGTGGGGTGGACGGCGTTCTTCGCCACTTTCCTAGGGCTGGCGGGCGCAGCGGCGCTGGGGTTGCTGGTCGCGCTGTTCGTGTTACTGCTGGATCGCGCGATCGTGAGCTCCGACTGGACCCTGACGGGGGTGTTGAGCGAGGGCCGTCCACCGGTGAAGTGGTGGTTCAAAGTCGGCTTCCGCGTGGCTTGGGCCGCGGTGCTGGCGAAGGCGACCGCGTCAGGAGTACTTCTATGGATGTTCTCCGGAGCGATCCAGGAGCGCCTGCAGCGCGATCGCACCAACGCCAACGCGCCGCTGGTGAAGGAGTTCGAGGAACGCAAGCTCGCCGAGCGGCGCCGGCTGATCGAGCCGGTGCAGGCCGAACTCGTCGCGCTGCAGCGCGAACGCGAGGTACTGATGCATAGCAACGAGCAGGCGGCGGCTGTACGCAGCGACTTGCGGGCGACGGCGCGCACCGCGGCCAACGAGGCCGGCCGCGAAATCGACGGCTACGGCGGTCGTGCCGCCGGCGCCGGCCCACGCTGGCGCGAAGCCCGGCGCGCCGAAGAGGCGGCCGCGCAGGCTGCACGCGAAGCCGAGCAGGAACTGACCGAGAACCGGGCGCGCCTGGCGACATTGACGCCACTGATCGAGGCCAAGACCGGCGCGCTGCGCGAGCTCTCGGAGCGCCAATCCCAGCGCGACGAGGCGGTGGACGCACAGATGCGGCAGGACCCACGCTGGGTGCGCGAGCAGCGCGATCCCTTGAGCGCCTGGATCGGGCTCGCCAAGCTGAAGGCCGATCCCGACTACGGTGCGACGGCGACCCACTTCAACTGGCTGATGATGACCGTGCTGTTGGCCCTCGAGCTGGGTGTGCTCGCCATCAAGATGTTCTTCGCGCCCGCCAGCGTATACACGGTGCGCTTGATCGCGCGAACCAAGCGCGAAGCGGTCGAGGCCACCGGCGCGGAGGCCGATGCGACCCGTGCGGCAATCCTGCGCCATCGTCCGCGCGGCCGCTTGCAGGTCATCAACAGCGACCAGCCGCTCCAGCGCCACCCCGATAACCCTCAGCCAGGAGACCTATGATGACT
>JAEUMX010000235.1 GCA_016791285.1 Burkholderiales bacterium
AGCGTGCCCTCGGGCATGGTATTGACGGTGAAGGGGGCCGCCAGCGCCTTCACGTACAGGATGTCGGAGGCCTTCGGGTCCTTCGTCCCCGTGCTCGCCATGAGCAGCCGCTGCGGCCGGCCGCCCGCGTTCATCACGCGCTGATAGCGCGGCGAGGCGACCAGGTCGCAGTAGGCTTTGTAAGCGCGCTTGCCGATGGCGATGCCGAGCCGGTTGACCAGGTTCTCGGGCACCTTCCCCGCCACCGCCACGTCCCAGCGGCTGACGAAGAGAGACGCCACCGAGCCGACATCCGGATTGAGTCCTGCCGCGATGCGCCGCTCGATGCCGCGCAGGTAGGCTTCCGCCGAGGCGAGGTACTGCTCGCGCGAGAAGAGGAGCGTCACGTTGATCGGCACGCCGGCGAAGGTCGCCTCCTCGATCGCAGGGAGCCCCTCCTGCGTGCCCGGGATCTTGATGAAGAGGTTGTGCCGTCCGGCGCGTGCGTGCAGGTCCTTGGCTTCCGCGAGCGTGGTCTTGGTGTCGTACGCCAGCAGCGGCGACACTTCCAGCGACACCCACCCATCGACCCCCGCGGTGCGCTCGTGGACCGGCCGGAAGAGATCGGCGGCCGCGGTGATGTCCGTGAGTGCGAGGTCGAAGAAGAGCGCCTCGCCGGACTCGCCGGCGGCAAGCCCCGCGCGGATCGCGGCGTCGTAGGACGCGCTGCCCTTGACCGCCTGGTCGAAAATCGTCGGATTCGAGGTGAGACCCGTGACCGACCATTCGTCGATGTAGCGCTTGAGCGTTCCGCTCGTCAACAGATCGCGCGTGATGTTGTCGAGCCAGAGGCTCTGTCCGGCGTCGTGCAATCGTTGCGTCGCATTCATCGCGTCACCTCCGCGGGTTGGGGGATGGGACGGCCCGCAGTGAAGGCGGGCAGGTCGAGGTCGAGTAGGTCGCCGATGCGGTCGACCGTCAGGTCCGCGGCAGGGTAGCGGGCGATCACCTGCTCGCGCGCGAACTGGCCCTGACGCGGAAAGACCGTGGTCACGCGTTCGCCCCACACCTCTTTGACCGCGGTGAGGATGCGCAGCTTGTCGTCCACCAGCACGTAGTGATCAGCCGGATAGCGGCGCGACACGTCATCGAGCGACTGCTCCTTGTGGATATAGATCAGCACGTGGCCGCCGACCACGCGCGCGAGACCGGAGCGCTCCACCTTGCGCGGCTGGAACACCACGTCACCGTCGGACAGGATAACCGTCCGTCCCCAACTCTGGAAGCGTTCCAGCACCTCGCGCGCGTGAGGGAACACGCGCTCGCCGAATGGGTAATCGACGAGATAGGAGGCCATCGACAGGAACTCGACTTCGTCCGGGTGCTCGTCACGATACAGCTGCAGCGCGCCGAGATAGTCGCGATAGCCGAGCTGGACGAAAAGCTCCTCCTGGATGGTCCAGTAGCGCTCGCGGCAGTAGGCGCCGAATTCGTGCTCGAGATGGCGCTGGATGTCGTCCCGGATGCGGTCGTTGTCGAGCAGCGTGTTGTCCACGTCGACGAGGAAGACGATCGAATGCGCCGGTGTCATGGTCCAGGGTCCGAGGCGTCAGTACGGCCAGCACCAGTTCGCCATGTCGGGTCGGTCGATGCCCTCTTCGTGCGCGTGGTTGCGGCACTCGATCTGCAGGTTGCGGAACTTCTCCTTGGCATGCGCACCCGCCACCCGCAGCCGCGGCACGCGGTCGATCACGTCGATGGCGAGGCTGAAGCGGTCGATCTGATTGTTGATGGCGAGCTCGAGCGGGGTGTTGATGTTGCCCTTTTCCTTGTAGCCGCGCACGTGCAGGTTGCGATGGTTGGTGCGGCGGTAGGCGAGGCGGTGGATCAGCCACGGATACCCGTGGAAGTTGAAGATGATCGGGCGGTCGACGGTGAAGAGGCTGTCGAAGTCGCGGTCCGACAGACCGTGCGGATGCTCGGTGTCGGGCTGCAGCTTGAAGAGGTCGACCACGTTCACGAAGCGGAGCTTGAGATCGGGAAACTCGGCGCGCAGCAGCGCGGTGGCGGCGAGCGCCTCGAGCGTCGGAATGTCGCCCGCCGAGCACATCACGACGTCGGGCTCCACGCCTTCGTCATTGCTCGCGTGGCGCCAGATGCCGATGCCCTTGGTGCAGTGGATGATCGCGGCGTCCATGTCGAGATACTGCAGGTGCGACTGCTTGTCGGCGACGATCACGTTCACGTAGTTCTCGGAGCGCAGGCAGTGATCGGCCACCGAGAGCAGGCAGTTCGCATCCGGCGGCAGGTAGATGCGGCAGACGCGCGCGCTCTTGTTCACCACCACGTCGAGGAAACCGGGGTCCTGGTGCGTGAACCCGTTGTGGTCCTGGCGCCAGACGGTGGAGGTGACGAGCAGATTGAGCGATGCGATCTCCTCCCGCCACGAGAGATGGTTGCAGACTTCCAGCCACTTCGCGTGCTGGTTGAACATGGAGTCGATCACGTGCACGAACGCCTCGTACGAGGACAGGAAGCCGTGCCGGCCCGTGAGGAGATAGCCTTCCAGCATGCCTTCCATGGTGTGCTCCGAGAGCATCTCCACCACGCGACCGTCGGGGGCGATCTCGGTCCCATCCGCGTCCTCCGGGAAGTACTGCGCGAGCCAGAGCTTCTTGCTCGCCTCGTAGATCGCGGCGAGCCGGTTCGACGTGTTCTCGTCGGGCCCGAACACACGGAAGTTGCGCGGGTTGTCGCGCATGATGTCCCGCAGGAAGCTGCCGAGCGGCTTCGTGTTCTCGACGCGGGTGCAGCCGGGCTGCTCGAACTTGGTGGCATAGTCGCGAAAGTCCGGCATGCGCAATGCCCTCTTGAGCAGCCCGCCGTTCGCGTGTGGATTCGAGCCCATGCGGCGCGCGCCGCGCGGCGGCAGTGCGAGCAGTTCGGAGATGGGTGTCCCGTTCGCGTCGAAGAGCTCTTCCGGGCGATAGCTGCGCATCCAGTCCTCGAGCACCTTCAGGTGCGCCGCGTTGGTCTGCACGTCTGCCATCGGCACCTGATGTGCCCGCCAGAAGCCTTCGACCTTGTGGCCGTCGATGGCCGCCGGCGCGGTCCAGCCCTTCGGCGCGCGCAGCACGATCATCGGCCAGCGCGGGCGCGTCGCGCTGCCGCTCGCGCGCGCCGCCTGCTGCGCGGCACGGATATCGGCGAGACACTGATCGAGCGTCGCGGCCATCGCCTGATGCATGCTCGGCGGGTCGGAGCCCTCCACGAAATGCGGCGTCCAGCCGCAGCCGCGCAGAAGATCCTCCAACTCTTCGCGGGTGATGCGCGCGAGCAGCGTCGGGTTGTTGATCTTGTAGCCGTTCAGATTCAGGATCGGCAGCACCGCCCCGTCGCGGATCGGGTTCAGGAACTTGCTGATGTGCCAGGACGTCGCGAGCGGGCCGGTTTCCGCCTCGCCGTCACCGACCACCGCGGCGACGATCAGCTCCGGGTTGTCGAAGGCTGCGCCGCAGGCGTGGGAGAGCACGTAACCGAGTTCGCCGCCCTCGTGGATCGACCCCGGCGTCTCGGGCGTGCAGTGACTGCCGATGCCGCCGGGGAAGGAGAACTGGCGGAAGAAGCGCAGCAACCCTTCCTCGTCGAGGCTCTTGTCAGGGTAGATCTCCGAATAGCTGCCCTCCAGATACACCGGCCCGAGCACGCCGGGCGCGCCGTGACCCGGACCCGCCATGAAGATCATGTCGAGGTCGTCGCGCTTGATCACGCGGTTCAGGTGCGCATAGCAGAACGAGAGCGCGGGGCTCGTCCCCCAGTGCCCGAGCAGCCGGTGTTTGACATGCGCCGGCTCGAGCGGCGCGCGCAGCAGCGGATTGTCGCGCAGGAAGATCATGCCGAGCGACAGGTAGTTGCACGCGCGCCAGAAGGCATCGATGCGGCGCAGATCGTCCGCCGACAGCGGCGTGCCGGTCACGGTCGAGCGTGCGGGACCAAAAGCGCAAAGCTCTGGCGGCGTGGCAAGCTGATTCATGTCGATCTTCCTTCTGTAACAGGTACGCGAGTCACCCGAGCGCACTATTCACGATCTGCTGCGCCTCGGTGACGATGGTCTTCAAGTGCGCTTCGTCCTTGAAGCTCTCCGCGTAGATCTTGTAGATGTTCTCCGTGCCGGAGGGCCGCGCTGCGAACCAGCCGTTCTCGGTCACCACCTTGAGCCCGCCGATCGGCGCATCGTTGCCCGGCGCGCGCGTGAGCTTGTCCCTGATCGGTTCGCCCGCGAGTGTAGCGGCGGTGACGGCCTGCGGCGAGAGTTTTCCGAGCCGTGCCTTCTGTGCGGGGCTCGCGGCGGCGTCGATGCGCGTGTAATGGGGCGCGCCGAACTCCGCCGTGAGCGCGCGGTAGTGCTCGCCCGGATCGCGGCCGGTGCGCGCCGTGATCTCGGCGGCGAGCAGGTTCAGGATCAGGCCGTCCTTGTCGGTGGTCCACACGCCGCCGTCGCGCCGCAGGAAGCTCGCCCCCGCGCTCTCCTCGCCGCCGAAGCACACCGACCCGTCGAGCAGTCCCGGCGTGAACCACTTGAAGCCGACCGGCACCTCCGAGAGCGTGCGCCCGAGCTTGCGCACGACGCGGTCGATGATGCCGCTGCTCACGAGCGTCTTGCCGACGACTGCCTGCCGCGGCCACTCCGGCCGGTGCGTGAGCAGGTAGTGGATCGCGACCGCGAGATAGTGATTCGGATTCATGAGCCCCGCGGACGGCGTGACGATGCCGTGGCGATCGGAGTCCGGATCGTTCGCGAAGGCGACGCGATAGCGGTCCTTCAGCCCGACCAGGCTCGCCATCGCATAGGGGCTCGAGCAGTCCATACGGATCTTGCCGTCGTGGTCGACCGTCATGAACGAGAAGGTCGGATCGACGCTCGGGTTGACGACCGTGATGTCGAGCCCGTAGGTACGGTTGATCGGCTCCCAGTAATGCACCGCGGCGCCGCCCAGGGGATCGACCGCGAGCCTGAGTCCCGCCGCGCGGATCGCATCCATGTCGATGACGTGCTTCAGGTCCTCGACGTAGGGCAGAATGAAGTCTTCCTGGCGCGTCGTGGCTGCCGCCATCGCGGCCGTGTACGACATGCGCTTCACGTCGCGGTTGGCCGCGCGCAGTATCTCGTTGGCGCGGTTCTGCACCCAGCCGGTCACGTCGGTGTCGGCCGGGCCGCCGTTGGGGGGGTTGTACTTGAAGCCGCCGTCCTCGGGCGGGTTGTGCGAGGGCGTGATGACGATGCCGTCGGCAAGATGACCGACGCGGCCGCGGTTGTAGACCAGTATCGCGTGCGAGACCGAGGGGGTGGGCGTGAAGCCGTCGTCCTGCTGGATCACGGTGGTGACGCCGTTCGCCGCCAGCACTTCGAGCGCGGTGCGCTGCGCCGGACCGGACAGGCCATGGGTATCCTTGCCCATGTACAGCGGGCCGTCGGTGCCCTGGCCGCGGCGGTACTCGCAGATCGCCTGGGTGATGGCCAGAATGTGGGTCTCGGTGAACGAACCCGAGAACGGCGAGCCGCGGTGGCCGCTGGTGCCGAAGCTCACGAGCTGGTTCGGGTCACCGGGGTCCGGGCGGCGATCATAGTAAGCGGCTTCGAGCTGCGCCACGTCGACGAGCATCGACTTGGATGCGACCTTGCCGGCAAGCGGAGAAATGGCCATGACTGAATCCTCCCTTCGATTTGTTCTGCAATGCTACGACAACCGGAAGGGTTTTACCCGCCAGATGTCGGCCGCGTACTCGGCGATGGTGCGATCGCTCGAGAACTTCCCGGACGCCGCGACGTTGCGGATCGCCTTGCGCGTCCAGTCCTCGGCATCGGCATGGAGCGCGAGGAGGCGGGCGTCCGCCTCCAGATAGCTGCCCAGATCGGCGAGGTGCATGTAGTGATCGCCCTGCGTGAGCAGCGCCTCGCGCAGCGGTTCGCAGATCCCCGTCTCGCGGCGGTTGAAGTGACCCGAGAACACGAGGTCGAGAGCGGCACGGGTCTGCGGTTCGTGCTCGTAATGCCATTGCGGCCGGTACCAGGAGCGGCTTTCCGCGACCTCACCCGCGGTGAGGCCGAACAGGAAGAAGTTCTCCTCGCCCGCCTCCTGCGCCATCTCGATCGTCGCGCCGTCGCGCGTGCCGAGTGTCAGCGCCCCGTTCATCATGAATTTCATGTTGCTGGTGCCGCTCGCCTCGTACCCCGCGGTCGATATCTGATTCGAGACATCGGCCGCCGGAATCAGGCGCTCGGCCAGCGTCACGCGGTACTCGGGCAGAAACAGCACTTTCAGCCGTCCGCGCACCGCTGGATCGCCATCGACGGTGGCGGCGAGATCGTTGATGAACTTGATGATCACCTTGGCAAGGTGATACGCGGGCGCCGCCTTGCCGGCGAAGAAGAAGGTGCGCGGCGGCATGTCGAGTCCGGGATCGGCCCGCAGCCGGTCGTAGAGGACCACCACGCGCAGCGCATTCAGGAGCTGGCGCTTGTATTCGTGGATGCGCTTTACCTGGCAATCGAAAATGGTGTCGGGATCGACGCTCTGCCCGGAAGTCGTCTTCAGCCAATCGGCGAAGCGCACCTTCGCCGCACGCTTCGCCTGGCGGAACGCCGCGCGGAAGGCGGGATCGTCGGCCAGGGGCGCAAGTCTGCGAAGCTGCGTCAGATCCGTGATCCAGCCCTCGCCGATGGCAGCCGTGATCGTACCGGCGAGCGACGGATTGGCGAGCCGCAGCCAGCGGCGCGGCGTCACGCCGTTGGTCTTGTTGCCGAAGCGCTCGGGAAAGAGCTCGGCGAGATCCGGCACCGTCATCGTGCGCAGGAGCTCCGAATGGATCGCCGCCACCCCGTTGGTGCTGTGCGAGCCGACGATGGCGAGATTCGCCATCCGCACGTGCGGCACCGTCCCCTCCTCGATCAGGCTCACGCGCTCGACGCGCCCGGTGTCGCCGGGGAAGCGCGTGCGCACCTCGTCCAGCAAGCGCCGGTTGATCTCGTAGATGATCGCGAGGTGGCGCGGCAGGACCGTCTCGAACCACGCGACCGGCCACTTCTCGAGCGCTTCGGGCAGCAGGGTGTGATTGGTGTAGGCAAGCGTCGCGCGCGTGAGCGCCCACGCCTCGTCCCACGCGAGCCCGGCGTCGTCCAGCAGGATGCGCATCAGCTCCGGCACTGCGAGTGTCGGGTGGGTATCGTTCAACTGGATCGCAACCTTCTCCGGCAGTCTGCGCCAGTCGGTGTTCGCGGCCCGGAAACGGCGCACGAGATCCGCCAGCGAGCACGCGACGAGGAAGTATTCCTGCAGGAAGCGCAGCGCCTGGCCACGGGTGGTGGAATCGTCGGGATAGAGCACGCGCGTCAACGACTCTGCGGCGAGCGTCTCGGCCAGCGCGGCGACAAAGTTGCCGCTGCTGAAAGCCTGGAAATCGAAGTAGTCGGGCGCCGCCGCCGCCCACAGCCGGAGCGTATTGACGGTCTTGCCGCCGTACCCCACCACCGGCCGATCGAACGGCATGCCGATCAGGCTGGAGGGCAGATTCGGAATCAGCGTGAGGCAGCCCTCGTGCATACGGAACGAACAGCCGAGCCGGACCTCCACGGTTTCGTTCGGGCGCGCGACTTCCCACGGGTCGGGGCGCCGCAGCCAGTTGTCCGGGCATTCCTGCTGCCAGCCGTTGTCGATGGTCTGCCGGAAGATCCCGTACTCGTAGCGCAGGCCGTAGCCCATCGCCGGAATCTCGAGGGTGGCGAGCGAATCGAGAAAGCACGCGGCAAGACGGCCGAGACCGCCGTTGCCCAGCCCCGCGTCCGGCTCCTCTTCGAGCGCCCCGAGCCAGTCGATGTTCTTCCGTGCCACCTTCTGCTCGACCAGCGAATCGAGCACAAGGTTCGTCACGTTGTTCGCGAGCGAACGCCCGATGAGGAACTCCATCGACAGGTAGTACACGCGCTTGGGATCGGCGCGGGCGTGGGTATCGTGGGTGAGCACCCAGCGGTGCGCGAGAATGTCGCGTACCGAGCGGGCGAGCGCTTCGAACCGCTCGCGCGCACCGGCGGCGGCGGGATCCACCACGCTGTCGAAGACGAGGTGGCGCTCGTAGAAGGCGTTGTCGGTGCCGACGAAGCGGATCGGGCCACAGCCGTACTGCGCGAGGAGCTTCGCCGATTCGTTCGATGCCGCGGCAGTCGCGCCGCCTGCATCCAGTTGCGCTGTCCTTGCCATCTTCACCTCCAGACCCAACCCATCGTCACGCCCCGACGTGGCGCGTCTCGTCCCACAGCCGGATCACCGGCTCCGAGCGATCGTGCTCGTAGCCGAGCGCGCTCAGGCTCGCCGTGCTGAGCAGGAGAAACTGCCCGGCCGACGGATCGAGTCCGAGCCAGCGCGCCGCGAGCACCCGCAGGATGTGACCGCTCGAAAAGACGAGCACGTTGCTGCCGATCGCGCGCGCCCGAGCGATCACGCGATCGGCACGCGCGCCGACCTCCGCCAGCGTCTCGCCGCCGGGACAGCCGTCGCGAAAGATCCGCCAGTCTGGACGCTCGATGTGAATATCTTGCGTCCGCCGTCCCTCGTATTCGCCGTAGTTCCATTCCACGAGATCAGGGTCCCGCTCGGCAGCGGCGCCGAAGCCGGCGAGCTCGCAGGTGCGCACCGCGCGCTGGAGGGGACTCGTGTACACCTTCGTGACGCTCAGCTCCGCAAGCCGGGCGCCCAGCCGTTGCGCATTGCGCTCGCCACGCTCGGTGAGCGGCAGGTCGGTAAGCCCCGTGTGCTGTCCGGTGAGGCTCCACGCCGTGTCGCCGTGGCGGGCAAGATACACCATCGGTAACGTCTCGCTCACCGCATTCTCCTGTTCCCGATCACTTGACCGCCTGGGCGATGCGGCGCTCCATCCACGTTCGCCGGAGTGTTGCACCCAATGGAGAGTCGAAGGTCTTCAAGATCAACACCCGGCACGAGCAGGCTGCCGCATTCCCTCATTGCCACGCGGGCGGTCGCCGAATACATCGAGCCGGACTCTTCGCCGGGGCCTTATGATGTCCCATGCGCCTTCGACCGTCTACCCGCACGCCTCAAGATCAGCGGGCCCGGAAGCGCGCGGCCAGGTATGCTTTCGGCCTGATCGAATCGAACTCAGCCTCGACATGAAGCTCCCCCCTTTCCTTCTCTTCCTGCTGCTCGCGTCGCGCGCATGGGCGGACATCCCGGCAACGCCGGTGATGACGCTGTATCAGTTCAACGGCTCGCTCGATGTGCCGTACTACGATATCGACGCTTTTCAGCGGTCCGGAGCGACTTCGCCGGCGGGTTCCCTGTCGCAAGGCACATCGCTGATTCCATGTCTCGTGATCCGCGCCGGCGAACCGCTGACCGACAGCAGCGGCACACCCTATGTCGGCTTTCGAATCGTCGTGGATGCACGAACCGCCACACCCGCATCCACCGAACAATTCAAACAGGCGGTCAACCAGCGCAAGACGCTGACGGTGGACAATCACCATTGCGACGACAGCGTTCGCCATGTGATCGATGCGCGGCGGATGTATGCGATGGAGAAGGCACCGTTCTTCAATCCGCCCGTTGCTCGCGGCGCCGGTGAGCCCGCCACTGCCCGGCCGCAAGGCGAACTGGACGCCATCATTCGCGCATTCCACGATTCGCCGGAATGCGACGACGTCAATCGGAACCTGATCGGACGGCGCTCGTCACTGCAGGGCGCATGGGACCGTTTCATCCGGGAGCATCGGGGCGACTGGCCGAGCGACGCCCTGGACCGGGCCCGGCATCTCGATTTCACGATGCGAACGGCAATCTTCGAGGGGCACCTGGACCGGGGATGCAGTGCCTACGGGAGTTGCGAGCGCAACATCATCGCCCTGTCGATCCGCAATCGCGGCCGCGGCGGCTGCCGCGCCGGACAGGGTTGCAGCAGCGAAGGGGATTTCGTCGGCGTATCGTCGAAGGTTTCACAATACAACATCTGGGACGAACTGCTGACCCAGACCTCCGGCCTGACCTCCTGTTTTCTGCGGGAAGACTTGAGCAGTAGCGCGCGCGGTGGTTACTACGCCAAGCTGCAGGCCATGTACGAGCAGAGCGTTCCCACCGTGCAGCGAATCCTGTTTGGCGAAGATCAGGACCTCGCCGAGATCTTCCCTGGCAATTCGGTTGCTGATCTCAAGAACCTTCGCCACTACTATCACGCGCCCGCGATGGCCAAGTGCTTCCCGAATTACGACCGGGTGGAATACATCACCGGCGCCGTCGCCCGCCGCGGAAACGATTTCGCGCTGATTGCCAACATGCGCATCCGCGTCGATGAGAAAACCGAGGGCGGCTACCGGTTTCGAAGCTTTGTAGTCGAAGCGAAGGACGATCGCGACGCGGTGGACATTGTCGACCGCTATCCGGGATTCGTGATCGATGAACGCAAGATCGATCTGAAGGCCGCTTCCGCCTGCCCCCCGTACGGCATTCCGCGCGGTTGCCAGTTTGCCGGGGTGGGCCGCTATCGCACCACGCCACCGTGGCTGCGGGCGGGTCAGCCGCTGGAACTGACCTGCCGCCTTAAGGACCGCGGAGCGAACTGCCAGGGGCCAGACACGTTCGCGACCGTGCGCGTCGGCGGTGTTTGCGATACGCAGATGCGGCCGGTCGCCGGGGTCAGATAGGCGGGACGCGGCAGGTCTGTCCCTTTTATCTTTGAGGTCTGCGTCGGCCAGGTACTGCGGTGACCCGCAGACCGATGATGCGCCAGTCAGCTGAGCGAACGACCAAAAAACGCCGAGCAGTGCTTCGCGGTGCAAACTTGGCTCTTCTCGAAGCCGACTGCCGCCTATGCAGCAGCCGTTTCGATCTTGCCAGGTAGCTTGCTGAGCGTAAGCTTTCGTAAGTCAACCTTCTTGCTGGCGTTATCGATGTCGATTCCTACTAGCCTGCCTTCCGCGTCATAGTCCAGAAGGACACCTTCCGAAATTTCTCGGGTCTCAACGCTCGGCCGCTCCGACAGGTCGATATATAGGGAGTCCGTGTCTGGGTGATAGTTCAGCTTCATGG
>JAEUMX010000456.1 GCA_016791285.1 Burkholderiales bacterium
GCGCGGGCAAGCGTGCGGCGGCGGTCATGAGCCTGATCCAATCCGCTCGGCTCAACGGTCACGATCCGTATCGCTACCTCAAGGACGTGCTCGACCGACTGCCGACCCAACCGGCGAGCCGCATCAGCGAATTGCTGCCACCCAATTGGACCGCAGTGGTGGCTCCGAACTGATCCCGCGCGTTCGCGCAAGATGTGTTGCACGGACGGTTACCGAGGCGTTGCTCATCCCCAAGCACGAGCGGCGCTTTACCGGCTTCGACGATCGGCGACCTCGAAGGGATTGACGGCCCCCGCGGTTCCCTGCCGCCAGCGGGAAAGCGCCTCGCCGCCGATGCAGCGGCCGCTGTCGAGATCGATGGTGGGGATGTATTCGACGAAGAACTCGCGGCGATTGAGGCCGGTGCGGATTGCATCGAGATCGATCATCCGCTGTTCCTCGCAGTCCCCTTTCCCTCCCTGCCCATGCCACCGTGCCCAGGCACGATCTTGCTCACGCCGTTCTCCTCGTCACTTCGCCGAAGCGGCATCATGCCCCGCAACTATCAGAACTCCAAGTGGGGCAAGTCGCTCCCAGGCGCGGACGCAGCGGCTGGCTTTGCGCGCGCAGGTGGATCCCGTAGACTGCCGCCACGCTCACGGGTTACCCTCATGGCCAGATCGCTCGTCACTCTCGGCATCGTGTGTCTCGTCCTCGATCTTCCGCCGCTAGCGTGAGCAGCGAGACGATCCCGTTCGATTTCGATCTCCCCGCAGACCGGCGCGGCA
This sequence comes from Burkholderiales bacterium, assembly GCA_016791285.1. Next base: position 768 of record JAEUMX010000456.1, read on the forward strand.
CCGGCAGCCAGAAATGGGATCGCTACGCCGGCCGCGACGTGATCCCGATGTGGGTGGCGGACATGGATTTCCGCTCGCCGCCCGCGGTGATCGCGGCGCTGCAGGAACGCGTGGCGCACGGCGTGTTCGGGTACACCTCGGCGCCCGGCGAACTGCTGCGCGTCATCGTCGAAAACCTGGTCCGCGAGCACGGATGGCGCGTCGAACCGCAGTGGATCGTGTGGCTGCCGGGGCTCGTCACCGGGCTCAACCTCGCGTGCCTGCTGGCGGGTGACACCGGCGATGCGGTCATCACGCTGACCCCGATCTATCCACCATTTCTCTCCGCCCCCCGGCACGCGCAGCGCGAATGTATCCGCGTACCGCTCGCAAATGGCGAGGCGGGATGGGTCATCGATCTCGATCGCCTCACGGCTGCGATCACGCCGCGTACGCGCATGCTGATGCTGTGCCACCCGCACAACCCGGTCGGGCGTGTCTACGCTCGCGACGAGCTTGCGGCGATCGCGCAGATTTGTCTGCGGCACGACCTCTGGATCTGTTCCGACGAGATCCACTGCGGTCTCATTCTCGACGCGGACAAGCCGCACACGCCTCTCGCCGCACTCTCGCCAGAGGTCGCCGAGCGCACGCTCACGCTGATGGCACCGAGCAAGACGTACAACATTCCGGGGCTCGGCATGTCCTTTGCCGTCGTGCCCAACGTCGCATTGCGGCAGCGGCTGTTGCAGGTCATGGCTGGATTCACGCCATCGGTCAACGCGCTCGGCTTCACCGCCGCGCTCGCCGCCTACCGCGACGGCGACGCGTGGCGCACGGCGCTGCTCGATTACCTGCGCGGCAACCGCGATCTCGTCGAGCAGCGTGTTGCCGACCTGCCGGGGCTGGCGATGCGACACGTCGAGGCGACGTACCTCGCGTGGATCGACACGCGGCAAACCGGCATTGCGGACCCACATCGCTTCTTCGAAGAGGCCGGCGTCGGTCTCTCGGACGGCCGCGACTTCGGTGCGCCCGGTTTCGTGCGGCTTAACTTCAGCTGCCGCCGTGCGCTGCTGGAGACCGCGCTGGAACGCATGTGCGCCGCGCTCGGACGCCGCTGACCAGGGACCGCGTTGCACAGCCAGAACTACCGCTACTACGACCTGGTGATGGCGGCGTTCGTCACGGTGCTGCTCACGGCAAACGTGATCGGCCCACGGGTTCGGGATAGAGTGCGCCGCTGCCGTCCATGTCCCCGGTCTCCGCGTATGTCATAGGCACTGCGTCGGCGTCCAGGATTGCGCCGTCGACGACGTGACCGACAACGAGCTCGTGATCCCCGGCCTTCAGGCTGCCCGCCACACGGCAGTCGAAGTACGCGAGCGCAGCGTCGAACACCGGCGCGCCGCTCGCCGCGGGATGCCACGAGACGCCCGCGAGTTTGTCCCCCTCCCGTCCCGAGCGGGTCCCGAAGCGCCGCGCGAGATCGAGCTGGCCGCGTCGCAGCACGTTCACGGTGAAACCCCCGCTTGCCTGGAGCAGCCGGTACGAGGCGTTTCCGGGATTGATGCTCACCGCGAGGAGCAACGGATCGAACGAAGCCTGCACGACCCACGCCGCGGTGAATCCATCGCGCTTCGCTTCGCATGCGACGCCGATCACGTACACGCCGTGCGTGATGCGGCGAAAGAGTTCGTGGGCGTTGGTGATCGAGTTGCGCTCCATGCTCAACCTCCCGCGCCCCGCTCCGCCCCGGTGGCACCGATATCGCGCATCAGCGCCTTGAAATCCGGCGCGCTCGTCACCAGTCGACCTCCCAGCGCGCGCAGCGCGTCGACATCTTGTCGATCGAGGTGAAGGGTGGTCGGGATGGTCATGAAGTGCTCACGCTCGCGCGGGTCGGAGATCGATCGCAGCGACGCGTCGATGATATGGAACTTCACTTCCGGCGCGTCCGCCGGCCGCGCGGCCCTGAGCTCTTCACGCCAGCGTGCCACGCTCTCGTCGACCAGCACCGACGAATCGAACGAGCTCAGGTTGAAGACGTTGCCGAGCGCTTCGATGGTCGTGGCCAGCCCGGGCACGTCCGCGTCCTGGTCGAGATCGAAGATCGGGTCGCGCTCGGCATCGACCGCGATGAACACGGCGTGCTTGAGATCCTGGAAACCGAATGCCTCCAGGGTCGGCAACAGGCCGCCGCGCCGCATGACGAGACCCATCGGTTGGCGCAGACTGAGATTGTCGACCAGCCCACCGTCGAACAGATGGATGTGCGGGCGGCGCTCCCGGTCCAGATAGGAGCGCATCTCTTCCTGGTCGTGCCGCGCCCGCTCGTCGGCCTCCGGGTGCTCCTTCAACCAGGGCGGCTGCGTGTACGCGCACTGCCCCGCATAGTTCCAGAGTGTGAGCGGACTGAAATACGGCGGCAGCGCCATGGACGCCGCGACCGCGCGGGCCACCGGTACTTCGCCCAGGTCCGAGCACAGCAGGTCGAATCGCTCCTGGGTGAACGGAAACTGCGCACCGAGCGAAATGTCGGTGGCGCTGATGACGACGAAGGGCCGCGGCGCGCGTGTCAGGTTGCGGAAGGTCGCGCCGTCGAAAACCTCCTCGTCCAGGTACTCCGCCAGCAGATCGCCGCGCCCGTAACGGGGCGACGCTACGCGCCAGGCGTTCCATATCAACTTCGACTTGAGCTCCTGCTGGACGTCGCGGTAGAGGAAGCGATCGCGGAAGTC
>JAEUMX010000250.1 GCA_016791285.1 Burkholderiales bacterium
GCAGCGAGGCGACCCAAGTTCCATGTCACGGGGATCTTTTCAACGCCCACCCAACTCGCCGCATACACGCGCGGACGACAGAAAGCAGAAAGGCTCCGCCGCAGCGGAGCCTTTCCGGATCGGTCGGGCGCGAGCGCGTGAGGTGCTACGTCACCCTGAAGTTCTTGAACTGCCAGGGGTCGGTTGTGTCGACGTCCTCCGGAAAGAGCACCCCGCGATCCTTGAGCGGCGTCCAGTCGCTGTAGGCGCTGGCGATCTCGCCGAGGTAGGGCCGCGCGAGCTCGATGACCCGGTCGTAAGGAATGTCGTCGGGCTCGACCAGGTGCGCCCATGGGTTCTCGATCGCCCACATCATGGAGGACAACACACCCGCGGACACTTGCAGGCTCGTTGCGTTGTTGTAGGGCGCGAGCTTGCGCGCGTCATCGACGTGCACGCGCGATCCCAGCCAGTACGAACCCTTGGCGTGGCCCATCAGCAGCACGCCGAGCTCGTCGATGCCGTCGGTGATGTCATCCATGAGGATGCGGCGATCGGTCTGCATGTTCCAGTTCTTGCCGGCAAGCTCGTGGACCGACAGCACGGCCTCATCACAAGGGTGATAGGCGTAGTGAACGGTCGGACGATACAGCACGCGATCGCCATCGTGCACCGTGAGGTAGTCGGCGATGGAAATGGATTCGCCATGGGTGATCAGAAAGCCGTGGTACGGGCCTTCCAGCGGTGTCCACGAGCGCACGCGCACCGACGCACCTGGCCGCTGCAGGTAGATGGCGGCGTCGCAGCCGAACTCATGGCGTTTGCCGTCTGGGGGAAAGTGCCGCTCGTGACTGCCCCAGCCGAGCTCGGCGGGCTGCGATCCTTCGCCCGCGAACCCTTCCACCGACCACGTGTTCACGAACTCGCCCACGCGCTTCGGCACGTTCGTCGTCTGGGTATCGCGTTCCGCGATGTGGATGACCTTGACGTCGAGCTGCATGGCAAGCTGTGCCCACTCGTCGCGCGTCGTTGGCACCTTTGCGGCGCGACCGGTGTCGCGCGCAACGTCGAGCAGCGCCTGTTTCACGAAGCTCGACACCCAACCGGGGTTGGCGCCATGGGTCGGCATGATGGTCGGCCCCGACGGATGATTCCGGCGCAGTTCCAGCGCGGCTTCCCGCATCGCATAGTTGGTGCGCAGCGACGGCGTGAGCGAGGTGTCCGTGTAGCCGCCGGCCCACGGCTCGATGCAGCCATCGAGATAAATCGTGCCGCGCTCGAAGCACAGTTCCATGAGCGCGACCGACGACACGTCCACCGATAGATTGAGCAGGAAATCGCCCTTCGCGATGCGCGGGATCAGAATGTCCCGGTAATTTTCGCGGGTCAGCGGCGAAATCTCGAAGGCGATGCCATAGCGCGCGGCTTCCGCACGACCGCGCTCGTCGGCCGTGACGATACTGATCTGCTCCGGGTTCAGATCGATATGGCGCAGGATGAGGGGAAGCACCCCTTGACCAACGCTGCCGAAGCCGACGAAAAGGAGTCGTCCGGAGAATTTGATCTGTTTGATTTCGTAACCCTTTCCTTTGAGGTTGTCGAGGCCGATCGGCCACTTTCAGCCCGAGTATAGCATCCTGACGCAATGCAGCGAATACGCGGGGCGCCCGTCCGGCCGCCCCCTGGCTGGTGCTCTGCCCGCGGGCGGTAAGGGGCGGTAAGGGGTTCTCGACCGGGTGTGACTCGGGCATACTTGCGGGCGCCGGATCGCTTCACGGATGGGTTTGCGCGAGGAACAGGGGTAAAGGCGGAGCCGGCTGCGTGCCGCATGGAAGTTGCGTGGCGCGGTTTCACCAACAGCCAAGTGACGCTTCCAGGCCAGTCCTGCTCGAGCAAACAGTTTCAGGGAATACCGATGAACGAATCCTATCGTGCAACGCGTGCCCCGCGCCGACGTTTCCTCAAGGCCGTAGCGGGCGCCGCCTTCGTCATGCCGGCACTCAGCCTGCCACGCGTGGGTCATGCCCTCGCGAGCTATCGGAATGTGCAGCGCCTCGCCTTGGAGCACACGCACACCGGTGAACGCGTGTCGGTGGTCTACCGCCTGGAGGGCACGTACGTTCCCGCTTCGCTCCAGACTCTGAACCGGTTTCTGCGCGATTTCCGGACTGGCGACGAGCACCAGATCGATCCGCAGTTGTTCGATATCTTGTCCAAGCTATCGGCGGTGACCGGCAGCAGGGCGCCCTTCCAGGTGATCTCGGCCTACCGATCGCCGCACACCAACGCCATGCTGCGCGAACGGGGACGTGGCGTTGCCAAGTCGAGTTTGCACCTCGAAGGACGCGCGATCGACATCCGGCTCGGGGATGTGCCGCTCGCCGACCTCCGCGAAGCGGCCCTGAGCCTCAAGGCGGGCGGCGTGGGTTACTACCCTGGCCCGGAGTTCGTTCACGTGGATACCGGGCGCGTTCGCGGCTGGTAACTCCCCCGAACCGGGCGCCGTTCCCGTTCCGCCCGACAGCGCCCTAGAACGGCAGCAACTTCTTCAGCGCGTCCACCCCTTCCTTCACGGGGTCGAGGGGCTTCGAGCCGGCGCTTTCCTGCTCGGACGGCTGTGACGACGGCGGAACGGCTTCGCGAGTCCCCTCACGCCCACCCATCATGTCACCCATGCCGAGAAAAGCCATGCCCTCGGACTTGACGCGCACCTTGGCGGTCCAGATCGGCTCCCAGTTCGCCTTCGGGTCGGCCGGACGCGGCGGCTGGGCGAGGTTCAGCTCTTCGCCGTAGGCGATCATCCGCACCATCGCGCCTTCCGCGCCCTCGAAGATGCCCTTCGGAATCGCGCAGGTCTGGGCGCTCGGCGGCAGTATGACTTTCTCGCCGATCAGCTTGCGGACGAAATCGTTCGGCAGATAGCTCATGAGGCCGAAGCCGGAGTCCTGCACCTCGCTCGAGGTCCAGATGATCATCTCGCCGTTCGCCTGCCGGTGGCCGATCGCCATGATGAAGTAGCCGAGCGCGGTAGGAATCGTCCGCCATTCGAGCCTCACCGACTCGGCGGGCGAACCCTGCGCCACGAGCTGCACTGGATCCATGAAGTCCTGCTGCTGGCCGATCCTGAACTTGATGTCCGGCGCATAGTTGCCATGGACGAAGTGGTCACCCTGCAGGGAGCTCGATGCGGGCACCGGCTGCGTGTCCTTCTCGTTCGGCCACACGGCGCGCCCCGGTCCCCAGGGTCCGCGATCCGGTGCGCTGCGGCCCTTCATCGCCTGGCCGAACTGCACGAGCGACATTTTCTCGGTATCGGCAATCTTCGGCTGGCCGGGGCGGACGGTCTCGCCACAGCCCCAATAGAAGAGCATGCGTGCCTTTGGCTTCTCGATCTTGCCCGGCGTTCCATCTTCGGAGGGCGGCGCCTTCTCCACCCGCGGCAGCACGAGCGGCAGCGTCGACCCCATGCTCAGAGCGGGCGGAATGTCATGCGTGGCCTCGGGCGACGCGGGCTTCGCGTTGCGCGAATAGAGCCAGAGGTCGAGCGATTTCTGCGGGCCGCCACCCACCCCCATCATCGAGCCGACGATGCCGCTGAGCCCGCCCGACATGCCGGGAATGCTGGAATTATTGGTCGCGACGTCGACCCAGTACTGTGCCTGCGGCGGCTTGGTGTCGGCGGCGGCGGAGAGCGGCAGGATCGCGACGATTGTAACGGCGATGCGGGACGGCACGTGCGGCATTGGACAAGCTCCTCGAGACTGACGAAAGTACCGGATGCCATCGGGGACATGCGGCGGAGTCGAAGTCTAACGCAGGCGGAGTCGAAGCTGGCAGCGGATCCCCGGCCGCGTGACGCGCGGCGGTACGGTTGCAACTGCGATGGGCGCATTGATCGAAGGAGAAGGAAGACATGCTAAGAGCGGCCGCGATTATTCTTGCCGTGCAGTTCCTGGCTGGCTGCACCAGCACGGGCGGGCAGCCCGGCTCGGCGCGCGTCACCGGGACCGTGACCTATCGTGAGCGCATCGCGCTGCCGCCGACGGCCGTGATCAGGGTACGGCTCGTCGACGTGTCGCGCGCGGACGCGCCTGCGATCGTGCTCGGCGAGCAGATCGTCGAGGTGAGGGGAAAGCAGATCCCGTTCGCCTTCGAGATTCCCTACGATCCGAGCCGCATCGAATCCAGGCACACCTATGCCGTGCAAGCGCGCATCGAGGTCGATGGCCGGCTGTGGTTCGTGAGCGATATCCACTACGCCGTGATCACGCGCGGCGCGCCGACCCACGTCGACCTGGTGCTGAAGTCGGTTGGCGGGCCCGTGCCTAAATGAGCGAACCATTCGGGTAGCGCTCGGCCATGCCATCGACAAACAGATACAGCATGCAGGATGATCTCGTTCTTGCTCAGACGAGCAAAAGGCAAGACTTGCCCCTCTGTTCCGCACAATCCAGTTCTTTGCTCCGTTACGGCTTAACCCGAGCTTTCAAAGACGCCAGCAGAGCATCGGTCTCGCCAACATCGAAGTGCTCGGGATCAAAGTCTTCGCCCAACCACTCCCGCATCTCGTCGTGGGACTCGTGAGACGGGTCGCGGAGGGCGACCAGGAGTTCCATGTAGCCCCAGACCCCTCCACAGTCCTCGGGCGGACACGCGCGCGCACCGCCGATGCAGCGCGGCACCGCCGGGGTCTCGTGAGTTTCGAGGATCTTCTCGAGGACAATCTTGTGTTCCCACCCGTCGCCGAAATCGTACTCGTAAGTCATGCCGTCCTTCTCGCGCGTCAATACATCGGCGAGGCGAACGCGTGCTTCGTTCTTGGTGCCTTT
>JAEUMX010000252.1 GCA_016791285.1 Burkholderiales bacterium
GAAGAAATGATCGTCCTGACGCGCATGTTCGACCTGCTCGCCTGGCTGTTGCCGAGGTGCGAGCGCTTTCCCCGGCCCTATCGCGCCACGGTCACGCAGCGACTCGTGGATGCAGCGCTCGACGCGCAGGAGCGGCTCTACGATGCGCAGACTGCGCGCGGCACACGGCGAATGGATTGCCTCCACGGGGCCGATGCCGCGCTCGCCAGGATGCGTCTCTATCTGCGCCTCGCCCACCACTGGCGCTGGCTGAGCGACGGGCAGTATCAACATGTCAGTCGGATGGTCGCCGAAGTGGGCCGACTGCTTGGCGGATGGCTGAAACAGGCCTCTGCCTGACAAGAAAAGACCCTCCCCCGCGAACGGGGGAGGGTCGGGAGGGGGGCGCCCCGGGGCCGCAGCCTGGGGGGCGCTCCGCTTCGCTATATGCCCGACGGTCCACGCCCTCGGGGGCGGTCCGTGCGGACGGGACAGGCCTGCGCCATCCATCTTCCCTGCGCCTCGGCCCGCGAACCGTGGTCGGCGGGCATTTCCGCAAGCGACACCGGTAAGGCTGGCGCCGCCCGGCCGCGCGTGGCAGCGCGGCGCACGCAGGGTGGATTCGATGTGGGGCGCACAACACAGCCGGAAGCCGATGTCGTTGTTACGGTTGCCGGGATGGTTGTGGTTGCGGTAGGCGCAACGGCAGTTGATACGGTTGTTGTTCCACGAGCCGCCGCGCAGCACCCGCGGGCGCTCTCAGGCTGCCCCACCGGCATATGGGCCGGCTCGCGCAGTATGAGCCAACGGTGATTGCGCGGCAACGGTCCAAGTGCGTGGCGAAAAAAGCGCGCCGAGAAAACGCGCGCGGCGCGCTGCGCGCGCCGTCAGAGAACAGCAAACCAGAAGTTCAGTGATCAGTGCATCAGCGGCCAGCGGTTCTGGATGGGGGCGCACAACACAGCCGGAAGACGATGACGAGGCCACGGCTGCCGGGATGGTAGTGGTCGCGGGCGGCGCAACGGCAGCTGATACGGTCGTCGGCCCACGAGCCGCCGCGCAGCACCCGCGGGGCATCTCTTGATCTGTCCTTTGCATCGTACTTGTTGGCGCACCATTCCCACACGTTGCCCGCCATGTCGAGGGCGTCGTAAGGCGAAGCGCCGTGAGGATAGATCCCGACCGCTGACGTTTGCTCCAACCGACTTTCGGTTTCCCAGATGTTTGCCAAGCCGTCCTGGAAGTCACCCGGCCACGGAAATTCCCGGCCGTCGGTCCCCCGCGCCGCCTTCTCCCATTCCTGCTCGGTCGGCAGTCGCACCTGCCATCCCCGCGGCACCTCTCTCTTTGCGCGCAGCCGGGCATCCAGCCACCTGCAGAACGCCATAGCCTCGTACCATGAGACCGTCTCCCGCGGATGGTTGGCGCAGCTCCAGCGCGGACGGTCCGGTGTCATCCGTTCCAGTCCTTCCCACCACTCGTCCGTTTCGTAGCCACGGTCGTCGATGAAACACTGGAACTGGGCATTGGTGATCGGGAACCGCGCGATGCGGAAGGCATGGAGCGCGATCTGCTCCGCCGGATCGCCGTACTGGAACCTGCCTTCGGGAACGTCGACCCAAGCGATGACCGGCAGCCCGTCGCGAACGCCCACACCCGTCCGGTCGTCGAGCCCCAGTTGTCCCAGCGTTCGCCACAGGTGGGCGCGCTCGGGCGGTTTCAGGTGTTGCAAGGCGTGCTCACAGGCTGCGCGTAGCGGCGCGGCAAAGCGTTGCAGGTTCCACCCCCTGCCGTGGGCCACTTCCAGGCAGTCGGCCAGCAACAGGGCGGGGTTGGGATCAGACACCAGGCGCTCCGCTTCGAAGTGTTGCAGCAACGGCGCGTAGCCCTCCACGGCGCTCTCCGGCGATTCCTGGTCGGCGATGGCGCAGAACAGAAAGGTGAGTGTGCGGTGCCACCTTGGGGTCGCGGCGTGACGTGCGAGCAAGTCCTGCGGCTTCTCGCGGAGATGCCGCAGCCGCACGGCGGCGAAGAACTCCTGGAAGCTCAGGTGGTAGAAGGAGGCACGCCTGTTGGCGCGGGGCAGCAGCAGCCCCGAATTGGACAGGAGGTCCTCCCGCCGTTCGGCCGCGTCTATAGCACCGCCCTCGGTGGTGCTGTCGCTTTGCGAGAGCGCGGCGAGGATGCGGTCGATTTCGTCGATGCTCGCTTCGGGGCTGGTTCGCGGTCGCTCCTTCGTGCCTCGATGCATTCCGAGCGCTACCGCGGCGAGGCGCAGCCGTGCCCGGTCGCGCTCGTTCTCGCTGAGGTAGCGTTTGTGCAGCACCTGGTCCACCACGGTGTCGTAGAGGCGGTAGAAATCCCTGGGCAGCCGCTGACCCTCATCGTACTTGACGCAAAGCGCCGTGAGCAGCATCGGGTTCGTGCGCAGCTGGTCGAGGTCGGTTCGCTCGTCGAGGTGCGCAATGAGACCGCTCGCCTTTTCTTCGTCGCGACGCGGGTCGGCCGCCGCATACCAGCGGCGAATGAAGGTTTCCTGCAGGGGACGTGGCAGCTCTGATAAGGTCAGCTCTCGCAGGCCGAGGCGTTGGCGATCGGTCGCCGTGAGGCCGTAGGGGCGGCTGGTGAGGAGTACACGGTTGCCGGCCCTGAGCCATTCGGGCAATGCGTCGGCGAGCCCGGTCAACAGGTTGAGCCGAGGCCGGTGCGGGCCGAGCATTTCCGGAACCTCGTCCACGCCATCCAGGATGAGCAGACAGTGGCCCTCCATCACTTCTTGCCGCCACACCTCCGGCGTGAGGCCCCCAGGCGTGGTCGCAGCCAGCCAGCACGCGAGCGCCTCTTCGAGCTGGGCACGTGTCCAGTGGCCGTTCCCCGCAAGGCAGGCGGGTTGACCGGCCCACTCGCGCAGGCGGCAGAGAAAGGGGAAGCGGCTGCGCAGCGAGTCAGGGAGTACTTCCTCGAACTCGTCGGGTGCTCCGATCGGATGGTCCGGGAGGGACCCCGTGGCAACCGTCAATGCCAGCCAGCGGCAGAACGTGGATTTTCCGGCGCCAGGTGCACCCGGGACATAGAGCGATTCGTCACCCAGGCGGTGAAGCAGCAGATCGTGCTGTCGCTCACGGCCGAAGGACCCCTTCTCCGACCCGCGCTTGTCGTCGACTTTGGCCGCGGTAAGCGCAGGAACGTAGACCTGTCCGAGCCGCACGTTTGCCGTTTCCTTGGGATCCAGCCCAAGCAGGTCGACGCTCTCACACTCGCGTCGAAGCCAATCGAGGTATCCCGCGCGAATCAACGCGTTGGACGAGCGGTCGTTCGTACCGGTCCGCAGTTCATGGTTGCGTAGCGCCTCGTGCACAACGTTGACGATCGTTTCCGGTGTCGTGAATAGCGCCGTCCCATGCTTGAGTCCGACCTGCTGGCGGAACTTCCCGATCTTCGACGATAGCTTCAGCGCGCGGGTATCGATCCACTTGGGCGGCCACGGATGCTCGCCGTCCAGCATGAAGGCGAAGCACGGTTTGCCCTCACGCACGGCTCGTTCGTATTCCAGCTGTGTGATCGAAAGCTTCTTCGGATTGTCCTTCGGCGGGCAAAACCCGTAGCGTAGAGCGAGTATCAACACGTAGTAGTCGCATTGCGCAACGTCCTCCAGGCACTTGTCCTGTGGGCGCTCGTCGAAGGCCGGGTACTTCTCCATGCATTCCACGTCGTACTGGGCGCGCTCCAGCGCGACCTTCACTGCTTTTCGGTGTTCGACGAGATCCACATAGGTGGAGGACACGTACACCCGGTTCTTGTTCATGGCATGAGCGGAAGCCTGTTGTCGCGATCGTGGGGCAATATCGCATGCGACTCGAACGGCAGCAAGAGCCGTCAAGGCAAGCCGTTGGGATCAGCGTTTCCGGTGTTTCCAGACAGCAGACAGCGCTGGCAGCTGCCCGCCTCGCGCCTACGCCAGCCGCAACCCGGCCGGCAACTGCTCGCCGAAGAGATCGTTGCGGTCGGCCGCAGATACTTCGCGGTGCTCCAGCACGCTCTCGATCTGCTCTTCTTTCGCGCCCGCCTGCTTCAGTTTCGCGACGACGCGCGGACGCAGCGCATCGTGGATGTCGAGCAGCCGCTCGTTGGTGCGCCGGCACGCGGCGGCGAACACGGCTGCCAGCGGCCGCAGCTGCGGCTCGCTCCAGTCGAGCGGTTCGACCCGCGCAAAGCAGTGTTCCACTACCGACGGGGACACGACCGTGTCCGCAAAGGTGTAAAGCGGTACTCTGCCGAGCACCCGCGCCAGCGCCCAGAAGACGTGCGACTGGTTGATCGCCTTGCCGCGCCGAACCAGATCCAGCAGCCACTCGGCGAGCTCGACCTTGCGTTGCGGCTCGACGCGCTCCAGGCTGCCGAGCAGACGCGTGCCTTCGACGAACTCCGCCGCGGAGCGTTTGAGATGAGGCAGCGCGGCGGCGAACAGTCGTTCCTGTTCCGCGGCGGGGATGCCGCCCGCGGCGCGGCGCCACATCATCCACCAGTTCGACTGCGCGCTCTTCTCTTTCTTGTGCACGAGGCCGAGATCGAAGCACTCCCACAATTGCATGACGCGCCAATGGTCGAGGTCCGTGCCATAGCCCGGCCGCAACACGAAGCCCGCCAGATAGAGCCAGGCGTTCTCGTGCGCGAGCGAGCGGCCGCGCCGCGTGATGCCGGGATGAATCGCCGGCCACAGTGCTCGCAGCAGGGGCACGTTCCAGCGGTGACGCTCCTGCCCCAGGATGCGCTCCAGATCGCGCACCAGCGATTTCGCCTTGTGCGAGGCATCGAGCGACTGCTTGCCTCCGAAGAAGAGCGCGCAGTGGGCGCCCGCAGCCTCGATCGCCTCCGGCCGGACCCCGGGCGAGTCGCGCTTGCCCCGCTCGGCGGCGGGATCGCTGCCGTCGACCGGCTGGCGCAGGTTGAACGCGAGCTCCCAACTGCGTCCCGACTCGGGGTTGACCAGCGCGAGCTGCAGCGCGCCGAGCTCGGTCAAGCGTGCTTCGACCCGCACGCCTATCGACTGCCTTGCCGCCGTGCGCGGATTGAACCGCTCGTCATCGAGCATGAGCGTCGTCTGCAGCGTCGGCAGCGGGTGAAAGACATTCGGGTCGAGCGGCACCAGCGTGCCTGCCGCATCGTCCGGCCGCCGGTTCGAGGTGTAGGCGGCGAAGCGCACCGGGCGATTGACGAGCAGGTCGAACGCGGGCTCGGTGAGCTCGATCGCACTGCCTTCCTCGACACCCTTCGGCAGCACGCAGACCAGCCGCGGTGCCGCGTCCGCCGCTTCGCGCTCGATCTCGAGATACACGCCATGCGGGTAGCCGCCTCGGATGCGCTCGTGCGCGCCCTCCGGCAGCGCGGCGAAGCGCGCGGCCCCCTGGGCGATGGCGAGGCTCATGTCGCCAAGCGCAAGGTGCGTCGGCCGCCGATCTTGCCATGCTTCGATGACGGCGAGCAGGCGCTCCTGAATGGCGCGCGGACGCAGCGTGCCGCCGGCAAGAAGCACTGCATCCACCTCGCGGCCGTCCAGAAACGCGGCGAGGTGCCGACTGATGGCGGAATCGACGGCGTACGGAAGTCCGATCTCGCGCAGGCCGGACTTGCGTCCGAGCGGCACTGCGTCGCTCGGGCAGGAGGGGAAGAATCCCTCCAGCACGATGTCCCGGATCTCGCCACGCGTCACGGTCGCGTCGAGCGCGGCGGCGAAGAGACTGGTGCCGTCGCCAGGCAGTGCGACGTGGCAGACTTCGAGCGCATCGCCGTCGGCATCGAGGACACGCTCCTTCAGCGAACGTGCCTGCGGCACGAGATGACTCCACTGGCTGCGCGACAGTCGCTCGTCGCTGTCGGGCTTCAGCATCCGCTCGAGCGCGTGCGCCAGCGCAAGGTCGATGTTGTCGCCGCCGAGCAGGAGGTGGTCGCTCACGGCGATGCGCTCGATCGCGGGTCGATCTGCCGCGGTGCGCACCGGTGCGATCCGGAACAGGCTGAAGTCGGTGGTGCCGCCGCCCACGTCGCACACGAGCACGGTCTGCGGCTGCGCCGCGATGGCCGGCAGACATTCGAGCAGCGGTGCGCCGGGAGCACGGGCGGTGCCTGACGGCGCGTCGAGCCAGGCATAGAAGGCAGCCTGCGGCTCCTCGAGTAGCCTGGCCGCGGTCGGGTAGCCGGCCATCTGCGCCGCCATGCGCGTGAGCTGTTGCGCGCCTTCGTCGAACGAAGCCGGTACCGTGATGACGATGCGCTGCGCCACGAACGCGCTGCCGGTGTCCTCGCGCGCGAACGCGTGGTCCCAGGCCGCCTTGAGATAACCGAGATAGGCCGAGCTCGCCTCGACCGGCGACAGCCTGAGCTCGGTGGGAATCTCCTCCGAGGCGAACGGCAGCATCTGCGCTTCGCGGTCGACGCCCGCGTGCGCCAGCCACGACTTGGCGGAGTGAATCACCCGATCCGGCAGTGCCGTCATCTGCTCGCGCGCGAAGGCGCCGATCACGTAGCCCGCGCTCTCGTCGGCGGTCTTCGCGCTGAACGGATCGAGCTCGCCCTGGTCGAGCTCGGCCGCGGTCGGGTAGTAAAAAAACGACGGCAGCAGCGGGCTCTCGACGATCGTTCGCAGCGACCTCAACTGCGGGATCCGTAGTGTCTCGACGCCGCCGTGTCCCGGCCGCAGATCGACGTACGCGAGCGTGCAGTTGGTCGTGCCGAGATCGATGCCGATGGCGTAACGGGCGGCGCTCATCGCGGGCCGCTTGGCAGCATCGCGCCGGCGCGGTCGTTCACGCCTCGGCGCGCAGATTGAACTCCAGCTTCCACCTGCTGTTGGACTGCGTGTGCTGCATCCAGAGCTCAAGCGTGCCGACCTCGGTCACGCGCGGGTGCAGCGTTACCGGCACCACCTGCCCCGCGGCACCTTCCAGCGGTGGCAGCGTGAGGGTCAGGCCGGACAGCTCGTCCAGGGATTTCGCCGCGCTCGGCACAACGGTGCCGACGCGATCGCCGGCGCGGATCTCGGAGCCGAAGAAACGAAAGTCGACTGCTTCGCCGGTGACGAGCCCGAACTCGCGCCCCGGCAGTTCGAGCTCGGTGCCTTCGGTGGTTCCCTGCGGCACGATGCAGATGGCTTTCACCGGCGGCACGTAACCCGGCACCGCCGGCATGGGGCTTTCGAGCCCGAGGTAGTAGGAGCGCGAGGTGCCCGCCTGGATCTTGATGCCCCTGCCCGATGCGCGCACCGCGCCGTAGTAGGCGGCACCGCGCGAGACGGCGATGTCGAGTCCGGCGCTCGTCAGCGTCTTCACCTGGACGTCAACGCCCAGCCATGACGATAGCAACTCCACGACGCGCCGGCGAAACGGTTCGGCTTCGAACACGCCGCCGTTGAAGAGCAGGGCGGTCGGTCGCAGCAGTGTGGCGGTGTCCAGCTCCGCGGACGTGCCGAGCAGGGCGGCAAGCTCCGCATCGGAGCGGACATTCTCCAGCGCGCGCTTCAGGAAACGCACGAGGTGCTTGCTGACAGCCGGCTCGGTCGCGTAGTCGAGGCCATACTCCTGCAGACCCACGGACTTGCGCTGCGCGGGAAGATCGTCGACCGTCGTGAGCGGAAAGTAACCGTCGACCAGGATCGACACGACCTCATCGCGCGTGAGCGTCGTGGCGAGCGTCTTGGCGAACAGGCTGGATCCGCGCGAGGGCACGGCGATCGGCACCTCGGCGAGCGCCTCGTTGCTCAGGAGCTTTTCCTTTGCAACCCGGGTGGCATGGACGAGGGCGAGGAACTGCCACGCGTCGAGCTCGTGACCGGCTTCCTCCAGCTTGCCCCGCAGCAGGTAGGCGAGCGCGAGATCCATGTTGTCGCCGCCGAGCAGGATGTGCTCGCCGACGGCGATGCGGTGCAGCTCGAGATTCTTCGAGAGGCCGTCGGGCGAGGCGGCAACCGCGATCAGACTGAGATCGGTCGTGCCGCCGCCGATGTCCAGCACGAGCACGAGATCGCCGGCCGCGACCTGATCGGTCCAGTGGCCGGCGGTCGGCTCCGCCTCGGAGTGTGCGATCCACGCGTAGAACGCCGCCTGCGGTTCCTCGAGCAGGGTGACCTCGCCGAGCCCGGCCGCCACCGCCGCTTCGTGCGTGAGCGAGCGCGCCACTTCGTCGAACGATGCCGGCACCGTCAGCACGACGTGGCAGTCGTCGAGCGTGGCGTGCATGCCCTCGCGCGCGAACCAGTGCAAAGCGGCGTCGCGCATGTGCGCGAGATAGCGCCGCGAGGCTTCGAGCGGGGAGACCCTCGCCTCGGCGAGATCGGACTGCCACGGCAGGATCGGCGCGCGCCGGTCGACGTGCGGATTGCAGAGCCACGACTTGGCGGAGGTGACGAGCCGGTCCGGGACCAGCGCCGCGCGCTCGCGGGCGAAGGTGCCGACGACCGAACCCGCCGATGCCGCATCGTCCCACGGCAGAGCGAAACTGCCTTCGGCATACTCGCCGCTCGCCGGAATATAGAGCGCCGAGGGCAGCAGCGGCTTCTCGCCGATCACGCCCGGCCCGAGGACTTGCGTGATGTCGATGCCCCGAGCGCGCCCGGTCTCCACTTCGCACAGCGACAGGCAGGAGTTGGACGTGCCGAGGTCGATCCCCAGAATGAATTGTTTCGTCATGAATGGGTCCCGCGATTTCGATGGGGTAACGGGAGCGTGCGGCGGCGACGGCAGCCGGTCACGCCCGATCGTGCCGACGGTCTATCGCACTTCGACGTCCATCGGGGTGATGACGTTCGGCCCGGTCGGATCCACCGGGCGCGTGAAGCGCGGCAGCGCGAGCTTCGTCGTCTGCCAGCCGCGGTGCACGACCACGCCCTGGTACGGCGGCTCCTGTGGCACCTTGCCGAGCAGGCGATAGCGATTCGGGTCGGACGACTTGTCCAGCGTGATGCGATCACCCTCCTTGCCCTCGTGCGTCGGGGAGAGTGCGAGACATTCCTTGATCACGGCGGAGCAGCCCTGGTGCACGACGCGCGACGCCGCGGCGACCTGCGCGTCGTTGAAAGCCGTGATGTCTTCCGTCACGTAGTCCAGGAACCGCCCTTTCTCCTGCAACAGCGAGAGCAGGATCAGCGCCTCGCCGGTCTGCGTCGGCTCGGGCTTCGCCGGCTTGGGCGGTGCCACCGGAGGTGGAGGTTGCACGGCAGGGGTCGAAGGTTCCTGTCGGCTGCGCGAGGCCACGACACTCTGCCATGCGATGAACAAGGTGAGGAGGATCACGCCCGCGTTCAGATAGGAGCCCGAGCTCGCTGGCAGCGTGTCGGCAGGAAGAAAGTTGAGGGCACTCAGCAGGCAGGCGGCGAGTGCTGCAATCAGAACTGTCATGATTCGTTTCGCTTGGTCTGGATGTCAGTATGATGTGTAGCTGTGCGGCGCGGCGATGCACGAAGCGGGATCTGCGAGTCCTGCTTTGGGGAGCGGCTCACCGTCGAGAGGCGTGATGTTACCATCGATGCATTGCAAGGTTGGCCATGGCTTCGCACCTGCGCGCCGCCCGGCGTTGCACGGCGGCGCGATCGGTATGTAGAGACGGACGAACATGTGTGACGCGAGCCCGTGGGTGCATTGCTACGGCACCGTGCCTGCCCATCTCGACTACCCCGAGATCACGCTCTACGAGGCGGTTGCGCGGACCGCGCAACGCGTGCCGCATGCGATCGCGTGGGACTTCTTCGACACGACCTCGACCTTTCGCCAGCTCCTGGCTGACATCGATCACTTCGCCGACGCGCTCGCAGCAATGGGGCTGGCGCGGGGTGAGCGCATGTTGATCTCTATGCCCACTTCACCGCAGGGCGTGATTGCGTTTTATGCAGCGAACAGGCTCGGCGCCGTGGCGGCGCTCATACATCCGCTTTCGACGATGCCGGAGATCGAGGGCTATCTCAATGCAAGTCAGGCTCGGATGGCGCTCACGCTCGACGCCTTTTACGAAAGCTTCGCTTCGGTGCGTCCGCGCGCGCCGCTTACGACCCTGATTCTCGCGTGCATCCCGGACTACCTGACACCGCTCAAGAAGCTCGGCTTCTGGCTCACCAGGGGTCGCAAGATCCCGCCGGTGCGCGCGGACTCGCGCGTGCGCTGGTGGGCCGATCTGATGGCCACGACACACCCGCCGGCGCCGCGCACGAGCGCATCGACCCACGACCCGGCGGCGATCCTATTTTCCGGCGGGACCACCGGCGCGCCGAAAGGCATCGTGCTCTCCAGCCGCAACTTCATCGCCGAGGGCATGCAGGTCGCTGCGTGGTGCGGTGTGGGCGAGCGGGATTCGATCCTGGCGCTCATTCCGATCTTCCACGGCTTCGGGCTTGGCGTGTGCGTGAATGCGTTGTTCATGGCTGGTGGCAAGTCGATCCTCGTGCCTCGCTTCGACGCGAGGTTGGTCGCGAACCTGCTGCGCCGCAAGCGCCCGACGCTGCTCGTGGGCGTGCCCACGCTCTACGACTCGCTGACCCGAGAGTCACTCGCGAGGGTCGATCTGTCGCGCCTGCGCGCGGCGTTCTCGGGCGCGGATACGCTGCCTCGACCCGTCAAGGAGCGCTTCGAACGGCGTGTCGCCGAGCAGGGTGGACACGTCAGGCTGCTGGAAGGCTACGGGCTTACCGAGGCGGTGACCGCAATCATGGGGATGCCGCTCACGCAGTATCGCGAGGGCTCGATCGGCGTGCCGTTCCCCGACATGATCGCCAAGGTGTGCAAGGTCGGCACCAGCGAGCAGGCACCGGTCGGCGAAGAAGGAGAAATCTGCGTGTCGGGGCCCGCGGTGATGCAGGGCTACCTCGACGATGCGCGCGCGACGGCCGAGGCACTCCGCACGCATGCCGACGGGCGCGTCTGGCTGCACACGGGCGATCTCGGCAGGATGGACGCCGACGGGTTCTTCTATTTCACCATACGCCTCAAGCGGATGATCAAATCGTCGGGCTTCAACGTGTACCCGGTCGAGGTAGAGCGTACGCTCTACCTGCACCCGCTCGTTGCCGAGGCCTGTGTCGTCGGCGTGCCCGATCCTGAGCAGGTCGAACGCGTCAAGGCGTACGTGGTGCTCAGCGATCCCGCGCAAGCGGGTCCCGAGACCGAGGCACGGCTGATCGAGCACTGTCGCGAGCGCCTGATCAAGTGGTCATGCCCGCGCGACATTGAGTTTCGTGCCGAGTTGCCGAAGACGCGGCTTGGCAAAGTCGATTACAGGGCGCTCATCGACGAGCACGTGGCAAGACACGGGGGCACCGACTGAAGATGGTGGAGAGCATGCCGCACGGCGGCGACCGTATCGCGTCCGCCCTCAAGGCGCAGGGCGTGGAAGTGCTCTTCACCCTGTGCGGTGGGCACATCTCGCCCATCCTCACGGGCGCCAAGGCATGTGGCATGCGCGTGATCGACACGCGAAGCGAGGCGACCGCGGTCTTCGCCGCGGACGCTGCCGCGCGGCTTGGGGGAATACCCGGGGTCGCGGCGGTCACAGCCGGACCCGGTGTGACCAACGCGGTCACCGCGCTCAAGAACGCGCACCTCGCACAGTCGCCACTGGTGCTTCTGTGCGGTGCGGCGCCGACGGTGTTGCAGGGTCGCGGCGCGCTGCAGGACATCGATCAGCGCGGCGTCGTCGCACCCCAGGTCAAGCGCTTCACGAGGGTCAAGCGCGCTGCCGATCTCGTGCCTGCGATCGAAGATGCCTTCGCACTCGCGCGTTCCGATGTGCCCGGACCGGTGTGCGTCGAGTGTCCGGTGGATCTGCTCTACAGTGAGGCGAGCGTGCGCGAGTGGTACGCGCAGGCCGCCGGGAAGGGGACGGCGCTGCCCGATCGACTGGTGCGCTGGCACCTCGAACATCATGTGGATGACATGTTCGCGGCGCCGGGCGCTGCGCGTCGGCCGCACCCGACTGACCTTTCGCTGACCGCCCCGTCGGCGTCGAGCCTTGCGCGTGCTGCCGCGGCGCTCGCAGGCGCCGAGCGTCCGCTGCTCGTGGTCGGCAGCCCGGCGCTGGCGCAACCCTCGTCCGCCTCGCGCCTCGCAGCCGCCGTGACTGCCCTCGGCCTGCCGACCTACCTGTCGGGAATGGCGCGCGGCCTCCTCGGGCGGAGCCATCCCTTGCACATGCGCCACCACAGGCGGGAGGCGCTGCGCGAGGCGGACTGCGTGGTGCTCGCAGGCGTGCCCTGCGACTTCCGGCTCGACTACGGCCGGCACATCCGCCGCACGAGCACACTCGTCGCGGCAGCTCGCAGCCGCGACGAAGCGCGCATGAACCGTCGCCCCGACGTGACCGTGGTCGGCGAGGTCGGGCTCTTCATCGAGCAGCTCGCCGCGAGTCACCACGAGGCGCGGGCGAGCAGGCAAAGGTGGGTCGAGCAGCTACGTGCGCGCGACTGCGGTCGCGAGCGTGAGATCGATGACTGCGCGGCGCGGTCGGGTGAGTTCGTCAACCCCGTCGCGCTCCTGCGCGCGGTGGACCGCTGCGCGTCGGACGATGCGGTGATGATTGCCGATGGCGGCGATTTCGCCGCGACCGCATCGTATGTCGTGCGCCCCCGGGGTCCCCTGTCATGGCTCGATCCTGGGGTGTTCGGAACACTCGGCGTGGGCGCGGGTTTCGCGCTCGGCGCTGCGGTCTGCCGTCCCGGCGCCGAGGTCTGGGTGCTTTTCGGCGACGGCGCCTTCGGCTACGGGCTGCCCGAGCTCGATACGTTCGCTCGCCACGGCATTCCCGTGATCGCCATCGTGGGCAACGATGCCTCGTGGGCGCAGATCGCGCGCGAGCAGGTGAAGCTCCTGCAGGATGACGCTGGCACGGTACTGCGGCGGACGGATTATCATGTGGTCGCGGCAGGCTTTGGCGCGGAGGGAATTCTGGTGAAGCGCGATGGCGATATTGACGACGTCCTTCACCGTGCGCGCGCGGCAGCGGCGTCCGGGAGGCCGGTGGTCGTGAACGCGTGGCTGGACAAGACCGAATTCCGCGAGGGATCGATCTCGATGTAGCGACGCGGCGGCGCTACAGCATCGCCTCGATCCGATCGCACGCCGCGCCGACCCCATCCTCGCCCGCGATGCGTTGCGCGACTCTTTGCGCAGCCTGCGCGAAACGCGGGTCTTCGAGCAGTTCGCGCAAGGCCGCGACGCCCCGATCCACCGAGAACTTCGCGCGCGGGATACGAAGCGCCACGCCGAGACGCACCGCCCGCTCTGCGTTGTCGGGCTGGTCGTGGCTGAACGGGATCACGAGCATCGGCCGGCCCGCGCGCAGGGCTTGCGCGAGGGTGCCGATGCCGCCCTGGTGCACCACCGCCGCAGCGCGCGGAAAGACCGCCGAGTGCGGAGCGTAATCGATCGCGAAAAAGTCGCGAGGCAGGGTGTCGAGGCCCTGGTCCCCGGCTAGCCTCCCGGTCAAGAGCACCGCGCGCCGTCCGAGTTGCCGGGCGATCTCCAGTGCCTGTCGATAGAAGTCGCGCGCGTCGAACACCGCGGACGAACCGAGCGTGAACACGATCGGCGCATCGCCCGCAGCGAGAAAATCATCGAGCGCACGCGCCGGGTGCGAGTTGACTTCATCCGCATCGTGAAACGGAAAGCCGGTGACGTGTGTGCGCGGCGGCCAGTCCGGCTGCGGTTTCGCGAGCACGGAGGAGAACATGGCGAGCGTGCCGTGCGGTGAGAACTGACCCTCGAACAGCGGGTCGCCGTCGGGCTCGGGCAGGCCGCGCTCGCGCGCGAGCGCGCGCACCGGCTCCGACCAACTGCGAACCGTGGATCGCATCGCCCGGAACGCGACTCGGTAGAGCGCGGGACTCACGTGGTGCAGGTGCTTCAGCCACGGTGCCGGCGGCAGCGTCGGCGGATCGTAGGTGGACAGGAACACCATCGGCGACAGGATCGTCGACAGCCAGGGCAAGCCGAGCTTGCGCGCGACCAGGGGCGCGGCGTAGGTGATGGCGTGCGACACGAGCACGTCCGCCCCGCGCGCGCCCCCCACCAGATCGTCGAAGGTGCGCGGCAGGTGCGGCATGATGAGCTGCCGCGTCATGTACTCGGCGCCGCGCCGGGGATCGTAGACGCGGCGCACCACCTCTGCCTGGTCGCCGAGGTCCGCGAGGTTGGGACGGGTTGCGTGAAAGCCGACCCCTGTCTGCTCCACCTTGTTCCGGTACAGCTCGGTCGTCGCGATGACGGCCTCGTGCCCGCGTGCGATGAGGCCCCGGGCGACCGCGATATACGGGTGGAGGTCTCCGTACGAACCGAACGTGGTGA
This sequence comes from Burkholderiales bacterium, assembly GCA_016791285.1. The sequence goes on from JAEUMX010000252.1 coordinate 14,298, forward strand.
GGACGATGCGTTTCATCGGCGCAAACCATCCCGCCGCCCGCACGACGGCGAGGCGCGGGGCGGACCGTGCGCGGCGGGTTCTGTGTTGCCGGCTACTTGCTGATCACGGTGGTGAACAGGCTGCGCGCCGAGTCGCCGCCCTTCGCCGTGAAGTACTTGCTCATCTCGCCGAGGAAGCCGCGTGCCACGTTGGGCTCGACTCCCAGCGCCGCGAAGTTGTTGTTGAGGCCCGCGACGTCCTTCACCGGCGACTTGAGGAGCCCTGCCCCTTCGGCCGCCTTCAGGTACTTGTCGGCATTGGGCAGGTAGCCCGAGAACTTGGCGAAGTCCGCCGGCGAGAGACGATTGCTCGCGAGCGAGACCAGCGAGCCCAGGCTGCCGGTGGTCTGGGAGGGGCTCATGCCGAGGTTGCCGAGCGAGCCGACCAGGCTGTCCGACGCGAACGCGCTCTTGGCTGCGTCCATGGTCGAACCGGTGGAGGCGCAGCCGGAAACGGCCACGGCAATGACGAGCAGGAGGGGGGCGATGAGTCGGCGCATGATGGTTTCTCCTTTGGGTGGGTTGAGCGCGACGGCCTGCACGGCGTCGGGCGCCGTAATCTAACAGCAGCGTCATCAAACGCCAAGGCGACCCTGGCGATGCGTGCGGTTGGAAGCGGGGCTCGAGTAGGGGTGCGCAGGCGCGGTGCCGGAAAAATATCGCGGGACTTCGCCGCCGGTTGCCTGTATGATGCGCCGCAAGGTAAATCGTGTCGCGCAATCCGGTCCGCGTCACAGCCTTTTCGTGGTTGATCTCGAGCTCCCTCGAATTCCTCATCCAAGCAGTTTCATCTGCCTGAACCGGTTCTGAAGGGCAATCCCTTCCGCAGGCCGATCTCAGGAGAATCTCATTACTATGTCTTTCGATAGTCTCGGCCTGTCGGCCGAGCTGCTCCGCGCTGTCGCGGACCAAGGTTATACCGAACCCACGCCCATCCAGTCGAAGTGCATACCCGTGGTGCTGGAAGGCCGTGACATCCTCGCCGGCGCCCAGACCGGCACCGGCAAGACCGCCGGTTTCACGCTGCCCCTGTTGCAGCGCCTGGCCCAGCATTCCAACGTCAGTGTCTCGCCCGCGCGGCACCCGGTGCGCGCCCTCATCCTGACCCCCACGCGTGAGCTTGCCGCGCAGGTGGAGCAGAGTGTGCGCACCTACGGCAGACATCTGCGTCTGCGTTCCGCGATGGTTTGCGGTGGCGTGGGCATGGGCAACCAGGTGCGCGCGCTGCGCCAAGGCGTGGACATTCTGGTCGCCACTCCCGGGCGCCTGCTTGACCATGTCCAGCAGCGCTCCGTGAATCTTGCTCAGATCGAGGTGCTGGTGCTGGACGAGGCGGATCGCATGCTCGACATGGGCTTCATCCACGACATCCGGCGTATCCTCGCGCTGCTGCCGGCAAAGCGGCAGAATCTCTTTTTCTCCGCGACGTTCTCGGCGGAGATCCGCCAGCTCGCGGACTCGTTCCTCGTCGATCCAGTCATGGTCGAAAGTGAGAAGCAGAATTCCGCCGCCGATCTCGTCACCCAGGTCGTGCACCCGGTCGATGCGGATCGCAAGCGAGAGCTGCTGGTGCACCTCATCAAGGGCGGCGATTGGCAGCAGGTGCTGGTCTTCACCAAGACCAAGCACGGGGCGGATCGGCTTGCCGTTCAGCTCGGCCGCAGCGGCGTCGCGGCGGATTCGATCCACGGCAACCGCAGTCAGCCCCAGCGCACGCGTACCCTGGACGAGTTCAAGCGCGGCAAGCTGCGCGTGCTGGTCGCGACTGATATCGCAGCGCGCGGCCTGGACATCGAGGAACTCCCGCACGTGGTCAACTACGAGCTACCGCACGTGCCGGAGGATTATGTGCATCGCATCGGCCGCACCGGGCGCGCCGGCAGCACTGGCGATGCCGTGGCGCTGGTGTCGCACGAAGAGCGGAGTCTGCTCGCCGCCATCGAGCGGGTGCTGAAGCGCCCTGTCGAGCGGAAGATGGTGGAAGGATTCGAGCCCACGGTCTGGAACGAGCTGGGGCCGCGCAGCGCGCCGCGTAGTACACGTTCCAGCAGCAGTAGCGCACGGTCCAACAACGGTGGTGGGCGGCGCCCCGGCACTGGTGGTGGGCGTCCCGGCACCAGTGGTGCACGTCCCGGCAGCCGCGGCGAGTGGCGCGGCGAATCCCGTGCGCGCGGGTTCGGCGATCGCGGACCATCGCCGCGTGGCGGCAACCCGTCACGTCACGGTCCGGTCGCGGACGACATCGGCAACCGCGTGCAGAGCCACCGGCCCGCCGAGGAGCCGAACGGCAACGTCGCGCCGCGCGAAGAGATCCGCCGTGCTCCGCAGGCGCGTGGTCGTGGTGAGCGCACCCGTCCGGTTCCCGCGCTGTTCAATCGCACGCCCTATGGTGCGGGTTGACGCGGTCTTGCTCGGATCGCGAGACGCCCTCATATTCGGTAAATCGAACAGGAGACTGATATGAACATTTTTGTTGGCAACCTCGCCGAAGCCGTATCGGACGTCGAGCTCGCCGAGCTGTTCAAGGCGTTCGGGCAGGTCAAGTCGGTCGAAGTAAAGCGCGAGCTCTTCACCGGCAAGTGCCGTGGCTTCGCGTTCGTGGAGATGCCGGGCAAGAACCACTCGCTCGCCGCCATTGCCGGTCTCAACGGCAAGGAGTTCTGCGGGCAGCCGCTCAAGGTGCACGAAGCGCGCGACCGGCCCAACGGCGGCGGCCGGCGGCGGTAATCGCCACACACCGCAGTCGCGTCCACGGCGCAGCGTTTTGGCTGCGCCGTTTTCATTTCGAGAATCCGAAACGACCTTGCCGTCTGCTTACTTGCCCAGCGCCTGCAACGCCGCGATGCGTTGCTCGATCGGCGGATGTGTGGAGAACATGGCCATCCAGCCCGGACGGTCGCTGATGCCCATCGCCCGGATTGTCTCGGGCAGCGGACCCGGCTCTACCCGGCCAAGCCGGGCGAGCGCGTTGATCATCGGCTTCGTGCCGTTGTACTCGGCCGAACCGCGATCGGCGCGGAACTCGCGCTGCCGCGAGAACCAGGCGACGATGATCGACGCGAGCAGTCCGAACACGATCTGGCACACGATCACGGTGATGAAGTAGCCAGGACCGATGCCGCGCTCGGTGCGGAACACCGTGCGATCGACGATGGTGCCGACGATGCGCGAGAGAAAAACCACGAACGTATTCACGACACCCTGCAGCAGTGCCATCGTCACCATGTCACCGTTCGCGACGTGCGCGACCTCGTGCGCCAGCACGGCCTCCACTTCCTCGCTGTTCATCGAGTTGAGCAGGCCGGTCGAGACGGCAACCAGCGCGGAGTTCCTGAACGCGCCCGTGGCGAACGCATTCGGCTCCCCGTCGTAGACCGCGACCTCCGGCATGCCGATCCCGGCCTTCGTGGCGAGCCGGCGCACCGAGTCCACGAGCCACCGTTCGGTTTGACCTTCCGACCCGTCGATGAGGTGCGCGCCGGTCGACCACTTCGCCATCTGCTTCGACATGAGGAGCGAGATGATGGACCCGGCGAAGCCAACGACCGCCGAGAAGGCGAGCAGCGGTCCGAGTGCCAGGCCCTCCTGACTCATCGCCTGATCGAGCCCGAGAAGCTTGAGCACGACCGTGATGACCGCCAGGACGGCGACGTTGGTCAGGACGAAGAGAACGATGCGTTTCATCAAAGCCTCCGGAACGGAAGAGCACCGCGATGCGGCGAAAACCTGCGCACCATTGACCACTCTGCCTGAACGGGGTTCCGGTCAGGACGCACTGCTATCTCGCGTTGCGCGAGCTGCTTTTCAAGTCCCGCGTCGCGGGGTAAGTTGCGCGGGGATCAGGACCATCCCCAGGATGCACGACAACCGTAGCCTTCCCGCAAGGAGAATTCAATGCATATCTCTGTCACCCGTGACCGCACGGGCAAGATGCGTCACGTCGTCCAGGTGCGCCAGCACACCTTCGCCGTCGACGAAGGCCCGGCCAATGGCGGCGAGGATTCGGGTCCGACACCGCACGATCTCTACGATGCGGCGCTCGCCGCCTGCAAGGCGTTGACGGTGCTCTGGTACGCGAACCGCAAGCGGATGCCGGTCGAGGACATCGAAGTCACCATCGAGCGCGACGATGCCAACGAGCGCGACGGCGTCTATCGACTCGCCACCACGCTCGCGCTCACTGGAGTGCTCACCGAGCCGCAGCGACAGGAGTTGCTCGGCGTGGCGGGGAAATGCCCGGTGCACAAGCTCATGACGCAAGTGACGACGGAAGTGCGCACCGAGCTCGCACCGCTACCCTGAATCGCTCGCCGATATCTGCGATCCCGCGCCGATTTCGAGCCACAGCGACTCGCCGTTCTTGCGCTTGTGCCCGAGCACCGCGGTGCGCGGCAGATGCATGACGTGGCGCGTGACGACGTCCATCACCCACCCGTGTGTGATGGCGAGGATGCGGCCCGACGCATGACGATGTCCGATTTCGAGCACGGCCTCGAGCACGCGGTCGGCGAAGTGATCGAGCGACTCGCCTTCCTCGAAGTGGCAGGCGGGATTGCGGCGCGTGATCTCCTGGTGCAACCCCGGGTGCGAGATGGAGAGCTCGCTCTTGGGCTTGCCCTGTATCAGTCCGAAGTACCTTTCCTTGAGCCCCTCGTGCAGCGCAGGCGGCGGCAGCCGCCACGCATCGGCAATGATCTCCGCCGTCTCCGCCGCCCGGCGTAGCGGGCTCGAAACGATCCCCGAAAAACCGCAGTGCGCCAGGCTTTCCGCGAGCTCGCAGGCCTGGCGGCGGCCGGTCTCGTTGAGCGGTACGTCGATCCACCCCTGCAGGATCTGGGCGATATTCCAATCGGTTTCGCCGTGCCGGGTCATGCAGATCTTGGTCGCTCGATTCATTGTCGCCAGAACGTCTTTTGCGTCGAGAGATTATTGCAGCCCGCCGCACCGGTGTCCAAGCCCGTTACAGCTTCATGACGCTGGGCATCGCGCTGCGACCGAACGCGCCGCGGGGCACGACTAGAAAGCGAGGCACACGCGGGCGATCACATTTTGGCAACGCAGATTGGATACACTGCGCCGGTACTGACAAGAGCAACCGCAAAGGAGGGGAACATCATGCATGCAAACACGCTGCCAGTCGATCCGCGCCGGTATGCGCCGGCGTGCTACGTCGCCGCGGCCGAGTTCGACCTGCCGAGCGATCCGGACGAGGAAGATTTCGACGACGATGAAGAAGAGGACGACGACTCGGATCGGCTTCAGCTCGGGCTGGAAGCCGAGTGGCGCTGAACACCGCTCGCGCGACGGTCGTGAACACCTGAGAGGTGGCGTCGTGCCCTGAACGGACACGACGATCCGCGCTTCGGCAACGAAGCTGTCACATGGATCGCCTATGCTTCGACTTCTCCTCGGGTATCCCCCATGACAGAGAAGCTCAAGATCGTCGGCACCCTCGGCGAAGAGGCGTTGCTGCTGCCGACCCTCGTGAACGAGGCGCTCGCAGCGAACAGCCGGGCCAAGTACCTCTTCTCCCTCCTGCAAACGGCGCGGTCGCGGGCGGACCGTCCCGATCGGCCGTTCTCGGATCTGCGTGAGGAACGTCTCGCCAGCGGCGTCGACCAGTCGGAGCTCGACGCCGTCGTAGCCGGCAGCCGACGCAGCCCCGAAGCGCTTTACCTCATTCCGCACTCGGAAGAGATCGTGCACCGGGCGCTGGACGCCGTGCGCGAGATGGTCGTGCCGCTCGAGGCGGTGGCCGACGGCGATGTCGCCAAGAACTTCCTGGCGCGGTTCCAGGCGCTCGCCGCGATGCCGATCCCCGAGGACGACCTGATCGAAGGCGCGTGCATCGACGACATGACGCGTGTCGACCGCGACCGCGGCGATACGCTGCATCTGCTCGTCATCGACCTGCACAAGGAGCTCAACGTGCTGCAGGCGGCGCTCGCCACGGAGACCGTCGACGGGGCGATGACCTACGGACTGGAACCGGGCGATCGCCCGCTGGTTGCGGCCTTCATGCGCGGCGTCAACCGCACCGCGCCGCTCAAGTTCGACCACCCGGGTCTTGGCACTACTGCGACGCGCTCCGGCAGCCTGGTGGTGATCCAGAACGACATCGGCACCACCGACGCCCATGTCATCGTGGTGCGCATCGCCGGGCTCGGCGTCACCACCCTCTACTCCGACGTGCATCTGCAGCGCCTGACCTTTCTCGAATCGCTGTTCGGCGACTGGAAGGTGAAGTGGGACGACATCCTCTCGCGCAAGGACAGCGCAATGGAGGACGGTCTCTATCACCTGTGCGTCGCGCGCTACGAAGCGCGGGATCAGGGCGACCTCGAGGCGTTCCTCGCGTTCCTGGGCTCGCGGCTGGTCTTCCTCATCGACTGGAACAAGGCGCGCAAGCGTCTGCGCGGCCTGCTCGGCAAGAACGAGGTACAGGAGATCCTGAAGTGGGCGGCCGACGAGGAGATCGGCCACATGGGGTTTCTCAAGTGCGGCGGCGAGGAGCTTGTCTACCGTGCGCTCGCCCTGGCGGCCAAGGGCGAGTGTCGCGCTGGCATGCAGCTCCAGGACCTGCTGTCGCGCGACCACGCGCGGCAGCTCGTGCAGTTCGTCTTCGGCACGACGACCGCGGGACTGCGCCAGGGCATGCAGCTGTCGCTGATCGAGGACGAGGTCGCGGCCGAGCTGTCGCGGTTTTTTCGCGGCGCCGAAGAGCGGCTGCTGGATATGGCCGCCGAGCACGCCTCGCTCGTCTGGGAGGTGGCGGCAGGCGTGCGCGACACGCTGCTGCGCGCGCGGCTGCCGGACTGGCCGGTGCATTTCCGACGCAATGCGGCGCGGGCGAAGGCGTGGGAATCGCAGGCCGACGAACTCGTGCAGTCGGCGCGCGCCGCGCTTCGCCGCGGCAACTCCGGCGCGTTCGTCTCGCGGCTGGTAGAGGCCGCGGACGAAGCGGCGGACTGTCTCGAGGACGCCGCGTTCCGGCTGACCACGCTGCCGGAGGACGGCGACGGCGACCTGTGCCGGCAGCTCGAGGGCCTCTCGCGACTGGTGCTTTCCGCCGCCCAGGAATACGTGAAGGTGGTGGCTACCGCGCGAAGGGATTCCGCGCGAGGACATGCAGGATTTTCTGTCGGGCATCTACCGTATCGTCGCGCTCGAGCACGAGTGCGACGACGCGCAGCGCGCCACCGAGGCGGTGCTGGTCGCGAAGGCCGGCAGCTTCCGCGAGCTCTACGTCCTGTCGGAGACCGGCAAGAACCTCGAGCAGGCCGCCGACGAGCTCATGGGCGTCGCCCTCAGGTTTCGCGACCACGTGCTGAACGAAGTGGTTGCCCAATGAATGGAGCGTCGCGATGAAAGCAAAGTCGGCGTCCCCCGCGGTGTACCTGCTCGGGGGCAGGGGGCAAGCGCCGAAGCTCGGCAGCGTGCAGGACATGGGATTCAAGGCGTACAACCTGGCTGCGATGGCCGCCGCCGGCCTGCCGGTGCCGCAGGGCTTCGTGCTGTCGACCGGTTACTGCCGCGAGTGCGATGGATCGAACGGACGGGCGCCCGCCAACCTGCGCTAGACGCTCGCCGAGGGTATCCGCCATGTCGAGCGCGAGAGCGGGCTTGCCTTCGGCGGCAGGCGCAAGCCGCCGCTGGTGTCGGTGCGCAGCGGCGCGCCGGTCTCGATGCCGGGCATGATGGAGACGGTGCTCGATGTCGGCGTCAACGACGACACGGTGCACGCGATCGTCCGCGCCACCGGCAACCCGCGCCTGGCGTGGGACTGCTACCGTCGCCTGGTGCAGAGCTTCGCCGAGGTGGTGCACGAGTGCGCGCCTGCGCCTTTCGAGGCCCGCCTGGACCGCTGCCTCGCGGCGTGCGGCGCTGCTTCACCGCAGGAGATCGACTTTCGCAGTCTGGCGGATCTCACGCGGGATTTCCTCACCCTGTTCGAGGAGCAGACCGGGGCGCCGTTCCCGCAAGACCCGATGGCGCAGCTCGAGGCGGCCACGCTCGCGGTGTTCCGGTCCTGGCGCGCGCCGAAGGCGGCGACCTACCGCCGGACCCAGGGCCTCGACGACGCCATGGGCACCGCGGTGACGGTGCAGCGGATGGTGTTCGGCAATGCCGGAGGAATGTCGGGTGCAGGGGTGGCGTTCACGCGCGATCCTGCCACCGGCGAGAACGCGCTCTACATGGATTTCCTGT
>JAEUMX010000479.1 GCA_016791285.1 Burkholderiales bacterium
GCGTTTGATGCGATAAACGCCCACCTGGATGCCGTTGTCAGCGAGGTCGGCTTGCAGTCGCTCGGGGCCGAAGGTCTGCCGCGTTCGCTCGTGCGCCGCCTTGATCTGGACTTCCAGCCGGGCATTCGTTTGTGCACGCAGCCACGGCGGGGGCTTGCGCCAAGCGTGTTAGCCACTCTCCGATCCAGTTCCAGTTCGCTCGGGAGTCGCTGCCCTTGCCAACTTCTGCCAGCTTGCCTTCCCGCGATGCACGCACCCAGTTGTCCACGCTGCTCTTTGGCATCGATAGCTGCTTCGCCGCCCGCGCGACCGACAGGCCGGTCGCCTCGACCAGTTTCACCGCTTCTGCGCGAGACTCGGGGCGTGTAAGTCCCCTTCGGTGTTCGTTCCATCTGTGTCCTCCAATCGTCAGACTACACGATCCGTTGGACTCCATTTTTCCCAGCCTACCTCACCTCGCTAATGGTTGTCTCGTACGGATTGGAAGAGGTCCCACAAACCGCGGCATCATTGCCCCACTTGAGCGCAGGTCGCGCTCTGAAGTGAGCTTCCCTCGGTTTTTCGTCTTCCAACCCGGCGGCATTATGCCGCCAATTCCTGTTCATGCTGACACCTGATCCAGTCGTTCAAGAACTGCTGTGGCGAGGCGTAGCCGAGCGTGGAATGCCTGCGCCTGCGATTGTAGAACGGCTCGATGTAGTCGAAGGCGCCGGCAATGGCTGCACTGCGTAGCGGGTGCCATGCACCCGCTCATTCTTGTAGCTGTTGAAGAAGCTCTCCGTCGGCGCGTTGTCCCAGCAGTTTCCCTTCCGGCTCATCGAGCAGGTCATGCCGTATTTCCCGAACCGGGTCTGTAAGGCATGGTCGGCGTACTGGCTTCGCCGGTCAGACCCATCGCCGATATCACGTGCACCAGCCCCGGGTGATCACCGCGCCGAGCCAGCACCCGTGCGACCCGGTCTTCCTTGCGGACGTGGCTCTTGTTGACATGCTCGATCTCGACGCCGGCAGCCGCACACACGTCCTGCGCGCGCTGCCGGATGCGATCGCGCAGCGGCTCGGCGAAACGCGGGTAGTCGAAGATGCCGAGGTCGTTGTCGATGACGTGAATGCGCTCGATCGACCAGCCGAGTCCCACCGCGTGCTCGCGCAAGGCGTACTGACGCTGGGTGCTCTCGGTGTTCTCGAACACCTGGCGCAACGACGATTGCCGCACGTAGAGATAGGCGTCACGGCGCAAGTGGTCACCGACCCGCAAGAGCGTCAAGTCGATCCTCGACGCCAGGCTCGATCAGCACCCCGATCTGTTCCCCGCAGCGCCTCAAGCTTCACCCACGCCGCCCCAGCACGCCCACGTGCGCGGGCCGGATTACTTCCGTCGCACCCCCGCCGGAGATTCGGAACCATGCTCATCCAGCCCACCCTCGATTCACTGAACCGCTTGAAGCTCCACGGCATGGCCGCCGCACTCGCCGAGCAGCTCACCCAGAGTGCCACCCACGGCCTCGCGTTCGAGGAGCGCTTCAGCCTGCTGCTCGAGCGCGAACTCGTCTACCGCGACAATCGGCGCCTCACCCGCCTGCTACAACTCGCCGCCCTCAAGCAACGCGCCTGCCTCGAGGATCTGGACTATGCTGGCGTCGTTGAGCTGACGCGCCAACTGCGGGATCAGCGCCTGAACCTCGACATCGGTCGTCCACCGATGCTGTCCCCAGCGGTTCTTCGCGACGTTGAGCGCAGTGTGGTCGCCGCCTTGCCAGTGGATGACGGGTTCGATCCGCGCTTCAGTGACCCTCGCCACGATCTCCTTGATCACGGCGCGCAAGATCCGCTTGCGCCCTTCGTTGCCGGCTGCCGGATGGCGCCAAGCGCGGGGCAGGTCGGAGCCGAGGGCAAGTAGTGCCTCGCGCTGTTCTGCTGTGAGGCTCGGGCCCGCCTGGAGGTCCAGCGCGTCGATCTGCGCCTGACGCTGCGAGACGACGGCCAAGCGCTCGTTCCAGCGTCGCTCGAGCTCCGCGTCGACAAGCCTGTTGGTGGGGTCCACGGCACCGCGCCGATCGCCTCGCGAATGCGTTGATCCGGATCCAGTTCGATGCGATCGTACTCGCTGCGCACAAAGCCGATCGCCACCGTGGTATGCAGCTCGCCCCTGGCCGCCTTGAGCTTGAGCGCTTCGGCCGAGCGCTGACGCAACAGCGACAACTCCATCTCCGACATCGTGCCCTTCATGCCCAACAAGAGGCGATCGTTTGACGCTGCGCGGGTCGTAGACGCCATCCTCATCGACAATGACGCTGCCGACCAGGGCGCAGAAGTCCAGCAGCGTGCGGCTCTCATGGTTGTTGCGCAGTTGGTCGGCGGTGGACTGCACATCGGCGATCCCACGCTTGGCGATGCAATCCTCGACCGGCTCCTGCACCACGCCCACAAGATCCATCTGGAGAGAGAATCAATGCGCAAACGCACCGGCGCCGCAAGCGATCAAAAACCGCCTTCCAAACCCAAGAAAATTGACTGAACGTGACCGACCCGTGTAAAAGCCACCCACAGCGCTGACCCGGCATTCTTGTCGGTCACGATCCTCCGGAATCACCGGTCACCTTCGATCGGAATCAGCGGTCATCTTCAGCGGAATACGCGGCGCTGGTGAATTCGCGCTGGCCTGCGGGGTTCGCCTGCCCGAGCTGCGGGGGCTCGCGCCACAGCACGTTCGAGCGTAAAGGGCTTTAATCCTAAGCCGGCGTAGCCGGAACCAAACAAGATAAAGTAGTGGGGACCCATCCAGGCAAGCGGAGGCGACGATGATGCAGTTGCTGACGGAGCGATATCGCAGCCGGTTGTATGGGGTGTTGTCGTGCTACGACCGGATC
>JAEUMX010000033.1 GCA_016791285.1 Burkholderiales bacterium
ACCATTTGCCGCTGCCGACGGCGTCGTTGCCGGTCGGCGCGGTGATCTGCGGTCCGATGCCGAAGCTCACGGCAGGATTGCCGACGTCGATGAGATAGGCGGCGAAGGCGTTCAGGTCGCCGAGGCCGGTGGTGGTGTCCCAGATCGGCGCCACCGGGAAGGTGTTCACCGGCAGCGACGCGCGGAAGATCCAGTTGGTGCTGCCCATCGAAATCGGCTGGGCGTAGCGCAGTCAGAACTGGTTCGCATCCTGGTCGGGCGAGGTCAGCTCGCCGATGTAGTAGTTCTGAAGATTGACGGCGGTGAAGTTGGCGAGCGGATTGTTCGCCTGCGCAGCGGCGCCGTCAGGGGCTGTCTCCTGAGCCGCGGCCGGCGCCGAGGTCAGGACAGCGAGACTCGCGATCACGAGCCGACCGAACTTCTTCATCGGAACGAACCTTTGCAGAGAGAGCACTCCGTGCCGGCGCCTCGGCGATTTCAGGCTGCTCAATCGAACGCGAAGACGCGCTTCCAGTCATCCTTCATGCTGATGACGATCCAGCCCTGCTTCTTGGCCTCGTCGTAGAGGGCCTGGGTGAAGGTGCCGACCTTGGTGTCGGGCAGCCCCTTTGCCGGGCCGTAGGCATATTCGCGCTTCGCATCGTCGTGCAGGACGAGCATCGCCAGCCGCGCGCCGTCGCCGGCTTTCGTGTACTCCAGCATCTGCCGGTCTCCCGTCGAGTTGCCGAACGCGGCCTGCGGCCGGCGTCCGATCATGAGATGGATCCCCTCCGGCTTGCCGGCCTTGTCGTCGTTGAGCAGCAGCCTCGGCTCTTTGGTGAGGAAGGGCTTGCCGTTCTTGTCGTAGCCGTACTTCGTGCCGCCGGCGGTGCCGACCACCTGCTCCGGCGGTATGCCGTAAGTGGCTTCGGAGTACACGCGCACGAAGTCCTGGCCGCCGCCGGTGACGATGTACGTCTTGTAGCCCGCGTCGCGCAGATACTTGAGCACCTCCTGCATGGGCTGGTAGTTGAGCTCGGTGTACGGCCGCTTCCAGCGCGGGTCCTTCGCCTCGGCGAGCCATTTCTTCGCCTCCGCCCGAAACTCATCGACGCTCATGCCGGTGAGGGTGGCGGCGACGAGCTTGTAGAGATCGTCCTTCGGAAGCTTCGCGATCGCAGCTCGATCGCCCGAGAGCACGGTCTTGAACGGCTCGACCTTGGCGAGCCCGGGCTTCGCCTTGACCACGGCGGGCACGCGGTCGAGGATGTACATCACCTGGGAGTACATCGGATGCTCGACCCACAGCGTGCCGTCCTGGTCGAAGGTGGCGATGCGCTCCTCGGGCGGCACGAACTTGGGGCTGCCTCGGGTCGTCGTCGCCTGCACGAACTCGACGATGGCTTTCTTCGCCGCGCCGTCGTTCCACGAAGGCAGCGGGTCGGTTTGCGCACGAGCCTGGAGGCTGAAAAGCAGCAGCGCGAAGAACCCAAACCGCAGCGCGCGAACAACCGCGGAAGAAAACACGGCGCGTTGCATATCGGAAACGTCCCCGCAAAAGTGAAGGGGCAGGCGCGCCGCTCTGCGCCCACCACCCTCGTGCGACCGGCGATGAATCACTGTGCGAAACGAAGTCTATTTATGATGCACCGATTCCACAATCCATCACTTCGTCAAACATTCGATGGCATTTTGCCTATAGCGTGCCCTCGCCGAGTCTTGCCAACACGCGCCGCACGATGCGGTCGCAGCGCTCGCCGTCGAATGTGAACGCGTCCTCATAGCCCAGATCCAGATCACGCGCCAGACCTTCACGCATCAGGCTGCGGGCGCGGAAGAACCGTGTGCGCACCGTCGCCTCGGGAATGCCCAGCGCCGCGGCGGTTTCATCGACCGTGAATTCCTCGACCGCACGCAACACGAAGACGGGGCGGAACGATTCCGGCAGCCTGTCTATCCGGGCCTCGATCAGCTTGCGCAGTTCCGCCCGCGCGGCAGCCAGTTCAGGTTGATCGTCGGGGTTGCGCTCCATGCCCGCCTCCGTCCCGGCCGGGTCGGCCTCCAACGCGCTGTCGAGCGGAATCACTTGCGCACGGCCGCGCTTGCGAATCCTTCCGAGCGCTTCGTTGACCACGATGCGCGCGAGCCAGGTCGACAGCTTCGCCTCGGCGCGGAAACTCGCGAGCGCGTGATACGCCCGCAGATAGGCTTCCTGCACCGCATCTTCCGCTTCCTCGTCGCTCCTGAGGATGCTGCGCGCTACACGAAACAGCAGCCGGTTGTGGCGCCGCATGATCGTCTCGAACGCGAGCGTGTGACCCGCCGCAGCGTCGGCGGCGAGTCGCGCCTCGTCAGTCTGGTCCGATGGGACCGTATACGGCAGCGTTCCGGCGTCTCCCATGTTCTCTCCAGTGGTCATTGCACACGTCAGTAGCCGTAAAACTCCTCGCTGCGAACGGCATCGTCGCTGACGCCTGCCTCGTCCAGTACCTGCCGCATCGCCTCGACCATGCCGGGTGGTCCGGCGAGATAATAGGTCGCCTCGGTGAGACTACCGCCCGCCCGTTCGATCATGGCGCGGTCGAT
>JAEUMX010000037.1 GCA_016791285.1 Burkholderiales bacterium
CGCTACGCTCGATTGCCCAGCGCGCAGCTTCTGCGCGGCGAGCTGCAGCCGCCAGCGCGTGAGATAGTGCGCCGGGGGCTGTCCCAGCACCGTCGCGAATCGCTCGGCGAGCGCCGAACGCGACAGGCCGATCTCGCGCCCCAATTCTTCCACGGTCCAGGCGTGCGCGGGGCGGGCGTGCATCAGCGCGAGCGCGCGCCCGACGAACCGGTCGCGCAGGCCCGCAAGCCACCCCGTCTGCTCCGGTGGCAGCGATTCGATGAAGCGGCGCACCGCCTCCACGAACAGGAGTTCGGACAGCTTCGCCAGCACCGTCGCGCCGCCGGAGCGCTGCGCAGCCTCGCCCGCAGCGAAGCGTAGCGACGCCTCGATCCAGGTGGTCGACGGATCGCTTCGCACGTTCACGCGCAGCATAGGCGGCAGCGAATCGAGCAGCGGGTTGCAGGGCCCCTTCTCGCAGGCAAGGAAGCCACAGACCAGGCGTGTCACGGTTCCGCCGCCGCCGCAGCGCAATCCGACCACCTCCCCCGGCGGCGGTGGCGCGTAGACCTCCCACGCCGGCACGGCCGTCACGTCGGGCGCGCTCGCCATGACATGCGGGTCGCCATGGGGGAACAGCACGACCTCTCCAGCCGCGAGCGGCAAAGGATCGGTGCCGACGAGGCGGGCGACGCACGTGCCCTCGGTGATGAGGTGGTAATAGACGAGGTGCTCGGCGCCCGGCATGAGCGCCGTTGCCGTCTCCGCTGCCGAGGACGCGCCAACGCCCCAGGGCGCCGACAGCTCGCCGTGGAGGAACACGGCCCCGGTCAGGCGCACCTGCCTCAACACGTCGGAGAGCGCGTCCATGATTGATCCGGCGTCTTGCGCAAGAACCGTGGAGGATCGGTCATTCAACCGCGAATGCCGCGTAAGCATACTCGCACCGTGGCAGAAGTGAACGTACAGCAGTGCGTGGCTTCGCGCCCACGACCAGATTCCGATACGGAGGAGACATCACATGGAAGTCACGGTAATCCGTCCCGCCCCGGCGGGCAGCAGCGCTCAGTGGTTGGAAACCGCGCGGACGCTTGGACCACGCTTCGCCGAGCGCGCTGCCGCGGTGGACGACGAGGACCTTTTCGTGGGTGAGAACTTCGCCGAGCTCAAGGCAAGCGGGCTTGCCGCCGCCGGAGTACCGGCCGAACTGGGCGGCGGCGGCGCGTCGCACGCCGAGCTCGCCGCCGTACTGCGGGAGCTCGCCCAGCACTGCGGCTCGACCGCGCTCGCGTTCGCCATGCACACGCATCAGGTCGCCGTCGCGGCGTGGCGCTGGAAGCACCAGAAAGCGCCGGTCGATGGCCTTCTGAAGCGCGTCGCTGCCGAGCGGATCGGGCTGCTCTCGAGCGGCGGATCGGACTGGCTATACGGGTCCGGCGCCGCCACCCGCGTCGACGGCGGCTTTCGCATCAACGCGCGCAAGGTCTTCGTGAGCGGCGCGCCGGCGGGTAACCTGCTCTTGACCAGCGCGGTCTACGACGACTCCGAGGCCGGTCCCACGGTGCTGCATTTCGCGGTGCCGATGAATGCGGCCGGGGTCGAGATCGTTCCGACGTGGCGCGCGCTCGGCATGCGTGGCACGGGCTCGCACGACGTCGTCTTGCACGACGTGTTCATTGCCGACGCGGGCATCAGCGGCCGGCGCCCGCAGGGCAAATGGCACCCCCTCTTCCACATCATCTCGATGCTCGCGTTCCCGCTCGTCTACGCCGTGTACGTGGGCGTGGCGGAAGCCGCGCGCAACGCGGCGGTGCGTGAGGCGGCCAGCCGCCGCACCGACGACCATCTGGTCTACCTGATCGGGGGCATCGACAACGAGCTCGCTGCGGCACGGCTCGCCCTGGCCGACATGCTCGCCGCCGCGGCCACCGATCAG
Source organism: Burkholderiales bacterium (assembly GCA_016791285.1). Next base: position 1,916 of record JAEUMX010000037.1, read on the forward strand.
CCAGGGTTCGCGGTCACGAACCGGGTGATGATCGGACGCTCACTGGTGGCACGCTCGGTGCTCGCAGTCGCCGAGCTTGCGCTGGAAGCAGTCGGCGGCCAAAGCTTCTATCGCAGCCGCGGGTTGGAGCGCCTCTTCCGCGATCTGCAGGCGGCACGCTTCCACCCACTCGCCGACGGCGCACAGCGCGACTACGCAGGACGGACCGCGCTCGGGTTGGAGGTGCGGGCCTGAGTTCCAGGAGACGGCGTCATGAATGGTTCAGCGAAGGCGGTGATCCCGGCGCCGGCCACCCGCTTCGATGCGCACGGCTACCGGCGCACGCTCGGGCAGTTCGCGACCGGCGTGGCGATCGTCACCACCTGCACCCCGGACGGCCAGCGGGTCGGGCTCACCGTGAACTCGTTCACCTCCGTCTCGCTGGACCCGCCGCTCATCCTGTGGTGCCTGGGGCGCGCAGCGGCGAGCGTGGCGCCGTTTCGCGCCGCCCGGAGATTCGCGATCAATGTGCTCGGCCTCGACCAAGTCGCCCTGGCGCAGCGCTTCGCCACTCGCCACGCCGACCGGTTCGCCGGCATTGGCTGCCGGTTCGGCGCAGGCGGCATGCCGCTGCTGGACGGCGCAATCGCCCACCTCGTCTGCCGCAGCGTCGCGCAGCAGCCGGCGGGCGATCACCTCGTCTTCATCGGCAAGGTCGAGCATTACGAGCGCTTTGCTGGCGAGCCGCTCGTGTTCCAGGCCGGGGATTACGGACGACTCGCCCCGATGCCTGCCGCTGAGGCGGATTACTCCGGAATCGCGCCGAAGATAAAGGCAGCCTGAAGCATCCTCCGTCCTTCGCCTTCGGCGCGAGCGCCATCAGCAGCACCTTTGTCGCTCGCGAACGCATCGATCCGCCCCCCCACTGCTGCGGGGAAACGGAATCCTGGTCGGCGGTCACGGTAACTCCGCAATCCTGATAGGCCTCGCACCGACCGCAGCATATCGCCGCGCGCCCCCAAAGCACCGGGCAACGGACCCGAAACCATCTCCCTCGTGCGATGTACGTGTCCGGGCTGTATCCTTGCACCAATAGACGAGTGTTCTTGGCGAGGTGATCGATGCGGCGCGTAGACGATTTCCGTCTGCGGTTCGGCAACAGGGAGCTGGTGCCGATCGTGATCGGCGGCATGGGGGTCGACATCTCGACCGCGGCGCTGGCGCTGGAAGCGGCGCGCCTGGGCGGCATCGGGCACATCTCCGACGCCATGGTGAAGACAGTGGCCGACCGCCGCTTTCAGACCAGCTTCGTGAGCGAGAAACTCAAGCTCTACAAATACAACGTCGCCAACCCGGACAAGTCGGCGGTGATGTTCGACCTGGGCCGCCTGGCCGAAGCGACGAAGCTGCATGTCGGCGCGACGATGGAAGCCAAGCGCGGCGACGGGCTGATCTTCATCAACTGCATGGAGAAGCTGACGATGAACGCGCCGCGCGACACGCTGCGCGTGCGCTTGCGTGCGGCGCTCGATGCGGGGATCGACGGCATTACGCTGGCCGCCGGTCTGCACCTGTCATCCTTCGCGTTGATGGAAGACCATCCGCGGTTTCGCGATGCCAAGCTAGGCATCATCGTCTCGTCGCGCCGCGCCCTGGAACTCTTCCTCCGCAAGACCGCGCGGCTCGAACGCCTGCCGGATTACGTCGTGGTCGAAGGGCCGCTGGCGGGCGGTCACCTCGGTTTCGGCATGGACTGGGCGGAGCACGACTTGCGCACCATCGTAGCGGACATCCGCCGCTACCTGCAGGCCGAGCAGCTCGATATCCCGCTGATCCCGGCCGGCGGCATCTTCACCGGGAGTGACGCGGTTTCCTTTCTGGAGCAGGGCGCTGCCGCCGTGCAGGTGGCCACCCGCTTCACGGTGGCCCGGGAGTGCGGTCTGCCGCCCAAGGTGCAACAGGAGTACTTCAAGGCGGGCGAGGGCGACATCGAGGTCAATCAGATCTCTCCCACCGGCTACCCGATGCGCATGCTGAAGAGCAGTCCGGCCATCGGCGCCGGTATCCGCCCCAACTGCGAGGCCTACGGTTATCTGCTCGACAGCAACGGCACCTGCTCCTACATCGCCGCCTACAACCGCGAGGTGGCGGCTCACCCCGACGCAAAGAAGGTGTCGGTGATGGACAAGACCTGTCTGTGCACTCACATGCGCAACTTCGACTGCTGGACCTGCGGACACTACGCTTACCGGCTCAAGGATACGACGCACCGTTTGCCGGATGGCAGTTACCAGGTGCTCAGCGCCGAGCACGTCTTCCGCGACTATCAGATCAGCACCGACCAGAAGATCGCGCTGCCCGCGTAAGCCCGGACCGCAAGAAGGAAACGGGGCAGCGTCGTGCCCCGTGGTCGCGAAAGTGCCCGTCTACTCCGGAATCGCGCCGAAGATGAAGGCGGCCTGAAGCATGATGCCCGGCTTGCCGAGCGCCCCGAACCAGCGGTTGAAGATCTCGACGATCGCACCGCTGCGGTAGATGTCCGCGAGGGCGCGGTCCACTGCGAGCCGGAAATTGTCGTCGTTGCGCGGCAGCGTGATCGCATAGGGCTCGAAGGACAGATCCTCCGTCAGCAGCGCGATCGCCTTCGGGTCCTTCGCCTTCGGCGCGAGCGCCATCAGCAGCACCTTGTCGCTCGCGAACGCATCGATCTGCCCCCCTTCCAGCTGTGCCAAGCCGTCCTCGCGGGTCTTGAGCGGCACCACGGTAGCGTTGATCACGGTCCGCTTCAACGCGTCGTTCAGCGCCTTCTCGTTGGTCGTGCCGGGGATGACGCCGATCTTCTTGCCGGAGAGATCGGAGAGCTGGCGGGCCGCCGAGTCGGCCTTGATGAGCAGCCCCGTGCCATCGACGAAAGTGAAGCTGGAGAAGTTCACGTGCTTCAAGCGGGAGAGCGTCACCGTCGTCGACCCGCACTCCATGTCGGCCTGCCCCTTCTCGACCGCTTCGATGCGCGTCTGCACGGTGACCGGCACCCACTTGATCTGGACGCCCTCCGCGCCGATCTGCTGCGCGATCATGCTCACTACGCGGCGGCAAAGCTCGATGCTGTAGCCGGTCGGCTCCTTGGACTGGTCGACGAAGGAGAACGGCGAGGCGTCGCTGCGGTAGGCGATGGCGACGGTCTTCGCATCCTTGATCTTCTTCAAGTGGCCGTCGAGAGCCTGGGCGCTGGCAAGGGCAGGTGCCAGGAGCAGCGCGACAATGAAGGCGGCGGGACGAAACATGGGCAAAACTCCTTGGGGTGGGAAATCAGCCGCGCAGGGTAAGGGTTTTTTCGCCTGCCGGCAAATGAAGCCTGCATGGCTGCGCGAAGCCCATCGATCCCGCCGCATCGTTTCGCTACCATGTCGGCTGACGTGGAGAAAGCCATGGCGACGGAAGAACTCAGGGCAGGACTGAAAGGCGAGGCGGAGCTCGTCGTGGGTGAAGAACACACGGCGGTGCATGTCGGCAGCGGGCGGGTGCACGTGTTCGCCACGCCGCTCATGATCGCGCTCATGGAAACCGCTGCCGTGGCCGCGGTCGAAGACGCACTGGCGCCGGGTCAGCAAAGCGTCGGCACCCACCTCGACGTGCGGCACCTCGCGGCAACGCCCGTCGGCATGCGCGTGCGTGCCACCGCGGAGCTTATCAGGGTCGACGGGCGCACCCTCACGTTCCGCGTCGCCGCGGTCGACGACAAGGAGCCGATCGGGGACGGCACTCACGTCCGCGCGCTGGTCGATGCCGCGCGCTTCGACGCACGTTTGCAGGCCAAGCTCGATCAGGCGGGGCCGAGCTCGTAGCGGAGTCTCCCGCACGCACGAGCAGGCCGCGGCGGGTTGTCGCGCGTGAGCACGTTGTCCCATGACTGCCGTCACCCTCTCGAGCCTCCTGCGTGCGAAGCGCGGCGCCATCGCCCTCACCTATACGCTCACGCTGCTCGAAAACGTCTGTACGCTCGCCTACCCGGCGCTGACCGGGCTTGCCGTGGATCGCCTGCTCGAGCGCGAGTTCGTCGGCCTGGCAGCACTGGTGGCAGTCTGGCTCGTCCACCTTGGTCTTTCCTTTGCACGCCAGCGCCTCGATACGAGAGTGTTCATGGGGCTCTACGCGCAGATCGCCACACACATAGTCGGCGAGCAGCAGCGTCGGGGCCACGGCACCAGCACGGTTTCCGCGCGAGTCGAAATGGTGCGCGACGTCGTGGGATTCTTCGAGAAAGAGGTTCCGGCGATCTTCCAGAACATCCTGATGATCGCGGGCTCACTCGCGATGCTGTTCGTCTACGACATCGACGCCGGCACATTGGCGAGCGCCGTCCTGCTGCCGATGGGACTCGTCAACGGCTGGTACTGGCGCAAGGCGTTACGCCTCAATCAGGGGATCAATAGCGAGATCGAGCGCGAGGTGGACGCCATCGCGTCGGGCCGTCGGCTACGCATCGGCCGACACTTCGGTCTGCTGCGGCGCTGGCGCGTCAAACTCTCGGACACGGAGTCATGGACGTGGGCACTGACCGAGTTCGCCACCATCGTCGCACTCATCTTCATCCTGATCGACTTCACGCAGTCGCCGTCGTTTTCCGCAGGCGCCATCTATGCGGTTCTCACTTATGTCTACGACTATCTCGAAGGGCTCAATCACGTGCCGACCGTGGTGAACAACCTCGCACGTCTCAGGGACGTGCGCGCAAGGCTGCGGGAGTGATGCGGCGGAGCCGGGCGAACGCACGTGGCCGCAGCGCGCTCACGCTTCCACCGTCACCCCGCGCCAGAACGCGACGTGCCCCGCGATGTTCCGCGCGGCCGGCTTCGGGTCCGGGTAATACCATGCTGCATCGGCGTTGACCTTGCCGTCGACCACGATATCCAAATAGCTCGCCACACCCTTCCACGGGCAGGTCGTGTGCGTCGCGGTTTCGCGGAAATACTCCGGATTGATGGATTCGCGCGGGAAGTAGACATTGCCTTCGACCGTCTCGAAGGTATCGCTCTGCGCCAGCACGGCGCCGTTCCAGGTGGCTTTGGGCATGCATGACCTCGTTGGCGTGGCCGGCGTTCGGAGACCAAGAGAGACCACGACGTGAGCGAAAAGGTCACGTCAGGCTTGGTGCACCCAGCGCGAGCATTTCTACGAGACCCCGCACCGCCCAGCGCTCGCTCTCGGGGTCGAAGAGCGGTGCGCGCTCGCGACACTGGGCTGCCAGCACCCGCAAGAGATCGCCGTCCCGCCCGCAACGAGTCTCGTAACAGCGCAGGATCAACGCAGCCAGCGCCCCGGCATCGCCCCACGGGAAGTAGCCGGCGTAGTCGGGGCCCAGCATGCCGACGTTGCCGTCGATGCGCGAGGCGAGCACCGGCGTCCCGCTCGCCACGGCTTCCATGACGACATGCGCGCCGCCCTCGACGCGGCTCGCGTGGATCAGCAGGTGCGCACGCTGGATGCGCCGCCTTACCGCTTCGTGCGGCAGACCGCCGAGCCAGCGGTAGTTGGGCACGGCCGCCATCGTGGCGCGCGCAGCCTCGCCCAGCACGGGATCGAGCGGCTCGCCGATGTGATCGATGTAGATGTCGCGCTGCCCCGCCAGCAGGCGCGCGGCGGCGAACAGCGTCTCGGGGGACTTCTCTTCCCGCAGGTGGCCGACCATGACGGCACGCAGGCGATGCGGCGGCTTGGGCAGCGGCGGCCGCGGCGTGGTGGACTGAAAGATGACGCGCGCCTTGGCGCGCACCTCGACCGGCAGCGATTGCGGGGCAAGTTCCTGCAGGACTACCAGCACCTGGGCAAGCACCAGTGAGTGCTGCGCGGCAGGATCGGTCCGGATGTCTCGATACAGATCGGTGCCGGTGAGGACCACGGTCAGGCCGCGTCCGGGATGCGCGGCGCTCCATGCCGCGATGGCGGCCGCCGAGCGCCGGGCGTGCAGCGCGATCATGACGACATCGCGACCCGCGCGGGCGTCCGGCCATGCCGTGACGATGCGCGCAAAGCACGCCGCGGCAAGGTGCTGCTGCCAGCGCCGCGCGGTCTGCCAGTTGCCGTTGTTGGCCACGCGCGACGCCGGGCTCACGATGACTACTTGAGGCATACTTTCGAGCCATGCACACGAGCCCGGCAGACGCCGCCCGCACCGGGGGCCGCGACACCCTCGCCCACGCCTTGCGCGACGCGCGGACCCGCACGCTGTCGCTGCTCGACGCCTACGCCGAAGCGCTCGGCCCCACCCTGCCGGTGCCCTACTCGGAGCAGCTCAATCCGCCGCTCTGGGAGGCCGGACATGTCGGCTGGTTTCAGGACTACTGGATCGCACGCAATCGCGAGCGCGTGCTCGGTATCCGCTGCGACCCCGACCACGAGCGACCGCGCGGTCGGCTGCCGCAAGCCGACAGCCTTTACAACTCGAGCCGCGTCGCCCACACCACGCGCTGGGAGTTGCCGCTGCCCGACCTGGCGGCGACGCGCGCGTACCTGGCAGAAGGGCTGGCCGAGACGCTGGCGTTGCTCGCCGCCACCCGCGAGACCGACGACGAGCTGTATTTCTTCCGCCTCGTGCTGTTCCACGAGGACATGCACACGGAGGCCGCGATCTACATGGCGCAGGCGCTCGGCATACCGGTGCCCGTGACGCTGTTCGCCCCGCGACCGACGGCACCGCAGAACTCCGCGCTCAGGGTCGCCGCGCAAACCTGGACGCTGGGCTATTCGGGCAGCGGATTCGCCTTCGACAATGAGTTGCCCGCCCACGGCGTTGACGTCGCGTCGTTCGCAATCGACGCGAGCCCGGTGACCTGGCAGCGCTATCTGCCTGTCGTCGAAGCGACCGGCGCCGAACCACCGCGCTACCTGCGCCAGCACGGCGACACCTGGCAACGACAGCGCTTCGGGTCGTGGCAGACGCTGCCCCTCGATGCACCGGCCACCCACCTCACCTGGTTCGAGGCCGACGCCTGGTGTCGCTGGGCCGGACGCCGACTGCCAACCGAGGTCGAATGGGAAGTGGCCGCTGTCACGCAGCCCGATTTCCGTTGGGGCGAGGTGTGGGAATGGACCGCGAGCCGCTTCCTGCCGTTCGCCGGATTCGTCGCCCATCCCTATCGCGACTACTCGGCACCGTGGTTCGGGGAGCGCTACGTGTTGCGCGGGGCGAGCCGTGCGACCTCGCCGCGCATGGCCCACCCGCGCTACCGCAACTTCTTCACGCCGGAGCGCAACGACATCCATAGCGGCTTTCGCACTTGCGCCG
>JAEUMX010000264.1 GCA_016791285.1 Burkholderiales bacterium
GGCGGATCGTCGGGGCAATAGCAGACGAGGTTGTCGCGGGTGTGCAGGATGGCAGACAGGTTCTTCATCAGCGCCTGGAAGAAATCCATGCCGGACACGGACGAGAGCCCTTCCGCCGCCTGGATGAGCGTCTCCTCGAGCTCCTTGCGCGCGTGGATGTCGTTGTCCATGACCAGCACGCGATACGGCTTGCCGCTGGCGTGGCGGATGGCGGTGCCGCGCGAGTGCACCCAGCGGTAAAGGCCATCGGCGTGCCGCAGGCGGTACTCGGCCTCGAAATGAGGAGTCAGCGCCTGCACGTGATTGTCCAGCCGCGTTATGACCGCGTCGCGATCGTCCGGATGCACGAGGCGCTTCCAGTCGTCGAGGCTGGCGACGTCCGCGTCGAGGCAGCCGAGCATGCCTTTCCAGCGCGGCGAGAACTGCGTGACGCCGGATTGGATATCCCATTCCCACGTGCCGTCGTTGGCGCGTTCCACGACCAGGGCGTAGCGGTCCTCGATCTCGCGCAAGCTCGCCTCCAGATTGCGGCGCTGGCTCGACGCCTCGGCGAGCCGGGTTTCGGACTCACGGACGCGCTCGTGCAAACGCTTAAGCTCGGTGCCAAGCTCACGCAACTCCCGGGGGCCGCGCGCGCCAGACGCCTCGGCGAAGCCGTCGCGGGCCAAGCCCTGGACCGTCCGTTTCAGACGCCGCAGCGGGCGCAGAAGAAAGACCTCGACGTTCGCCGCGCTCACCACGAGCAGCACGGCCAGGATGGCGAGGGGGACGACCGAGGAGACCTGGCTCTCGCGCCCGAGGAACACTGCGTAGACGCCCCAGAGCAGCAGGAAGAGCGCGGTCGGGAGAAGCAGCGTGGTCTGCAGGCTAGTCATCGCAGGTGTCCTCCAGTTGGAGCCGCCGTGCTCACGGATTACAGTATAAGTCCTCCCGACGTGGTGTTGACGCACTCCGAAGAGTCATCGAGAATGCCTCAGTCCGCGCGCGCCGAGCCTGTGACGCTCGACATGCCGTAATCTGACCCGTGTAGAAGGAGTGACCCGATGGCCCTTGTCCGCGCCAACGCCACGGCCATTACGCTCGATCCGACCGAGCTCAATCTAGGACTGATCGCAAACGGAGGCCTCACCGGCGGCGGCGTGACGCTGTCTGCGCCCACCGTCGGCATCGCGACGCCCGCGGTTCTGCAGCTCCTGTACAGCGTGAACGGCGGTGCCGGCGGCACGTACGCCTGGAATCTAACCGGCTCCGGGCTCGCTTACTCGCCGTCGGTTCTGCCCAAGGGCTTTCCGGCGCCGACCATCGTCGACGGCACGCTCACCCGCCTGTTCGATCTGATCAACGGGAGGCCCGCCAGCATCGACATCAGCGGCTTCGCCGTACCGGCCGCAACGTTCTGGTCGCAGGTCAAGACCGGCGACAATCTGGGCGTCCTGACGAGCATTCTCGCCGGCGACGACAGCATCGTCGGCTCGAATCAGCGCACCGACACGACTGGCCAGCCCATCGGCGACCACCTGTTCGGTTACGCCGGCAACGACAGCATCAGCGCCGCGGCGGGCTTCGACATCCTGAACGGCGGGCCGGGCAACGACGCCTTGGACGGCGGCACCGATACCGATCAGGCATTCTATGGTGGGGACGCGGTGCAATACCGGATTGTCACTTACGCCGGCACCACGGGCGTGGTGTCGAACCCGGCCTCCTCCGTGGAAGGTGTCGACAAGCTCGTGAACGTCGAGCAGATCGTCTTCGCCGGCCAGCCCCTCGCCACGCCCGGCGACAACTTCAGCCCTCTCGATTACATTGCGTCCTACGCCGATCTGATGCCGGTGCTCGGTGCCAACGCGCAAGCCGGCTTCGATCACTATCTATACGCCGGTGCGAACGAGGGTCGCACCGTGAGTTTCGACGGGCTCGAGTACATCGCGTCCTACCCCGATCTCATCGCGGCGTTCGGCGCCAACGATGCCGCCGGTGCAACCCACTACATCCAGGGCGGAGCCGCCGAAGGCCGCACGGTCACCTTCGACGGGCTCGAATACATCGCCTCTTACGGTGACCTGATCCAGAGCTTCGGGGTCAATCCCGACGCGGGCACCGTCCACTTCATCACGCACGGCGCAGCGGAAGGGCGCAGCGTGATCTTCGATCCGATCTCCTACGAGCTCGCAAATCCCGACATCGCGGCTGCCTTCGGCGGCGATCTGCTCGGTGCCACAGTGCACTACATCACGACCGGCTTTTTCGAGCACCGCCCGATCGCCTAGTCTCCGGCGCCCGGCGACTACCTGTTCGCGAACGCGACGAGATCGTCGAGCGTGCTGCCGGTGGCGTCCGGCGCAACACCCAGCGCCTCGGCGGGGAGGTGCATGCGGTTGATCCAGATCGTCGGGTATCCGAACCACTTGGCGCCCGCCGCGTCCCAGCCGGCAGAGGCCACGAAGGCGATCTCTTCGCGCCGCAGGCCGAACGCGTCGACTCCCAGCTGATAGGCGCGCGGATCAGGCTTGTAGCTCCTGACCCGGTCGGTGCTGAGGTGGTCTTCGAAGACGCCCTCGAGCCCCGCGCTGCGGACGGCGGCATCGAGCATCTTCGGTGTGAAGTTG
>JAEUMX010000079.1 GCA_016791285.1 Burkholderiales bacterium
GAAGTCGATCCAGGCCGTGATCGAGACGCTGCTCGAAGCGATCCTGCTCGTCGTGATCGTGGTGATCGTGTTCCTGCAGACGTGGCGCGCGTCGATCATCCCGCTGGTGGCGGTGCCGGTGTCGATCGTCGGCACGTTCGCCTTCATGCTGCTGTTCGGCTTCTCGATCAACACGCTGACGCTCTTCGGCCTCGTGCTCGCCATCGGCATCGTGGTCGACGACGCGATCGTGGTGGTGGAGAACGTGGAGCGCAACATCGAGCTCGGGAACGACGCGAAGACGGCGACCTATCGGGCGATGCGCGAGGTGAGCGGCCCGATCATCGCCATCGCGCTCACCCTGTGCGCGGTGTTCGTCCCGATCGCCTTCGTATCCGGCCTGACCGGTCAGTTCTACCGGCAGTTCGCGCTCACCATCGCGATCTCGACGGTGATCTCCGCGTTCAACTCGCTCACGCTGTCACCCGCTCTTGCCGCGCTCCTGCTCAAGCCGCACGACGCGCCGAAGGATTGGCTCACCCGCGTCATGGACCGCGTGTTGGGAGGCTTCTTCCGCTGGTTCGACCGCACGTTCAAGGCGAGCGCCAACAAGTATCAGAGGACGGTCGCGCGCGTGCTGGATCACAAGGTAATCGCGCTCGCGGTCTACGCCGTGCTGATCGGCTTTACGTGGTTCGCGTTCCAGCGGGTGCCGCACGGCTTCGTGCCGGTACAGGACAAGCAGTACCTGGTCGGTTTCGCGCAGCTGCCCGACGGCGCCTCGCTCGACCGCACGGAGAGCGTGATCCGCCGCATGTCCGAGATCGCGCTGAAGACGCCGGGCGTGAAGGACGCCGTCGGCTTTCCCGGGCTTTCGATCGCGGGCTTCACCAATGCGCCGAATGCGGGGATCGTGTTCTTCGGTCTCGACGAGTTCGAGAAGCGCAAGTCGCCGGAGCTCTCGGGCGGGGCCATCGCCGGGTCGATCAACCAGCGCCTCGCCGGCATCGAGGACGCGTTCATCGCGGTCTTCCCGCCGCCGCCGGTGAGCGGTCTCGGCGCCATCGGCGGCTTCAAGCTGCAGATCGAGGATCGCGGCGGGCTCGGCGATCAGGCGCTCTACGACGCGATGAAGGCGATGGAGCAGAAGGCCTGGCAGACGCCCGAGTTGACCGGCGTGTTCTCGAGCTTCCAGATCAATGTACCGCAACTCTATGCGGACGTGGACCGCGCCAAGGCGAAACGCATGGGCATTGCGTTGACCGACGTCTTCGACACCATGCAGATCAACCTGGGCTCGCTCTACGTGAACGATTTCAACCGCTTCGGCCGCACGTACCGCGTGGTGGTGCAGGCGGATGCGCCGTTCCGGTCGCGCGCGGAGGACATCGTGCATTTGAAGACGCGCAACAGCAAGGGCGAACTCGTGCCGCTCGGGTCGGTGCTGCAGGTCGAAAACAGCTTTGGCCCCGACCGCGCGATCCGCTACAACGCGTTTCCGTCGGCGGACTTGAACGGTGCCGCCGCGCCCGGCTTCAGCTCGGGGCAGGCGCAGGCAGCGATCGAGCGCATTGCGCGTGAAACGCTGCCGCGCGGCATCACGTTCGAGTGGACCGACCTCACCTATCAGGAGATCCTCGCCGGCAACACTGCGGTGCTGGTCTTCCCGCTGTGCGTGCTGCTCGTGTTCCTCGTGCTGTCAGCGCAGTACGAGAGCCTGAAGCTGCCGCTCGCCATCATCCTGATCGTGCCGATGTGTCTGCTCTTCGCGATTTCGGGCGTGATCCTGACCGGGGGCGATAACAACATCTTCACGCAGATCGCGCTCTTCGTGCTGATGGGCCTCGCCTGCAAGAACGCGATCCTGATCGTGGAGTTCGCGCGCGAGCTGGAGATGCGGGAATCGGCGCACGATCCGGTGCGCGCCGCACTGGAGGCTTGCCGCATGCGGCTGCGGCCGATCCTGATGACTTCGTTCGCGTTCATCATGGGCGTGGTGCCGCTCGTGCTGTCCACCGGCGCCGGCGCCGAGATGCGCCATGCCATGGGGGTGGCGGTGTTCTGGGGCATGCTCGGCGTCACCTTCTTCGGTCTGTTCCTGACGCCGGTGTTCTACGTGCTGCTGCACCGCCGCCGCAAGGGCCACGCGCGGGTCGCGACGCCGAAGACGGCGGCCCCCGATGCGGGAGGCGTGCGATGAGACGGCTGCTCGCGCTGATCGCTGCCGCAGCCCTCGTGTCCGGATGCTCGCTTGCGCCCGAGCTCAAGCAGCCCGAGGTCGAGGTGCCGGCCAGCTTCAAGGAGCTGCCGCCGGCAGAGCGGGGCGCCTGGAAGCCCGCGCGGCCGTCCGAAGACCTGCCGCGCGGCCAGTGGTGGCAGGTGTTCAACGATCCCGTGCTCGACCGACTGGAAGAGGACGCGATCGCGGCCAACCAGAACCTGCGGGCGGCGGCAGCACGGGTCGCCCAGGCCCGCGCGCTCGTCGGGGTGGCGAAGGCGGATCGTATCCCGCAGGTGAACGCCGGTTTCGGTCCGACGCGGGTTCAGCCCACCGGTGTCTCGCTCGGTCTGCCGCCGGGCGAGATGGTCGATCCGTACACGGCGTGGCGCGCGTTGCTGACGGTGAGCTACGAAGTGGATCTCTTCGGCCGTGTGTCCGACACCATCAACGCCACGCGCAGCGATTACGAGGCGAACGTCGCGACCTTCCGCTCGGTGACGCTCGCGCTGCAGGCGGACGTGGCGCAGACCTATTTCGCCCTGCGCGCCGCCGACGACGAGCTGCGCATCCTGTGGGAGACGGTCAAGTGGCGGGAAGAGAGCGTGCAACTGTTGCAGCGCCGCTTCGATCTCGGGGACATCAGCGAGCTCGATCTCGCGCGCGCGAAGACCGAGGAGGCGAACACACGCACCGAGGCGATCGGGATCGAGCGCCGGCGTGGCGAGCTCGAGCACGCGCTCGCGGTGCTTATCGGCAAGCCGCCCGCTGCGCTCGCGCTCGAAGTCACAACGCTCGTGAACGAGTTGCCGGCTATCCCGCCCGGATTGCCTTCGGAGCTGCTCGAGCGGCGCCCCGACATCGCGGCGGCGACGCGGCAGATGGCGGCTGCCAACGCGCGCATCGGTGTTGCCAAGTCGGCGTTCTTCCCGGTGCTCAGGCTCACTGCCCTGGGCGGATACGAGTCCGCGGATCTCTCCGATCTCTTCAACTGGTCGAGCCGCACGTGGCTGCTCGGCCCCCTGATCGGCACCATCCTTACCGCGCCGATCATCGACGGCGGCCGCAACCGCGCCAACCTGGAACGCGCGGAAGCCGCGCTGCAGGAGTCCGTCGCGATCTATCGCCAGCAGGTGCTCGTGGCGTTCGCCGAGGTGGAGGACAGTCTGGTCGCGCTGCGCACGCTCGACGGGCAGGCTCAATCGACGCGAGCCGCCCTGGCTTCGGCGGCGCAGGCCACGCGCATCGCGCAGGTGCGGTACAAGTTCGGTGCGACCGGCTATCTCGATGTCATCGAGGCGCAGCGCACGCTCCTCGCGGTCCAGCGCTCCGATGTGCAGATCCGCGGCGCGCGGGCGAACTCGACGGTGGCACTCGTCCGCGCCCTGGGCGGTGGGTGGGACGCGCCCGTCGCGGTGTCGGATAGCGGGCAGATTCAATGATCGAGCGGGCACCGGTCTTGGGCACGAACAGTTGTCGTGTGCCTCTGGGACGCTGGGCCAGTCCGACCGGATGGGAACAGCACGATGAACACACAACTGAAAAAATGGTTAGCGTGGGCCGCCGTGGGTGCGGGTGTCGTCGTGGCGGCCGTCATGGCCTGGCTGCACTACGCCGCCAAGGACCAGAACACTGGGCTCGCAGGCGCCAACGGCCGTATCGAGGCGACGGAAATCGACGTGGCGGCGAAGGCGGCCGGACGGGTGACCGAGATTCGGGTGAACGAGGGCGATTTCGTCACGGCGGGACAGGTGGTGGCCGTGATGGACACCGACGTGCTCAATGCGCAGTTGCGCGAGGCCGAGGCCGAATCGCGGCGAGCGCAGAGTGCGATCGACGCGGCTCGCAGCCAGGTCGCGCAGCGCGAAGCCGAGAAGGCGGCAGCGCGAGCGGAGGTGGCGCGGCTCGAGGTTGAGCTCAGGACCGCGAAGGCGCACGCATCGCGTTCGGAGGCGCTCGCCGCGAAGGGATTTCTGTCGCCGCAGGCGGTGGACGACGATCGTGCACGGGCCGACAGCGCCCGTGAGGCCGTGGCTGCGGGTCGGGCACAGGTCGCTGCAGCGCAGGCTGCGATCGTCAGCGCGCGTTCACAGTTGGTGGGTGCACAGTCCGCCGCGGCGGCGACAGAGGCGAACATCGAACGCATCCGTGCCAACATCGAAGACACCGTCCTGCGGTCCCCCCGCGATGGCCGCGTGCAGTATCTGGTGGCCCGCGTGGGCGAGGTGGTGCCGGCCGGCGGGCGCGTGCTCAATCTGGTCGATCTGTCCGACGTGTACATGACCTTCTTCCTGCCGACCGCCCTTGCCGGAAGGGTCGCCCTCGGCGCGGAAGTTCGCCTCGTGCTGGATGCAGCGCCTCAGTACGTGATCCCGGCCCAGGTGTCCTTCGTCGCGGACGTCGCCCAGTTCACGCCCAAGACCGTCGAGACGGCAACCGAGCGCGAGAAGCTCATGTTCCGCATTCGCGCCCAGATTTCCCCCGATCTGCTCCGGAAACACATCAAGCAGGTCAAGACCGGTGTTCCTGGAATCGCCTACGTGCGCGTGGAGCCGGGCGTGCAGTGGCCGTCCAACCTTCAGGTGCGGCTGCCCGAATGACCGTGCGTGAGGGTGCGGGCACGGGGTCGCCGCCGGATGGATCCGCCGCCGCACGGCTGCTTGACGTTAGCCTGCGTTACGGCAAAGTTCAGGCGCTCGACGCGGTGACGCTCGATGTGCCAGCGGGCTGCATGGCGGGCTTCATCGGTCCCGACGGTGTCGGAAAGTCGAGCCTCTTCTCGCTCCTTGCCGGTGCTCGCGCCATTCAGTCCGGCCGCATCGAGGTCCTGGGCGGCGACATGGGTAACGCGCAATACCGCAACGGCTTATTGCCGCGCATCGCCTACATGCCGCAAGGCCTGGGGAAAAATCTCTATCCAACGCTGTCAGTGCTCGAGAACGTAGAGTTCTTCGGACGGCTGTTCGGTCAGGGACGTCGCGAACGCGAGCAACGCATCGCTGGCCTCCTGCAAGCCACGGGACTGGCGCCGTTCGCCGGGCGCCCGGCAGGCAAGCTTTCGGGCGGCATGAAGCAGAAGCTCGGTCTCTGCTGTGCGCTCATTCACGATCCGGATCTGCTGATCCTCGACGAGCCCACGACCGGGGTGGATCCGCTGTCGCGGCGCCAGTTCTGGGATCTGATCGAACGCATCCGCGCCGGCCGCCCCGGCATGAGCGTGCTGATCGCCACTGCGTACATGGAAGAGGCCGCGCGGTTCGACTGGCTGGCCGCCATGAACCTCGGGCGGGTTCTCGCCACAGGCAGCCCGCAGGAAATGCTTGCCCGCACCGCCACCCGCACGCTGGAAGAGGCGTTCATCACGCTGCTGCCCGCCGAGCAGCGCGCAGGCCATGAAGCGATTGTCATCGCGCCGCGCGCTGCCGCCGCCGACGGCGAGACGGCCATCGAGGCGCGCGATCTCACGATGCGATTCGGCGACTTCGTCGCCGTCGACCACGTGAACCTCCGCATCGAACGCGGCGAGATCTTCGGGTTTCTCGGCTCCAACGGCTGCGGCAAGACGACGACGATGAAAATGTTGACGGGTCTGCTGCCACCCAGCGAGGGTCAGGCGTGGCTGTTCGGCCAGCCCGTGGACCCGCGCGATATCGCCACGCGTCGCCGCGTTGGCTACATGACGCAGGCGTTCTCGCTTTACGGCGAACTCACCGTGCGCCAGAACCTGGCGCTGCACGCGCGCCTCTTCGGGATGCCTGCAGATTGTATCGAGTCGCGCGTACGCGAGATGGTGGAGCGCTTCGGTCTCGCCGACATCCTGGACACGCTGCCCGATACGCTCCCGCTCGGCCAGCGCCAGCGCCTCTCGCTCGCCGTCGCCACGATCCACGGGCCGGAGATGCTCATTCTCGACGAACCCACGTCGGGCGTGGACCCGGTGGCGCGGGACGCGTTCTGGCGCATCTTGATCGACCTCGCGCGCAAGGACAACGTCACCATCTTCGTTTCCACCCACTTCATGAACGAGGCCGAACGCTGCGACCGCATCTCGTTCATGCACGCGGGCCGCGTGCTCGTCAGCGATGCCCCGGCCGCGCTCACCGCCAGACGCGGCGCGGGCACCCTCGAAGAGGCGTTCATCGCCTACCTGGAAGATGCGCTGGGGCGGGACGCGCCCGCGCCCGCGGCCCCCGCCCCGACCGACCTGCCCGAGGTGCCGAAGGCACGCGCCCGATCGTCGGCCGCGCACCGCCCGTCGCTCTTCAATCCGCGCCGCCTGTTCAGCTACACGTTGCGCGAGGCGCTGGAACTGCGCCGCGATCCCGTCCGTCTCACGCTCGCGACGTTGGGCAGCATGCTGATGATGGTCGTATTCGGCTACGGCATCAGCCTGGACGTGGAAAACCTCTCTTTCGCCGTGCTCGACCGTGACGAGACCACCTTGAGCCGCGATTACACGCTCAACCTCGCCGGGTCGCGCTATTTCACCGAGCAGCCACCGATCCGCGACTACGCGGAACTGGACCAGCGCATGCGTGCGGGCGAGATCGCACTGGCGATCGAGATCCCGCCGGGCTTTGCCCGCGACGTGGCACGCCGCACGCCGGTCGAGATCGGCGCCTGGATCGACGGCTCCATGCCCACGCGCGCCGAAACGGTGCAGGGTTATGTACAGGGCATGCATGCGCAATGGCTGGCCCACCGGGCGCGCGAAGCTTTCGGCAGTGCGGCGACGACGGGACTCGTCAACATCGAGACGCGCTTTCGTTACAACCCGGACGTGAAGAGCCAGCCCGCAATGGTGCCCGGGGTGATCCCGCTGCTGCTGATGCTGATTCCGGCCGTACTCGCTGCTTTGTCGGTGGTCCGCGAGAAGGAACTCGGCTCGATCGTGAATCTGTACGTCACTCCGGTCACGCGCCTCGAATTTCTGCTCGGCAAGCAGATACCTTATGTGGCGCTCGCGATGCTCAATTTTCTGCTGCTCACGGCGCTTGCGATTTTCCTGTTCGGTGTGCCGGTCAAGGGCAGCTTTCCGGCGCTGGCAGCCGGGGCGCTTCTGTATGTCATCGCGGCAACGTCCTTCGGACTGGTCATGTCCGCGTTCGTGAGAAGCCAGATCGCTGCCCTGTTCGGCACTGCCATACTCACACTCCTGCCTGCCGTCCAGTTCTCCGGGTTCACCGATCCCGTATCCTCGCTCGAGGGCGCGGGGCGATTCATCGGCGAGATCTACCCGACCACCTATTTTCTGGCGATCGCGCGCGGCACCTTCTCCAAAGGTCTGCATTTCGCCGATCTGCAGACCTCGTTCGTTGCACTGCTCATCATCGTGCCCATCCTCATCGCGCTGGGAACAGTTCTGCTGCAGAAGCAGGATCGGTGAGACATGCGCATCGGTAACGTGGTGCATCTCGGCGTGAAGGAACTGCGCAGTCTGGCGCGCGATCCGGTCATGCTCGCGCTGATCGCGTGGGCTTTCACCTTCAACATCTACTCTGCCGCGTCCGCGCTCCCGGAAACGCTTCGCAAGGCGCCGATCGCCATCGTCGACGAGGACCGCTCCGCGCTCTCCATGCGCATCGTCGACGCTTTCTACCCGCCGTACTTCCTGCCGCCCGCCGTGATCACGCGGGCGGAGATGGACGCGCGGATGGACGCCGGGCTCGACACGTTCGCGCTCTACATTCCGTCGCGCTTCCAGTACGACGTCCTGGCCGGGCGTACCCCCGCCATCCAGCTCAACGTCGACGCCACGCGCATGAGCCAGGCCTTCACCGGCAGCGGCTACGTCCAGGCGATCGTCACGAGCGAAGTGAACGCGTTCATGGAAGGCCACCGTTCGAACGCGGCACCACCGGTCGATCTGGCGCTGCGGGCCCGCTTCAACCCCGAGTTCAACCGGTCGTGGTTCGGCGGTGTGATGCAGGTCGTCAAGAACGTCACGATGCTCGCCATCCTCCTCACCGGCGCCGCGTTGATTCGCGAGCGCGAACACGGCACCGTCGAACACCTGCTCGCGATGCCGGTGACCCCGCTCGAAATCATGCTCAGCAAGGTCTGGTCGATGGGGCTCGTCGTCGTCGCTGCCACGGCGTTTGCGGTGGTGTTCTCTGTCCAGTGGATGCTGTCGGTTCCGATCCAGGGCTCGCTTGCGCTGTTTCTCGTGGGCGCCGCGCTCCAGATATTCGCTACGACGTCCTTCGGCATTTTCCTCGCCACCCTCACGCGCTCCATGCCGCAGTTCGGCCTGCTGCTGATGCTCATGCTGCTGCCGCTGCAAATGCTCTCGGGCAGCGCTACGCCGCGGGAGAGCATGCCGCCCTTCGTGCAGGACATCATGCTCGCGGCTCCGGATACGCACTTCGTCATGCTCGCGCAGGCCATCCTGTTCCGGGATGCGGGCCTCTCGGTGGTGTGGCCGCAGTTCGCTGCGCTGTTCGCGATCGGCACGATTCTCTTCGCGCTGTCGCTGGCGCGCTTTCGCCGGACGCTGGGCTCGATGGCGTGACGGCACGGCTGCGATCGGCACCAGCCGGAGCGGCACCGAGCGTCACCGCCAGCAGAGATCGCGCCTGTTGCGGTGTCGGACAGCGGCCAGGCGCGATGACCGGGACGGCATCGACGATACCGATGAGCGCGAGCGCGTCCGGCGCAGGGGAGCGCGACACGAGCCCCTCATTGACTACGACCGAGGGCGAGACCAAACTCGCCGTTGGAATTCCCACCCTTTGCGGACTGCACTAACCGGATGTTCAAGGAAAGACCCCAGGCGTACTTGGCGTTGCCGCCGGCGGATGCCGCGTCGAAGGGCCTCGCGAACCAGATCCGCGAGGTGCTCGAGTCGCAGGGCATCGACGCGTTCGAGCCCGCCCAGATGAGCGCGGGCAGCTCGTGGTCGGACCAGACCCAGGGCGCGATCCGTGAAGCGGAGGTGGTCGTCGCGGACCTCACGGGAATGAATCCGAGCGTGCTCTTCGACGTCGGCATCGCGCTCGGATTGCGCAAGCCCGTGCTCCTTCTGTCGCAGGAACCCGCGAAAAACCTGCCGCTCAATCTTCGAGCATATCAGGTCGCCGTCTACAGGCCCGACGATCTCGCGACGGTCAGGCGCTACGTCGAGCTCTGGCTGGACGATGTCCGCGGGCGCCGAGGTTCCCTAACGTAGGACGGCGATGGCGAACTGCTTCGTCATCATGCCGTTTCGGCCGGAGCTGAACTACCTCTACCGGAGCCTCAAGCAGTTCCTCGGCGGGGCGTTTCCGGGCTTGAGCGTCGTGCGCGGCGACGATCAGGCGTTGACGGTGCCGCTGCTCACGAAGATCGCCGACTACATCCGCCAGGCCGATGTCGTCGTCGCCGACTGCAGCGGGCGCAATCCCAACGTGTTCTACGAGCTGGGCATGGCGCACGCGCTCGACAAGCCGGTCGTGCTGATCACGAGCGACCCCGTCGAGCAGGC
>JAEUMX010000108.1 GCA_016791285.1 Burkholderiales bacterium
CTCCTCGATGGCGCGGTTGGCGGGAATGATGTGCACGTTCGTGCTGTGAATCTCGATCTCCCGCCGCGGAATCGGGAGCTCCGACGCTCGCCAGTAGTACCACCGATCGCTCTGACTGATCGCGACCTTCCGGGTCACGGCGGGATTCGCCATCGGTCCCCATCCGAGCGCGAGGTCGATGGGAGCCAGCCCCGACTCGCGATCGAAGCGATAGCGCTTCGATGAGAGCACGGTCGCTTCGATGGTGAATGGCTGGAGCCGGACGATGCGGTAGCCGTTTCGCTCCAGCGTGCGGCTCGCGATCGTCTCCCTGATTGGGGCCTGGGGGGACAGGTGCGTGAAGTGATATGCCAGCAGGGCGGCAACCACGAAGAGGAGCAAGCGCAGGAACACGGCGAACGCACCGAGAGATGGGCGCGACCGAGGCGCAAGTTCAATGCCACGAAGTCGCGTTCTTTCACCATAATGACCGCGCTTGAACTCGGGGCAAGATGGACCGACGCGCCTCACTTCAATCACGCAACGCGACGAGGACGCGAGTTGACCGAAAAAACACGGACGAACCTGAACGTTGACCTGACCGATCAGGAACTGGACGCGCTCGACGACTTCCTCGCCTGCCCGGCGCTGGAAGACTCTGCGATGGACGTCTCGACCCTGGAGGGCTTTCTCACGGCACTGGCGATCGGCCCCCGCACCGTCCTACCCTCGGAGTGGATGCCGTGGATATGGGATATGGACGCCGGCGAGGCTGCCCCTGAATTCGAGAGCATGGACGAGGCGAACCGCGTGTTGAGTCTGATAATGCGGCACTACAACGCCGTTGTTCGCCAGTTCACCGCCGACCCCACAGGCTTCGAGCCGATCTATTGGTTCGGTGGCCAATGGGGTGCGGCCGAATGGTGCGAAGGCTTCCTGCTCGGCATGAAGTTCGACCGGGAAGCGTGGAGCCTGCTGATGGTCGCAGAACCGAGCTGGTTCGCGCCGTTCACGCGGCTCGGCACCGACGTGGGGATCGAGCTCATCAAGAAGGACGGCGACGGTGATCGCTGGATGACAGAACTCGTGCCGTCGCTCGTGAAGATCCACGCTTTCTGGCAGGAGAAGCGTGCCGCCCAACCGCAAGGTTTCACGTCGGGCACACTCTCGTTTGGCAAGGGCCCACCGCCGCAGGTCGTGCGCAATGCGCCGAAGGTGGGCCGTAACGAACCCTGCCCGTGCGGCAGCGGAAAGAAGTACAAGAAGTGCTGCGGGGCGCGCAACTCCACACTACATTGATCAGCAAGCCGAGCGGCCGCAAGCGGCCATCAACCGGTCGCTCGCTGGTGCCTCCAGAATCGCCGCCCGGAATGGACTGTGACCCAGTGTAATTGGAGCAGTTTGTTCGGACATCGAGGCCAAGAAAAGGAGAAGGACTTTAAAAAGGGGTGACCGATTTCCGAGCATTCTGGAAGGCCCTTTACTATACTTACTTCGTCATATTGGGCGACGCTGCTGCAGGGCGTGGGCGAATGGCGCTCCGCGTATCGCCGCCGACAACAGCACATCGTTCACCAATTCGCGTACTGGGTTGACCGCAAGCGGGCCGATCCGGGGCTGGGTCACCGGTCGTGCTCGGTATCTTGCCACCTTACGCAAGGAGGGTGATATGAGTATGAAGCGCATCGCGACTCTGTTAAGGGCTATGTGGGTCCTGGTGTATGCCCTACTGACTCTTCCGACCTTGGCCGCGGACTACCCCACGCCCAAGGAAGGTGATTGGGTGGTGCGCGACTTTCGCTTTCACACCGGCGAGGTTCTACCCGAACTGCGCCTCCATTACACCACTGTGGGCGCCCCCACCGGCGAGCCGGTGCTGATCCTGCACGGCACCACTGGATCGGGCGCGAGCATGTTGACTCCTGCGTTCGCGGGCGCACTCTTCGGCCCAGGGCAGCCGCTTGACGCCAGTCGCTACTACGTGATCCTGCCGGACGCCATCGGCCACGGCAAATCGAGCAAGCCCTCGGACGGGCTGCGCACGGGGTTTCCGAAGTACAACTACGAAGACATGGTGGACGCGCAGTACCGGCTGGTGACCGAGCACCTTGGCCTACGCCATCTACGGCTCGTTCTCGGGTTCTCCATGGGCGGCATGGAGACTTGGATCTACGCCCAGAAGTATCCCGGTCACATGGACATCGCAGTACCTATGGCCTCCGTGCCGACCGAGATGTCGGGCCGAAACTGGATGCTTCGGCGGCTCATCATCGATTCCATCCGCAACGACCCTGAGTGGATGAACGGCAACTACTCGAGGCCACTTCGCAGCGCGCAGTTTTCCTCGGTGTTTTTCGCTCTTGCCACCAACGGCGGCAATCAGGCGCTGCAGAAGGCGGCACCGACCCGCCAGAAAGCCGATGACATCCTCAACCAGCGGCTCAGCGCACCCTTCACTGCCGACGCCAACGATGTGCTCTATCAATGGGATTCTTCGCGCGACTACAACGCGTCGTCAGGGCTTGAGCGAATTCAGGCCGCACTATTGGCGATCAATTCGGCCGACGACGAGCGCAACCCCCCGGAGCTTGGGGTTTTGGACCGCGAGATCAAGCGCGTGAAGAACGGGCGTGTTCTGCTCATACCCGCCAGCGACCAGACCGCAGGCCACGGCACTGTTTTACAAGCGAAGTTCTGGCAGATCGAATTGGGTGAGATGCTGCAAGCCGCTCCGCGCTCGGCGAAATAGCCCCCGTTATGTGTCTCACCGAGGACGATCCCCAATAGTTGCAGCCCAACCCCCCGTTGAACGACTGCTTCCGAGAATCGCAACGGTCGGGTATGGGTCGAATGCGCTCATTCAGCAGAGCCAAGCTTCGAGACTCTAGCGCCTACCGCTCCCGACCGCTAATTGAAGAACAGCGTGAAGAAGACATCGATCGCATCGGACGTTCCCGTCGCCGCTTCCACCGACCACCGCGGTGACAGCAGATAGCGCACGCGGGTGAGGTTTATGGCGCCGCTCACGCTGCGCTCGTACGTGAGGTAGACGTTGTCGGAGATGCGTTTACCGAACGAGACCACCTGCTCGGAAGTGGTGCCTTCGCTGCGCATGCCTACGGAATCGATCCCGAGGCCTTTGGTGCCGACGCCGAGCAGAGACGTTCCGCCCGCGGCGATCAGACTCGCGGCGGCCGCGGTAAGCGCCTCGTTGTCGCGCGCGTTCGGGTCCGGGGCGCGACCCAGCATGAGCCACGAAAGCTTCTCGGTGTCCGGTACCTCGGGCACCGACACGAGCTTCACCGTCGGTGCGCGCAGGGTACCCGTCACGGACACGCCAGCCTCCACCGCCTGGTTCTTGCGCATGGCGAGCGCATTGACGCCGGGATTGTCGATCGGACCCGAGAAGGTAACGATGCCGCGCTCCACGGTGAGGCGCTGCCCGAACGCCGTGTAGTAGCCCTGAGCGACGCGGATGCTGCCGGTGGCCGTCGGCAGCTCACGGTCGCGTGCGCGCAGCCGGATCGACCCCGCCAGGCGCCCGTCGAGCCCGAATGCGTTCACGTAGAACTGCTTGCCCAGGTCGAGTTCGAGATCGATATCGACATAGGTGCGGCCGCTTCGTCGCGGCGCTTCCGTCTCCTGTCCCTTGATGACGATGTCGGACGAGAGCGTCGGCGCGCGGCTCGGCACGACCTCGATGCGCGCGCTGTCGGCGGTGACCTTGCCCGTCGCCTTCAGCGCGCCGTCCACGATCGCCCCGTCGATGTTGCCGCTCACGACGAGCTTCTGGTCCGGACGCGACAAGAGCGCGAGCCGGTCCGCCACCACCGCCAGCTTGAGATCGCCACCCGCGCCGAACTCGTAGGCCCCGGTCGCGGTCAGCGTGCCGTCACCGCCGCGCAAGGTTAGATCGTCCAGCACGAAGCGATTGGCTTCGAAGGTGCCGCGCAGCGTGCCGCGGTCGAGAAACACGCCTGCCTCGGGCAAGCCCAGCTCGAGTCCGCTGCCCGTTACGGTTCCCTGCAACCCGGGCGCGGCGACGGTGCCATTGGCGGTGACGGTCGCGTCGAGCTTGCCGGCGACGGTGATCGCGTCGTCGGCGAACGCCCCGACCCAGGCGAGCGATGGCATGTTCGCCCGTGCGGCAAGCTGCAGCGGCGCGGCACCCGCGATGCCCCACGCAGCGCCGCGCCGACTGACGCGCGTGTCGACCTCGGCGCTCACCGTCCCGATCTCGCTGCCCACTGCGTCGAACCGCGCGTGCAGTTGGTCGTCGACGCAACGGACCGCGAGCGCGAGCTGCGTCACGCCGAGCGCGATCGCGGGGCGTGTCGGAAGCAGGACGTCCCCGCTCTCGCGCGCGACCTCGAAGGTGCAGTCGAGGTGCTGGTCCGCGCGCAGGTCCCAGCGTCCACCGAGCTTGAGGGTGGTGTCGACCGCGTCGGCGCCCTGCGCAAGCGTGAGCAGATACGCAGCCGCGATCCCGGTAAACTCGCCGCTCGTTTCGAGCGTGCCGCCGATGCGGCGCACACCGGCGACCTCGAGCATCCCGTCGCCGAACCGCACACGCGATGCGCCAAGGACGAGGCGATCCGCAGCGACTTCGAGTGTTGCCGGCTCCAGCAACTGAACGGGATATTGCCCGCGGTTCTCGAGCGTCGCGACGCGCCCGCTCCAGCCGGTCTTCGCCGACCATCCCCCGACCAGTCGCGCCGACGCGTCGAGCCCGGAGCCGGCAGCGGCGAGTTTGATCTCGTGCTGCGGGAGCGTGCCGGTCGCGATCACGCTCGCATTCTCGAGGTGCTGTGTCCCGCTCTTCACGTCGCGCGCCTGCACGGTCAGACTGATATCGCCTGCGAGCCCGCGCGCGACGCTGCCGCTGCCGCTCACCTCGGCAATCGAAAGCTCGCTCCCCCAGCGCAGCCCTTTGCCGTCCACCGTAAAGCTGCCGCCCGGCTGCGCCTGGGTGCCTTCCAATACGCCCCCCGCCACGAGGCGGCCGGTGAGCCGCGGATCGATGACGGCGGGCTCGGTCAGCTCCAGGTTCCATGTCAGACGGTCGCCCGGACCGCCGAAGCTGCCTTTCGCATACAGGCGATTGGCCCCGACGCGCAGGGCCGCATCGGCGTCGGCAATGCGTTGCTCGTTGACCTCGAACGTCGCGCCGCCAGCGAGCCGCGCCGCGCGCCACCGGCTGCTCTCCGCCACGGTGAGGTTCACCCGCGCGGACCATTGCGGTGCGAGCGATCCCGCGGCCGTAAAGCTCCCGTTCAGCATCGCAGGCGGGAAATCGCCGAACGCGGAAGGATCGAAGCGCGAGACGCTGCCCTCCGCGCGGAACGCCTGAGTGCCAGTAAGCGCGACCCGTCCCTTGAGCGCGAGCTCGCCGCCCTTCGCGCGGATGCGCGCCGAGCGCAAGTCGATCTCCTGGTTCTGGTGTACGGCCTCGCCTTCGATCCGATAGCCCTGCTGCGCGAGATCGACGGTCAGCGTCTGTGCGTCTTGCGCCAGCTTGAGCGCGATCGTGCCTGCGAGCCTCGTCTGTGTGAGCTTCCCGTCCAGCCCTCTGAGATCGAGCGCCGTCGTGGTGAGATCGAAGTGCAGGCGGCCATCCGTCACACCGCCGCGTCCCGTCAGGCGGCCGCCTTGCCCCAGATCGATCGTCAGTCCGTCCAGCGCCAGATTGTCCGGCGTGCCCTGGAAGCGGCCCGCAGCCTCGGCGAGCGGCACACGCTGGCGGTCGAGCGTTCCCGCGCCGCGGTTGACGACGCCGAAATCGCCGACGAAGCGCCCGTCCGGCAGCGGGCGAACGTTCAGATCGACCTTCAGGTCGGTCGCGGGAAAGCCCTCGTCGAACGACCGCACGTCGAGGCTCTCCGCCCGCACCGTCGCCTGCCGCACCGGCACCGCTTCGAATGGCGTGACGATGGCATCCACCTGCGCCACCAGCGGCGGCTCGCTGTTCGCGGCGACCAGCCGCAGCTCGCCGAGGGTGCCGGCGAGCGTGCCCCCCAGATGATAGGGATAGGCGTCGAAGCGCCCGCTGAGTGAGAGGACGCCGTCGACGGGAAACGGTGCGTCCACGCCGAGCATCGCGCGGCCAGCGAGCACGCCCAGGTCGGATTCCGCGCGCTCGATCGTGAGTCTGTGCTCGCGTGCGTCGACTGCGTATGCGAGCTCGACCTTGCGTGCTTCGACGCGCGTGTCGCCGCTGGTGTAGACGAGCTCGCCCACCGCGGCCCGGTCCACCGTAAGCGCGACCGGCACCCGCAGCGTGCCGGGGATCTCCGCCGGCCCCTCGCTCTCGCTCAGGGATGCGATCTCGACCCTGGCGACCGCGAGGTCGGTGATGCGCACGGCGTGCGGCCGGACGGCGAGCGCGACCAGCTCCCACTTAAGCTCGACGCGCTCGGCGGTGATCCGAAGATCGGGGTCCTCGTAGCGCACCTTGCCGATCGAGATCGGACCCAGCAGCGACCCGCGCACGTCCTCGAGCACGACCATGCCAGCGGTCTGCTCCGCGAGCTGCCGTGCTGCCCATTGCAGCGCTTCCTCGCGCGTCGCGAGCCAGACCGCGGCCAGGAGCGCGACGCCTAGAAGAATGCCCAGCCACTCGACGATGCGCAGCAGTGTTTTCGCCATCGCCGCCTAGAACCTGAACCCGATGGTGAAGTCCAGGCGGACCTCGTTCGTTGCTTCGCCGTAGGCGACGTCCGCGGAGAGCGATCCCACGGGGCTGCGCCAGCGCACGCCGAGACCGTAGCCGCGCACGAGGGTGATCGTCCCGAAGTCATCCCACGCATTGCCGGTGTCGACGAAGACCGCCGCACCCCAGTTGTCCAGGACCCAGCGGATGTACTCCGCGCTCGCCACGAACAGGTACCGCCCGCCGACCACGGCGTCACCCTTCTTCACTCCGAGCGACTGGTAAGCGTAGCCGCGCACGGTCTGCGAACCGCCGGTGCGGAAGACGAAGTCGGTTGGAATGCCATCCGTATTGGGGGCGAAGGTGACGCCGATCTCGCTGCGCAGGATGAGACTGTCCCGGGCGGAGAGCGGATGGAAGTAGACACCCCTGCCATACACGCGCAGGAAATTCTGGTCCGAGAGAATGGCCTTGGTCGCGCCATTCACCTGGAGCGCAGCGAAGTAGCCGCTGGCGGGATTGATCAGATTGTCCACCTGACGCAGGATCACCTCCCGGTTCAGGCTCAGCGCCCGGTTCTGGACGGTGGGGAAGGGGCTCACGTCCACCTCCTGCCACTGGTACTGAAGTCCCGTGAGACTCTCGCGCCACTCCTCGAAGTGCTGACGCTTGGCGGCGAAGGAATAGGTGCTGGTGACCTGATTCTGGATGTCCGTCGACTGGATGGTCGCGTCGACGCCGTTGCGAAAGCCGCCCTGCTCCGTCGGAAAGTAAAGATTGGCGAACAGCGACTGCTGCTTGAGATCGGCGATGGTGCGGACGTTGAACCGCCACGCGCGGTCGAACAGATTGACGTGCTGGTAGTCGAGCTGCGCGCGCGGCCCGTAATCGGTGCTGTAGCCGAGACCGATCGCCACGCGCTGGACCTTGCGCTCGATCACGTCGACCAGGATCGGCGTGTCGCGCGGGTGCGCGGGGTCGGCGTCGATGCGCACGGATACGCTCGAGAAGTATCCGCTGTTCTGCAGGCGTTGCTGGAACCTGAGCAACTGGTCCTGGGAGTAAGGCGATCCGGGACTGATGTTGTTCATGCCCTCGACGATCGCGGTCTGGTAGCGCGTCAGCCCGGTGACCTGGGGCTCGCCGACGGTGAATGCCGGGCCGCTGTCGATCTGCGCGAAGAGATCGACGTCACCCGTCTCGGGGTTCACGGTCGCACGGCTGTCGACGAGCTTGGCCGTCGGGTAGAGAAAGACGGTGAGATCCTGCAGCGTCTCCCGTTTCGCCGCCTCCCAATCGGCGCTGCGAAACGGCATGCCGGGTTCGAGCTTCCACTCGGCCCGGAGCCGCGCGAGGCGGTCGATGTTGTGCGGGCTCGGCACTTCGACATCGCCCACGAACTCGAGGTCCACGTGGCGCACGACGGCGCGCTGGCCGGGATCGACCTCGAAGCGAAGCTGCCAGGGACTCGCACCGTCGTCGAGCGTGGCATCGATGCGCGGGGAGAAATAACCCTCGGTGGCAACGAGCTGCCGGATCTGATCCGGCGCACGCGTGTAGAGGCGGCGCACTTCCGCTGCCATCAGCCCCTTTTCCGCAGAGCGGCGGACGACATCCAGATGCGTTTCGAGCAGGTCACGCAGCGCGGCCGGTGCCTCGATCTGGACGCGGAAGGCGATCTCGTCCGCGCAGGCCGCGGCACTCGCGAGCAGCGACAGGATCACGGCGATCCATGTCAGGGCACGGCGCAGCGCCGGGCCGCGAGCAAACGGCCGCGCAGGGTCGGGTGAAGGAAAGACGCAGTGAAGCAACGCAGTCGGGAATGGCGCGGATGTGAAACGGAAAGCGAACGCCTGCAACGATCGCAGCGCATTTCTGCTACGGAGCGGGTCACCGCGAGCAGCGATTATATGTCGCCGGCCGGAAATCGA
>JAEUMX010000116.1 GCA_016791285.1 Burkholderiales bacterium
CGGCGTCTCGGCGCTCGGCGGCCACTGCTGGTTCACGAACGTGCCGGAGTAGCTCAGCACGCGGCGGTAGAGATCGGGGCGATACCACGCCATGATCAGCGCCGCTGCACCGCCCGAACTGCAGCCCATCGCCGCGCGGCCTTCGGGATCGCGGGTCAGCTTCACGTTGGCGCGCTTTTCGACCTCGGGCAACACTTCCGATTCGACGAACTCGGCGTGGCGCCCCGACATGGTGTCGTATTCCAGCCCGCGCTGGCTGCCCTGCGCGTCGCCGCCGCCGTTGCCGATGGAGACGGCAACCATCGCAGGCACGCGTTTTTGCGCGATCAGGTTGTCCAGTGCGATGAAAAGTAGCGGGTCGGGGCCGTCGGTGCCGACGATGAATGGGGCGGTCGTCCCCGACACGTATTGCTGCGCTACGTACACGGTGACGCGGCGCGAATACGGTGCCGGACGGCTGGTGGTCACGATCAGCTTGGCAGGGTCGGCGGGATCGACCGCCCCGTAAGTCCCCGGATCGCGCGCGATACCCGGATAGATCTTGCTGTCCGCGGAGCTCATGGTGAATTCGACGAGGGTGCCGCGCGGTACACCCTCCTGCACCGTCATTTCGGGCGCCGCTTCGTGCGTCGGACCGATGATGAAGTTTCCCTCGGCATCGCTCGGCGGCACCGTGCCGTCCGGCAACTCGTGGGCCGTCACGTATCCCGGTGTGTGCGGATCGCGCGTCGGCGGTTGCGGGCGCGACGGTGCCCCACCTCGCCCGAGGACGATCGCCGTCGCAACGGCTGCAATCACGGCGAGAAGAAGAACACCCTTCGTTCGGAGGCTCCGCATAGCTTCGAGAGGATACGCTCTGCAGTTCGCAGCGCGTGCCGTTAAGGCTCGACCCCTCGCCCGGATGTTCGGGTTCGAAGTCGATTGACGCGCGATGGGACGGCGCCGACCAGCTACTGTCGCCGCCATTTCCACTATAATCGCGCGGCCTTGTTCGCTTCCGGTGTCACAACCCGACCCAGAGGACCTCGTGATCCCACCGTTATTCCAGCGCCACGCGCGGTGGCCCCGCCTGGGGTTCGCCCTCCTCCTTGCTGCTGCCCTGGTAGCCGGGTGCAAGAAGGAGGATAAGAAAGCCGAGGAACGCCCGCCCGTCGACGTGACGGTGATGACGATGGTGCCGCGCGACACACCGGTCAGCTTCGAGTTTGTCGGCCAGACCCAGAGCACGCGGCAGGTGCAGATCGTGGCGCGCGTGAGCGGCTTCCTCGACAAGCGCGTGTACACCGAAGGCAGCATGGTGAAGGCCGGTCAGGTCATGTTCCTGCAGGATCCCAAGCCGTTCAAGGCGCAGCTCGACGCCGCGAGAGGCGAGCTCGCCGAACAGCAGGCACGCCTGCAGGTCGCGCGCGACAACCTCGCCCGGGTAAAGCCGCTTGCGGCGCGGAAGGCGTTGAGCCAGCGCGAGCTCGACGATGCCACCGGGCAGTTCCTCGCTGCCTCGGCGGCGGTGGAAACCGCGAAGGCGAACGTCGAAGAGGCGCGGCTCAATCTCGGCTACACGACGATCACCACGCCGGTGACCGGGCTGTCGAGCTTTGCCAAGGTGCAGGACGGCCAGTACCTGAGCGGCAGCGGGGACAGCAGCGTGCTCACCTACGTGCAGCAGACCCATCCGATCTGGGTGAACTTCAGCATCTCGGAGAACGATATGTTGAAGTTGCGCACCGAGCAGGCCGCGGGCGCGCTCCGCCTGCCGGCCGCTGACGAATACGAGGTTGAAGTCGTGCTCGCCGACGGGTCGCTGTTTCCGAATCGGGGGCGGATCACTTTCGCCAATGCGGACTACAACGCGCAGACCGGAACGTTCCTCGTGCGCGCGACGGTCCCAAACCCTGGCGCGCAG
>JAEUMX010000255.1 GCA_016791285.1 Burkholderiales bacterium
GGAGGTTGACCGGGATTAGCGGCAGCGGGCCGTCCTCGACGCTCCCGGCCGGCGGATCGGTACGGCGCAGCGTGAACACGAGATCGCGGCCGTAGGCAGCGAGCAACTGCTCGACGTGGTCGACCTCGAAAGCGGCCTGCAGCGCGTCGTCGAGCAGATGCGGCGGGGCATCCGCATTCTCGGGCGCGAAGCCGATGAGGTAGCGCGCGACGGCGCGCGGATCGAACGCCTTCTCGTCGGACAGGGACACCGCCGGTGGCGAGCTCTCCGTGTCGATCGCCTCGACAGCGGTACGGAAGTAGTATTCCGCGGCGTCCAGAGCCGTCCACGCGCTCACCGTGGCGGGCGGCTGCTGTCCGGGGTTTGTCGGCCGCCAGCCGGCCCAGCTCATCGACACGCTCAGCCGGTAGAGCGTATCGGCGACGAGCAGCGGCCGCGTCTCGCTCGTGAGACCGGCCTTGAGGTTCCAGCCGTCCTTCAGGGTGTCGCGCGCCTCCTGATCGCGCACGCGCACCTGTTCGAGCGTGGTGGTCAGACCGCAGACGCCCGCCATGCGAACCGTGGCGCTCTGCATGGCTGGAATGCCGATCGCCTGCCAGCCGTTCGCGTCCGGCGAGGCGTAGCGCACATGGAGACAGCGCCGGCCGTTGGGCAAGGTCTGGTCGGCGAGCACATCCGCCTCCCAGAAGGCGAGCTCGCCGGTCGAGCGCTGGCCTACGAGCGGCGGCGCTTCGAGCGGCCCGTCGACCGGACCCAGGCCGGCGCGCACGCACACCGAGGCGATGCCAAGACGCCCGTCGAGGCTTACGATCACGATCTCGACGAACGGCCCCAGGTTCTCGACCACGATGCTCTGCACGTCGGTGGCACGCGGAATCACGCGGGTGTCGAGCGTGTGACCGTTGACGCCCTTGATCGTCATCGTCGCCACGCCCAGGGGATGCAATACGCCCAGTGCCAACCAGGCGACCGGGAACGGCAGGACGATGCGCACGGTTCCCAGACCGATCACCAGCAGATCGTTCACGCCCGTAAGCCTGGCCGCACCCTCCGGCGTGACCGTCTTGACGAAGCGCAGCCCCGCCGTCTCCCAGCTCTCCGCGCCGTTGACCCGGTTCACGCCGTCGAACGGGAAGCAGCGCGTCCCGCCGCCGACGCCGTAACCCTGGTCGCACACCTCCAGCAGCACCTCCCCGCGGGCGATGTGAGGCTCGAAGCGCGCGAGCCAGCCGAGCGACGCGTAGCGCGGCCCCGCCTGCCCGATACCCGGCAGCTCGTACCCGCGCTTGACGCGGCGGCCGTCGGGCAGCCGCGCCGGCAGCGCCAGATCGACGATGCCCGCCGCCACGGGATGCAGACCCAGTTGCGCGAGCGCCGGTCCGAGCTCGCGCCACGTGAGCCCACCCAGCGTGGCGATGCCGAACACGGTGAACACCGCGGCGACGGGGTCGCCGTCGCCTCGCCGCGACCGGATGCGAATCCTGCCCGGTTCGATCTGCTTCGCGTCGACGCCCGGTGCGCAGGTCTCGTGGCCGATGGTGATGGTCTTGCAGACTTCACCCAGCGTGCGCACCGGATCGGCCGGCAGCCCCGCGCCGCCGCTCGTGAGATTGCGGAACACGGTAAACGGCACCCACGACAGCAGCGCCAGCGCGGCCCCCTCGTGCTCGGACGGCCAGATCGCATCGCCGGCTGCGCTCATCACGCCGCCGCGGTGCGTCGGCAGCCAGAACACGGCGTCGAGCGGGCCGGCAACCTGCTGGTAGCCCTCCGCGGTCAGGGCGTGCAACTCGACCGCGTCGAGGCGGAACGCGTACTTGAGCTCCGAGGTGCCGGCCCACGGTGACGGGTTGTTCGGGCGCGCGGCGAGCGTCCAGTGGTCTTCGAGACCGGCACCGATCTCGGGCACGTGCGAGAAGCCCAGCACCGGCACCGTGTCGGGCCAGACCGTGTGGTCCGGGCCCGCGGTCCCGCTCGTTGCCGACGCGACGCGGTTGCCGCGCCGGTCGGTGAGGTCCACGCCCTTGAGCGGGTGGGGCGGAACGGGAATGGTCTCGGTCGGCTTGCTGCCGATGTCGATCTCGATGCACTTCCTGATCGGCGGCACGAGCGGCGCGTCGATCTCGCCGCAGAACTCGCCGGACAGGTACTTGAGCAGGCTCGTACCGGTGTCCACCACTTCCACGAGCAGCTTGCCCGTCACCCCGACCGAAGCCACCTTGGCGTCGAGGCGGCCGTCCACTTCGACGCCCCCGACCAGTTTGAACGGCGACGTGCCGAGCCCCACCAGCACTTCCGCGCTCGCGTCGAGCGACAACGGCCCGGCCTTCCACTCGAGGTGCCAGCCGGCGCCGAAGCCGACCGAGAAGCCGTCGAAGGAGAACGCTTCCTTGTTGCCGAGCCAGTGCAGCTCGCGCTCCTCGAGCATGAAGAACGCCCAGAC
>JAEUMX010000303.1 GCA_016791285.1 Burkholderiales bacterium
CCAGCGCTTCAGCGCCGCGGTGCGGCTCATGGCGCGGCCGGCGCCGTGGCTTGCCGAGGAGAAGGCGATCCGCTCGCTCTGCGCGGTTCCGGCCAGCACGTATGAACCCGTACCCATGCTGCCGCCGATGATCACTGGCTGACCGACTCCCAGATAAGGCGCGGGGATCTCGGGATGGCCCGGGCCGAACGCGCGGGTCGCGCCCTTCCGGTGCACGTAGAGCAGCTTCGGCTCGCCATCGACCTCGTGCCGTTCAGGCTTGCACGTGTTGTGGGAGATATCGAACAGCGTGGCCAGACGCGCTTCCGGGAACACGCGCTCGAACGCATCGCGCGTGAGCTGGGCGAGAATCTGGCGATTGGCGAGGGCGACGTTGATCGCGGCATTCATCGCGCCCAGATACCGCTCGCCCTCGGCGGAGTGGATCGGCGCACACGCGAGCTCGCGGTCGGGAAGATGCACGCCGAGCCGACCCGCCGCCTTTGCCAGCGTGACGAGATAGTCGGTGCCGATCTGGTGTCCGAGTCCGCGCGACCCGCAGTGGAGCGACACGAGGATCTGTCCTTCGGCGAGGCCATACGCGCGCGCCGCCTCTGCATCGTGGATGCGGTCCACCACCTGCACTTCGAGGTAGTGGTTGCCGGAACCGAGCGTGCCCATTTCGCCCCGTTGCCGCTTCTTCGCGAGCTCGGAGACGTACTGCGGCTTGGCACCTGCCATCGTCCCGTGCTCCTCGACGAATTCGAGCTCTGCCGCCGTTCCGAAACCCTCCGATACCGCCCAGCGCGCCCCGCCCTCCATCACCGCGTCCAGTTCGGCGGGCGTCAGGCGAATATCGCCTCCCTCTCCGACACCGGCAGGGATCGCCCGAAACAGCACGTTCGCCAGCGCTTCGATGCGCGGCTCGATCTGCGTCAGAGTGAGGTTGGTGCGCAGACAGCGAATGCCGCAGGAGATGTCGAAGCCGACCCCGCCGGCGCAGATGATGCCGCCTGCCTCCGGATCGAAGGCGGCCACGCCGCCGATGGGAAAGCCGTAGCCCCAGTGGGCGTCGGGCATCGTCATCGCGCAGCCGACGAGCCCCGGCAACCGCGAGACGTTGGTGATCTGCTCCAGCACCTTGTCATCCATGCCGGCCAGCAGTGCCCCGCTCGCGAACAGCCGCACGGCGGGCGCAACGCACCCCGTTGCCGGGGCAGGTCGCCAGCAGTGAGGAGACAGCGGCTCTAGCGCTTCGAGCTTCATGGCGCCGCCGGTGCAGATCTAGAATTCCAGTATAGGCGCACGCAGCGCTGCGCGCCGGGTATTCTCAGATCCGCCTCGTCATACGTCGACTACACAGCGCGCCTCCCAACCGCCCGGGATCTCCTTGACGGAAAGCCCCGTAAGCGTCGCGCCCTTGACCTCCGTGCCGCGTGCGAAGTCGCGGCGCCAGGGTTCCCCCGCCGCCTCACCCCGCCACCGATCGCCGGTGCGCGTGAGTCGAAAGCAGGCGAGCGCGAGACCGTGTGCACGGGCTTCCGCCAGGAGTTCGTTCAGCCAGCGCACCAACGCGAGCTCGGGATCGGACTCCACGAATGCGACATAGATCCGATCGAGGGGCTGCACTTCGGCGGGATGCACCATGAACGCGAACATGGCCGCGGCCGCCGCCACGAACGCATCCTCGATCTTCGGGCCGCGGCCGATCACACCGATGTCCGCATCGTGCTCGAAGTAGTCCGCGTCGTGGGCGGCAACTCTACTCATCACGCCATCTTACTCGCCCGCCTTGAAGGGTACACGCTCGGCGAGCTCGTCGAGATACGCTTCCATGCCCTTGGACTCGCGCACGAGAAAGTCCTCCACTGCGTGAGCAAACGCGGGGTGGGCGAGCCAGTGGTTCGAGAACGTGGCGACCGGCTCCAATCCGCGTGCGAGCTTGTGCTCGCCCTGTGCGCCGCCCTCGAAGATCGGGATGCCGTGTGCGATGCAGTAGTCGATCGCCTGGTAGTAGCAGGCCTCGAAGTGCAAGCCTGGCACGAACCGCTGTGTGCCCCAGTAGCGGCCATACATGCGACCGCCCCCGACCAGATGGAGGGAGGCGCACAAGGGCGCGTCGCCCAGGTAGCCGATCATCAGCAGCACCTCGTTCGGCATGGTATGCCCGATGCGCGGAAAGAACGAGCGGGTGAGGTAGGGCGACCCCCCATGCAG
Organism: Burkholderiales bacterium; assembly: GCA_016791285.1. The sequence goes on from JAEUMX010000303.1 coordinate 2,197, forward strand.
GCGGTACGTGCGGCGATAGCAGTCGTAGAAGAACGCCCAGTCGTTCACGCTTGCCTCGTCGCCTTTGACGTGCCTGAAGCGCACGCCGGCCTCGCGCAGCTTGCGGCGCTCCTGGCGGATCTTCTTCCGCTTCTCGTGATTCATCGCGCCGAGAAATCCGTCGAAGTCGGCGTAGCCCTGGTTCACCCAGTGGAACTGCACGCTGCGGCGGAGCAGGAGACCCTGGTCGGCGAGCGCCAGAGCCTGCGCGTCGTCGGGAAAGAGGATGTGGAGCGAGGAGCGCTGCTCGTCCTGCGCAAGGGCGAGCGCGGCGCGCAGCAGGGCGACCCGGTCTGCCGGGTTCCCGGCCAGAACCCGCGGTCCCGTCACCGGCGTGAACGGTATCGCACAGAGAAGCTTCGGGTAGTAGGCGAGCCCATGGCGCTCGTAGGCGTCGGCCCAGGCCCAGTCGAACACATACTCGCCGTATGAATGCGTCTTGAGGTAGAGCGGCATGGCCGCCGCGAGCAACCCGTCACGCCAGAGCAGCAGATAGCGGGGCGTCCAGCCGGTCGCGGGCGTCGCGCAGCCGGTGTCGTGCAGCGCATGCAGAAAGGCGTGCTTGAGCGCTGGATGGTCGCTGGTCAGGCGGTCCCACGCGGGCGGGGCGATGTCCGCGAGGCCTGGACGAACCTCTATCAGCGGGTCGGGTGCCATCGGCGCAGCGCTCGGTCAGCCGGTCAGGTTGCCGGTGTCGCGCTTCAGCTGCACGGTCATCCCGGGATCGAACTCCTCGACCCGGGCGATGATCTTCTTCACCTCCCTGGCATGACCGAGCGCGTGGTGCGCCATGGCGAGCTCGTACCAGGCGTGGGGGTTCATCGGCTGCAGCCGTGTCGCCTCTTCGTCCGCGGCGATGGCTTCGTCGTAACGCCCCAACGTCCGCAGCGCGACACCCATGCCGTACCAGGCTCGATCCTGGGCCGGCTTCAGGCGCACCGCCTCGCGGAAAGTCGCGATCGCCTGTTCCTCCTTGCGCTGCTGGTGGCGGACGAATCCCAGATTGAACATCGTATCGGCATCGTCGGGGCGGATCGCAAGCACGCGCTCGAACGACGTCTCGGCTTCGGCGAGTCGACCCCGCTGCGCAAGCAGATGGGCAATCCGGGTCGCGGTTGCAAACGACGCCGGGTTCGCCCTGAGCGCGTCCTCGTAGGCAGCGAGCGCCGCGTCGTGTTTGCGCAGCCACTGCCACACGCGTGCCCGCATGAGGTGCGCCGATTCCTCGAACATCGAAAAACCTCTGGTGGCCGGGATGTTGCTGCTGTCGAGCGCGCTTCCCCCGATGATTTATCTTGCGGATTTTAGCGACTATACTAGCCGCAATTCCGGACCGGCGAATCGCATGGGTGCGCGCGTCGCGCGCAATTGTCTTCGCGGCGATTCCGCTTCGGTCAACCCACCGAACCTGGAGTCATGACGTGAAGAAAATCGAGGCCATCATCAAGCCCTTCAAGCTGGACGAAGTGAGGGAAGCCCTGTCCGAAATAGGTGTGACTGGCCTGACCGTGACCGAGGTGAAGGGCTTCGGTCGCCAGAAGGGACACACGGAGCTCTATCGGGGTGCCGAGTACGTGGTGGATTTTCTTCCCAAGGTCAAGGTCGAGGTCGTCGTTCCCGACGCCTTGGTGGACGGCGCGCTGGAAGCTGTCACCAAGTCTGCCCGGACGGGCAAGATCGGCGACGGCAAGATCTTCGTCACCACGGTCGAGCAGGTGATCCGGATTCGCACCGGCGAGACCGGCGAAGCGGCGATCTGATGGCTTGAAGCACGCACATCCCCGCGGCATGCGCCTGCGCTGCCGTTGCCGCCACACTCATTGAGGCTTTTCGCTGGTACCCGCCAGTTTGAGTGCGGCTGCCAGCTCGGCGCGTGGGTCGGCAAAATCCTCGTATCGCCGGCCGCCGCCGGCTCGGCTGTACCAGTAGCGGCTGTTGCCGGCATCGCCTTCCATCTTGTGCAGGATCGCGTGCACCCAGCACGCGAGCGGGTCGTCCAGCTCCTGCACGATCTCGTGCGCCCGCGTCCAGTCCGCGGCCAGGGCGGCCTCGATCGCGAGGGTGTGGACAGTCTTCGTCATCGCGCGGCGCCGCGGCCCGGGGGATTTTCAACGGTCTTGCCAACTATCCAGACCGGTGCGGCGGGCGTCCCCGCACCAATACCAGGACCGCCCCGGCACCGCCATCGGCCGGGCGCGCCTGGCAGAAGGCCAGGATCTCCTGGCGCTGGCTCAGCCAGAGCGCCGTTTTCGATTTGAGCACCGGTTCGCCGTTCTTCGAGCGCAGGCCGCGCCCGTGAATGATGCGCACGCAGCGCCAGCCCTCGCGCAGGCAGCGCTGCAGAAAGGCGACGAGCGCCTCGCGCGCGGCGGGCACGGTCAGACCATGCAGATCGAGCTCGCCCTGCACGACCCAGTGGCCGCGGCGCAGCTTTCGCAGTGCCTGGCGCGACAGCCCCTCCCGCACGAAGCCCAGTTCCGCCCCGGACTCGAATCCGTCTTCGAGCGGTGACTCGTCCGACAGACTCTCGGCCAGGATCTCCTGCTCCGCGCGCAGGCGCTGGACCGGAACCGGTTCGACGCGCCGCGGCGGGTGGCGCACCCGGTCGGGCGGCTTGATCGGCGTCACGTCGCGCAGCGCCTCCCGCAGCAAGTCGAGCGCCTCGCCGTCGTCGTCGGGTGCGGGTGGCAGCGGTTTCATCCGAGCAATCGCGAAACGCGCGCTTGCATCCGTTCTCAGCCGGAATGCTCGTCGAGATACTTCTGGGCGTCGAGTGCTGCCATGCAGCCGCTGCCCGCGCTGGTCACCGCCTGCCGGTAGACGTGATCCTGCACATCTCCAGCGGCGAACACGCCGGGGACGCTGGTTGCGGTCGCATCGCCCTGATTGCCGCCGTGGGTGACGATGTACCCGTTCTGCATCTCGAGCTGCCCTTCGAAGATGCCGGTGTTGGGCGTGTGCCCGATGGCGATGAACACGCCCTGCGCCGCGAGCTCGCGGGTCGCGCCGGTCTTCGCGTGCTTGATGCGAAGGCCGGTGACGCCGGTTTTGTCCCCGAGCACTTCGTCGACCACGTGATCCCATTCGAGCGAGATGCGGCCCGCCTTGACCTTCTCCATGAGCTTGTCGACCAGGATCGGCTCGGCGCGGAACTTGTCCCGCCGGTGCACCACACTGACGTGGCTGGCGATGTTGGACAGATAGAGCGCTTCCTCCACCGCGGTGTTGCCGCCGCCCACGACGGCCACGTCCTGATTCTTGTAGAAGAAACCGTCGCAGGTGGCGCAGCCGGAGACGCCCTTGCCCATGAATGCCTCCTCGGACGGCAGGCCGAGATACTTCGCCGATGCGCCCGTGGCGATGATCAGCGCGTCGCAGGTGTAGGTGGCCTGATCCCCCTGCAGATTGAACGGCCGCGTCTTCAGGTCGACCGTATGGATGTGGTCGAAGATGATCTCGGTGCCGAAGCGCTCGGCGTGCTGCTGGAAGCGCTGCATCAGCTCCGGACCCTGGACGCCCATGGCATCCGCCGGCCAGTTGTCGACGTCGGTCGTGGTCGTCAGCTGGCCGCCTTGGGCCAGGCCGGTGACGAGCGTCGGCTTCAGATTGGCGCGGGCGGCGTAGACGGCAGCCGTATAGCCGGCGGGGCCGGAGCCGAGAATGAGAAGTCTGTCGTGTCGGGTGGGATTGTTCATCGCGGCGTCGGCATGGTGGATTGGATTGGTCGGCAATCTAACAGGCCGGGCGAGATTTTTCACGTCCCCCGGGTCTGTACCGTGTTACCCTCCGCCGCGGCCAACTTCGCCGATCCGTCATGTCCATTGTAGACAGTCAGGCCGTAGCCGATCACTACCTCGACTGGGTCCGTCGCGAGAGTGCACAACTGCCCTTCAGACCGTGTCTCGCGACCCTGCTCTACACGCCGGCGTCGGACGCGGCGTCGCTGCAGTACCGCGATCTGGTCCTGAAGGATGCCGCCAAGGCGGGATTCGCGGCACGGTCCATCGAAGCCGCTGATGCGCACGCGTTGCGCCAGCGCATCCGGGAGGTCAACGAGGATGGCGGCGTTCACGGCCTGGTCGTGCTCTATCCGCTGAAGAGCAGCATGCGCGACGAGGACATCATGGACCTCGTGCTGCCGCACAAGGACATCGAAGGGCTGCATTCCATCAATCTCGGCTATCTCATCAAGTACAAGGTGTACCTCGAC
>JAEUMX010000351.1 GCA_016791285.1 Burkholderiales bacterium
GTGGTTGTTGTTGGCCGATGCGACGAGATTCATCGGGTAGGTCAGGTAGTAACTGGTCGGCTGGCCGGCGTCGCCCGCAGCCTCGAAGACCTTGGCGAAGTCGCGGCGGTTGACGTTGCTGAAGACCTGCACCTCGAGGTCATGCGGCGGTTTGCCGTCGGCATACACCTGCACGTCGACGACGATGGGCACAGTCTCCCCCGCGCTCTCGTCCAGGAAGTACTTCACCGTGCCGTAGTTCCCGGCATGTCCCTGGTTCCAGTTGGGGTCGTAGACGTTGAGGTAACCCATCCACGGCGCCGCGCGTGCGACACTGGCAACCGAAACGAAAAGAAGAAACAGCAGAGCGGGCAGCAGCCGCCCCGAGCGCAGGTAGACGAGCACGGGATCCTCCCTCGATGTCCGTTTGCCGTCGCGCCCCCGCGGGACCACCTTGCGGAGACAAAGGTGAGATTGTGCCGCGCGCAGCCGCCGAGCGCATCCCCCTTCGATCCTGGTCACCGTTTGCAGACCGCGAGCAACCCCCCGCACACGAATTCATTCCTTAGCGCCGTGGCGCTGTTACAATTGCTGCAATGCCGCAACAATCGGTCCGGGGCTTGTGCTCCCAAAAACCGCCGGCCAGGGAGATTCCGCAGTGACCAACGAAGAAGGCCTGCACAAGGCCAGTCTGCGCACGCTCGTGCTCGGCACCATCGGCGTCGTCTTCGGCGACATCGGCACGAGTCCACTCTATGCGCTGAAGGAGACGATGGCGGGGCATCATCCGATCGCGGTGGCGGAAGCCAGCGTGCTCGGCGTGCTCTCACTCGTCTTCTGGGCGGTGACGCTGCTGGTGTCGGTGAAGTATGTGACCCTCATCATGCGCGCCGACAACCGCGACGAGGGCGGAAGCCTCGCTTTGCTGGCGCTGGTGATGGGGCTCACCAAGAACTCGCGCTGGCGTCCGGTCATAACGGGACTGGGGATCTTCGCTGCCGCGCTCTTTTACGGCGACAGCATGATCACGCCCGCGATCTCGGTGCTGAGCGCCGTGGAAGGGCTCGAAGTGGTCGCCCCCGCGCTCAAGGCGTACGTGCTCCCGATCACCTGCGTCGTGCTGGCCGTGCTGTTCTGGATCCAGAGCCGCGGGACGGGCGCTATCGGCCTTCTCTTCGGACCAATCATGTGCGTATGGTTCGCGTGTCTCGGTGTGCTCGGCACGCTCTCCATCCTGGAGACGCCGGCGGTGCTCGCGGCGCTGGATCCTGCGCACGCGGCGAGGTTCATCGCCGACAAGCCGATGGAGAGCTTCCTCGCGCTCGGAACGGTCGTGCTCGCGGTCACCGGTGGCGAGGCGCTCTACACCGACATGGGCCACTTCGGGCGCTTTCCGATTCGTCTGACCTGGTTCGGCTTCGTGATGCCGGCGCTGATCCTGAATTATTACGGGCAGGGGGCACTGCTGCTGCGCGAGCAGGCCGCCGTGCAGAATCCCTTCTTCCTGCTCGCCCCCTCGTGGGCGATCCTGCCGCTCGTGATCCTGGCGACGATGGCGACCGTGATCGCGTCGCAGGCGGTCATCTCCGGCTCCTTTTCGGTCGCCCGGCAGGCGGTGCAACTGGGCTACCTGCCGCGCATGGCGATCGTGCAGACCTCGCACCAGGAGCGCGGGCAGATCTACGTGCCGCTCACCAACCTGACGCTGTTCCTCGCCGTGATGGCGCTGGTGCTCTACTTCCAGTCGTCAAGCAATCTGGCGGCCGCGTACGGCATCGCGGTCACCGGCACCATGATGATCGACACCATCCTCGTCACGTTCGTGATGATCCTCATGTGGCGCTGGAACCGGTGGATCGCATTGCCGCTGACGGCCGCGTTCTTCCTCGTCGACTTCGCCTTCTTCAGCGCGAACATCATCAAGTTCGCGCAGGGCGGCTGGTTTCCGCTCTTCATCGGCCTGCTCTCTTTCACGGTGCTCACCACCTGGAAGCGCGGGCGTACGCTGCTCTTCCGGCAGATGTCGAAGCTGGATGTTGCGGAAAGAGTGTTCCTCGAAAGCATCGACGACAGTATTCCGAGGGTCGCGCGCACCGCGGTGTTCATGACGGCGCGCGCCGATCTGATTCCCTCGGCAATGCTCCATAACCTCAAGCACAACCTGGTGCTGCACGAACGGACCGTGATTGCCACGGTCATCACGGAGGAGATCCCCTACGTGTCGAGCGAGCGGCGCGTCGAGCTCAAACCGCTCGGCAAGGGCTTCTACCGGCTGCTGATCCGCTACGGATTCATGGAGGCGCCCGACGTTCCGGCAGCGCTGGAGCTTTGTCGAAGCAAGGGGTTCGCGGTCGATCTCAAGCAGGTGTCGTTCTTCGTGAGCCGCGAGACCATCCTGCCGAGCCTGCAGCCCGGGATTGCGGTGTGGCGCGAGAAGCTCTTCGCCCTCATGTCGCGCAATGCGCAGAATGCCACCGACTTCTTCAAGATCCCGACCGACAACGTCGTGGAGCTTGGCACGCAGGTCGAGATCTGATCGTCCCGTGGCGATCCAGAAGAGAACGTCGCAAACGCAAATTTCCGCGACCGCCGAAAGACGCGGCCTGAAAGGCGTGATTCCTCATGGCTCCCGCATCGACCGGCGCAGGTAGGCGGTGATGGGGTCGAAGAGATATTGCAGCGTCGTGCGGGATGTGGCCTTGATGAACACCTCCGCCGGCATGCCGGCCTGCAGCCGCAGGTCGCCGCCTTTCTGAAGTGCTTCGGGTGCGACGCGGACGTGCACGGCGTAGTAGGGCATGGGCGTCGGAGAGGTCTTGTCCACCAGGCGATCGGCGGACACGTAGACGACCTTGCCCTCGACCACGGGCGTGATGCGCTGCTTGAACGCGATGAGTCTGACATCGGCATCGGCGCCAACGCGCACGTAGTTGATGTCCTCGGTGCGGATGCGCGCTTCGACGATGAGATCGGCATTCTCGGGGACGATCTCGAGGATCGGATCGCGCGGGCCGATGACGGCGCCGACGGTGGTGACTCTCAGATCCACCACCTCGCCGGAAATGGGGGCGGTGACGTTCTGGCGCACGCTCGCATCGACACTCGGGCGCAGCCGCTCCTGCAGGTCGAAGATCTGCGCGGTGGTCTCCTTGAGCTCGCCCGCGGCCTGCTGGGCGAAGTTGTTGCGCAGGCTCGCGGCCTTGAGCTCGAGCTCGACGACGCGCTGGCGCGCCTGCGCGAGATCTGCCTGGTTCTCGCCCAGCCGCGCCTCGTATTCCGAGAGCGAGCGCTGGAGCGCAATGAGCCGGGTCTTGCTGACGAAGCCTCTGTCGAGCAGTGCCGTGTTGGCCGTGAGCTCGTCCTTCTGCAAGCGGATCGCACGCTCGTCGGCCGCGAGTTGGCGTGAGCGCGCCTCGATCTCCCGCTCGGTTTCGCGCGCTTGATTGCGGATGAGCTGGGTCTGCTCGTTGAGCGCATTGGTGCGCGCTTCGAAGAGAGCGGTCTCGCGCGCGATGAGTTCGCCCACGCGCGCCTCGGCGCTGCGCTCGGTGAGCTCGCGGGGGAACGTGACGTCGGGTGCCAGGAGCTGCTCCGCGCGCAGCCGCGCGGCCTTCGCCAGCTCCGAATCCAGTTGCGTCGTGATCAGGTCCTGACTCGAGTCCACGCGCACGTCGCGCAGGACGAGCAGCTTCTGCCCCGCCTTCACGCGGCTGCCGTCGCGCACGAGGATCTCGCTCACGATGCCGCCTTCCTGATGCTGCACGGTCTTGCGATTCATGTCGAC
>JAEUMX010000304.1 GCA_016791285.1 Burkholderiales bacterium
GGCCATGTAGAAGATGCAGCTCGCCACCAGCAGCCACAGCCAGCGCCAGTGGAAGGGCAGCAGAAAATAGCCCGCCGTGACGATCGGGAAGAAGATCAGAAACTCGAGGGAATTGAACAGCACGGCGCGTCGACCTCAGGATGGCCGCGACCGCTGCACGTGGTCGGGGACCAGTCGCATGAGGGTATCCCAGGTCTCGGGATGGGCGCGCAGGAAAGCCGCTCGCTGCGCGGCGAGCCAGGCGCGTCGCGCCGCGAGCGTTCCCGTCTCGACCTTGTAGCCGAAACCCTCAATCGGGTCTGGGGCAGGTGAATCGCGGCCGAACATCGCGTCGAGCATGCGGTCGCCCAACACCGGATTGAAGTGGATAGGGTCCTGCCAATAGGTGAGCACGCCGCCCCCGAGCGGCTCGTCGAAGGGCGAGCCGTAGCCCTGAAAGTCCCATAGCTCGACCGAGGCCGGCGGGGCGGGTGGATGCGCTTCGAGATAGCGTGCGATGTGGTACATAGCCGACCAGCGCTGCTCTTCTTCGCCGCACAAAAAATCGGCTTCCGCGCCGATCACGTGCCGCGGATAGAGGACGATGCGCAACTGCACGTCCCGTCCCGAGACCTGAGCCACGATGCGCTTGAGCCCCGAGAGATCGAACGGTGCCGCGGCATCCGGCGCGAAGGGGCGCGACGGCGCATCGAGCGAGTGACGCAGGCGATCCTCGGCACAGGTCGTCTTGCTCCTGAGGTTCTCTTCGAAGAAGATCCGCGCCCGATGCTCGACGCGAGGATCGTCGCGGAAGAAAAGATAGCGGCCTGCCGGGGTGTGCGTCTGCGGCTCGTGCGGACCCTGGCTGCGCAACGTCTTGAGCGAGTGTTGCACCGCCTGGGGCGACAGCAGGATTTCGGGCAGCCGGTTCTCGTTCATGGCGGCGAGGCTGGTTCCGCAATCCTCGTCGGGCATCGGCTGCGCGATCATGCCGAACACGATGCGCCGCGCGTGCGTCTGCGCGAGCACGTACTCCAGGGCGCAGAACACCTCCTTCCAGGGCGCGCCGGCGATGGCGAAGTTGTAGCTCCTGGCGCGGCCGTCGCGGGTCAGGGCCGGGTGCAGCGGCTCGAACCCGATCGCGGCGATCGAGCTGCCGAGGATGACCGCTTCCGGCTGCTCGCGCTTGACCACCGCCGGCTTCACTTCGCGCTCGAAGAAGCGCAGCCGCGATTTCACTTCGTTGAACCCGGGAATGCGCGGGGCACCGAAATACTGGAACGGGTCCACGATCCGGTTGAACGCGGCGGTCGCGAGCAGGAGCAGCGCGCTCCCCGCGAGCAAGCCGCGGCTGTAGCGCGCGAAGACGGTATCGCCCACCTTAGAACTGGAAGTAGATGAATTCGCTGAAGCCGCTCGACATGTACAGCATGCCGAGGTAGGCGACGACGGTCATCGCGAAGGCCCAGCGCCGGGTCGGCTGCCAGCGCAGCCAGGGCATCGCCGGTCGCGGCTCGGGGCGGTAGTCGAGCGCCGGGTCGAACCGCTCCATGATCTGCTGCGTGTTCGGCGCGAGCCAGACGACGGCGAGCCCTATTGCGACCCAGGTCAGGAGCGGTGCCCCCGCGAACGTCGGCGAATCGCGGAAGCGCACGCCGTGCTGCGCCAGCCATTCGCCGGCCGCACCCCAGCTCGCGAGCCACTTGAAGGGCATCTCGACGCCGTTGAGTCCCGCCATCCCCTGGAGGACGTTGAGCGCCGCGTCGAACGAGGTCGCGCGGAAGAAGACCCAGGCCACGACGACGGCGAGGAAGGTGATAGCTTGTGCCGCCAGGCGGCCACCGCGGCTGTGCGCGTTCTTCCACTTGAGGCGATGACGCAGTGCGTGCCAGGCGTGGTTGACGACGAGATAGAACCCGTGCAGCCCGCCCCAGACGACGAAGGTCCAGTTCGCGCCGTGCCACAAGCCGCCCAGCAGCATCGTCGCCATCAGATTCCAGTAGCGCCGTCCGCCGCCCCGGCGGTTGCCGCCGAGCGGGATGTAGAGGTAGTCGCGCAGGAAGCGCGACAGCGTCATGTGCCAGCGCCGCCAGAAGTCGCTGATGTTGTCCGCCTTGTAGGGCGAATTGAAGTTGAGCGGCAGGTTGATCCCGAACAGGCGCGACAGCCCGATCGCCATGTCGCAGTAGCCGGAGAAATCGAAATACAGGCGCAGCGTGTAGGCGAGCGCACCGCCCCAGGCGTCTAGCAGCGGCAGCGCGGTGCCCGCGGCGGCGGCGTCGAAGACGGTCGTGGAATGCGGCGCGATGCCGTCCGCGAGCACCGTCTTCTTGAAGAGTCCGATGAAGAAGATGGTGAGTCCCACCGCGATGTTGTCCCACCGCATGCGGTAGGTCTCGGGCCGGTCGAACTGCGGCATCATCTCCGCGTGGTGCAGGATCGGCCCCGCGATCAGGTGCGGAAAGTAGGTGACGAAGAGCGCGTAGTGCACCAGGTTGTACTCGCGCACCTTGCCCTGCCCCGCGTCCGCCAGGTAGGCGATCTGGGTGAACGTGTAAAACGAGATGCCGAGCGGCAGGATGATTTCGCCCACCATCCAGCCGGTGTCCAGCGCGTGGTTGAGGTTGTCGACGAAGAAATTCGCGTACTTGAAATACCCGAGCAGGAGCAGGTTGAAGGTCACGCCGAGCACGAGCAGGTGCTTCGCACGGCGCAGCGCCCCCGCTCGCGCGAAGCGCTGGATGCCCGCGCCGACGTTGAAGTTGACGACGATCGAGAACGCGAGCAGCAGGATGTACGTCGGGCTCCACCAGCCGTAGAAGAAGAACGACGCCAGCGCGAGCCACGCGGCGGCGGCGCGGTGGTTCCAGCGCGCCACCGCGAAGAAGACGAAAAACGTGACCGGGAGGAACCCCAGGATGAAGGCGTAGGAGTTGAACAGCATCTAGCTTGCGCCGGGCGCTCGGCGAAGGCGGGCGAAGCGCGACCGCCATCCAAAGCCGCGAAGTATGAAGGAAGCGCCGATGGCTGAGAATACGGGGGGATCTCGAATCGCACCGCGCGGCAGGTGGTACGTCGTCGCACCGCTGAACGGGAGTTTGCCGTTGGCAGGTTGGCCGGTTATGCACAGAAGCTAAGGTAAAGTCTCAGCGGATTGGGCTAACCCGCCTCGACATCATGTCTTCTTTGCGTAACATGCTGTTTTCTGGGGGCCGGCAGACCCGGTCGCTCGAAAACTGGTCAGGGCGACAAGCTCCGCTCGTGGCAAGCCCGTGGAGGCTGGATCGCACGCTTATCCACAAAAGTATCCACAAATTCTGTGGATGAGCCGAAAGTCAAGCGGCAGGCGCGCGGCTCAGCGCCGAGTGGAGTAGACGCGCGCGACTTTTCACCCCGATCGCAGTCACAATGCCGTCCCCGAGCTTTTCGTCCGTCCGTCCGATGTCCAAGCCTCCGTCCGATTCGATCGCCATCCGCGGCGCGCGCCAGAACAACCTCAAGAACCTCGATCTCGACCTCCCGCTGAACGAACTCATCGTCGTGACCGGCGTGTCGGGCTCGGGCAAGTCGTCGCTCGTGTTCGACACGCTCTACGCCGAGGGCCAGCGGCGCTACGTCGAAACCTTCAGTCCGTACGCGCGCCAGTTTCTCGACCGCCAGGACCGGCCGCAG
>JAEUMX010000427.1 GCA_016791285.1 Burkholderiales bacterium
TCCAGCTCCATCTCGAGCGAGGAGCCGTCCTCGACCGTAATCACGCCTTCCTTGCCGACTTTCTCCATGGCCTCGGCGATCTTGTCGCCGATCGAGGAATCCGCGTTGGCAGAGATGGCACCGACCTGCGCAATCTCCTTGCTCGTGGTGCAGGGCTTCGACAGCTTCTTCAGTTCGTCGATCGTGGCAATGACCGCCTTGTCGATCCCGCGCTTGAGATCCATCGGGTTCATTCCAGCAGCGACAAACTTCATCCCTTCCTGAACGATGGATTGCGCGAGCACGGTGGCGGTCGTGGTGCCGTCACCGGCCACGTCCGAAGTCTTGGACGCTACTTCCTTCACCATCTGGGCGCCCATGTTCTCGAACTTGTCCCTGAGCTCGATCTCCTTTGCGACCGAGACCCCGTCCTTGGTGACGGTAGGGGCACCGAACGCGCGCTCGAGCACGACGTTCCGACCCTTCGGGCCGAGCGTCACCTTGACCGCATCGGCCAGCACGTTCACGCCCGCCACGATCTTGTGGCGCGCGCTGTCATGAAACTTCACTTCTTTCGCAGGCATTCGTCGAATCTCCTAAATTGTTTCCGCGTGGGCGACCGACCTGGGCTCAGGCGGCTTCGATGACGCCCATGATGTCTTCCTCGCGCATGACGAGGAGCTCTTCACCCTCGACCTTGACGGTCTGACCGGAGTACTTCCCGAACAGGACGCGGTCGCCTTTCTTGACTTCGAGGGCGCGAACTTTCCCGTCCTCCAGTACTTTGCCCGTGCCCACAGCGACGATCTCGCCCTGGTCGGGCTTCTCGGCGGCGGTGTCGGGGATGACGATACCGGAGGCGGTCTTGCGCTCTTCCTCCAGACGCTTGACGATGACTCGATCGTGAAGCGGACGAATCTTCATGGGAAATCTCTCCTAACTATTGGATTTAATTCGATTACTCAGGGCAATCCCGAGGTTTGTTAGCACTCAAGACGTTTGAGTGCTGGCAAATATAGGAGCGGAGCGGGGAAAAATCAAGGTCCGGATGAAGGGAGGTCTCGTCGAAGTCGAACCGGGCGTCCGCTTCGGATGTAGCGCCCGACCGCGTCCGGGCTCGGCGTGGATGCGAAGCGCGCTACGACAGCGCCTGCGAGCTTCGGGCAGCGCCAGAGCGCCCGAAGCGATACACCGTGCGGTTCGACTCGCGGAGGGTGGGCCGAATGGGGGTGTGCGGGCACGGCGGTTCGCGCGTGCCACCCGGGAGCAGCGTCGCGTCGTCCGCAACCTCGGCCCAGATGCCGCCGCGCACCGGCCGGAAGAGCCACATCAGGTAGCCGCGCCGGCAGGCGACGCTCAAGAGACCGTCCACGTCGGGGGTGTCCGCGACCACCGGCTGTTGCCCGTTGACCCCGAAGGGAAACGCACCGAACGCTTTGAGGCAGTCGATCGCCTCGCTCGAGTCGGCACCCGGGCGAGCGCAGGAAGGCCGCTCGGCGCGTGCGACATCCCACGCACCGAGTTCCCAGCCTGCTTCCATCGCTGCACGGTCGAGATCGAGG
>JAEUMX010000443.1 GCA_016791285.1 Burkholderiales bacterium
ACGTTGCTGCCGCAGAGGCTTAGCCCGACAAGAACCATGGCGGGCGGGCATTACGGCCCCACCGGTTCGTCAATCAGGACTCGATCAAATGAAAACTACGAACAAGCTCAAGACCCTTACCCTCTTGCTGGCGCTTGCCGCACCCGCGGCCGCGATCGCCGAATCCACTTTTCAGACCGGTGCCGGCGCGCTCAACGCGTCCGCCAAGGTCGATTTTCAGATCACGATCCCGAAGATCCTGTTCCTGCAGGTGGGTGCGGGCGCGCTTTACGCGAACAACACCACGGTCAACCTGATCGACTTCAACGTGCCCGCCGCGAGCGTAGGTAACGGCACAGCCATCGCGGCGACTGTCGCGTCGGGCGACCTGGGTAACGGCGCGGTCACGGCCATGGTCCGCGGCAACAACGGGACCGTGACGCTCAACGCGACCGCCACCGGAGCGCTCGGCAATGGTTCCGGCGACACGATCAACTTCTCCGAGATCGTGACCACACCGACCACGCTTACCACTGCAACCGTTCTCGCCGCGCCCACGCTCGCCAACGGCACGAGCGGCAATGTCACCATCAACCCGACGCCCTTGAAGGTCGTCAACCGCGACGCCCGCTGGACCTACACCTATGCGAACAGTGCGGTCGTTGCGCCCGGCACCTACGGCGGCGTGAACGTCAACAACGGCCGCGTGACCTATACCGCTGCCATGCCGTAACCAAGAAAAAAAGCCCGGTGCACGGAAGAGGCACCGGGCAGGTTTCCCCAGCATTCGGAGCATATCGTGCGGCCGATACCGAATCCCACGAGGTCTACCGCCACCGCGGGCCTTTGCGTCGCGGTGCTCGCGGCCCCGCTGCCCGCCAGCGCATTCACTGTCAACATCACGGCCGCCAACCCGAAAGCCATCTACCTGCAAGTGGGGGTGGGGACGTTCACGGGCGGCAATTACAGGTCGGGCGGAACGCCCGGAGGCAACGCGACGGTCAACACCGTCTCGGTGACCGTTCCCGCGAACGCAATCGGCAGCGGCGTCGCGCAGACGATGACCACAAACAGCACGGCCGCGAACAGCTTCTACGATGGCTATGCGTTCTGCAATGCTCCCGCCCAGCTCTACATCGGCGGCTTCTACCGGAACACCACGAATACCGGCGCTGCCACCCTGACCGCCGCCTCGCCTGCCAACCTCGCCAGCCCGGCGGGCGATACGATCCCCTTCACACAGATCCGGTGGACTAGCAGCGGCAACGGCGACACCGGTGCGCAGCCCTTCCCCGCCGGAACGTTCGTCGGCGGCACTCAGACCATCGGTACCATCACCCGCAACCAGTGGGCCGAGAGCTGCCACACGTTCTCCTATCTCAACAGCAACTTCGTGGCGGCTGGCACCTACACGGGGCGTGTGACCTACACGCTCAGTTCGCCGTGACGCCGCGTGCACTCAGCCTGCTCGTGGTCGCGCTGGCGATCACGGTCGACGCCGCCGTGGCAGCCACCTACCGCGTCGACGACGGTGCCTCCACGCCGCGTGAGACCAATGCCCTGCTGCGCTGGCGCGAGCTGGCGCCGTCGAAGGCGAACGAGAACACGATCGAGGGCGCGGTCGCGGTCGCGGTCCGGCTCAACCTTGCTCCCTGGGTGAACCGGAACGCCCGACTGTTTCTGGTCCTGCCGGAGCGTGGTACTGCGCCGGTCAAGGCGACTTGGCTCACGCAAGGAAGACTCCTTCCGGGAACGATCGCCCCGGGTAACCGTGTGCTCGTGCATACCGGACCGATCACCTCGCCGATCCTCGAAGAGACGCTGACGCTCAAGATCGAGGTGGACGGTACGCGACTTCCCGGTACCCAGCGCCTCGACTTCCACTTCGAGATCGATCTGGACTGACCGATGCTCCATCTTCGCGCTTGTCTATTCGTCGCCGTTTGCATGGCGGCGGCCTCTTCCACTGCCGCGCGCGCCCAGGGCTTCGCGGCGGTCGTATCGCCGCCGCGCTTCGAGCTTGCGGCAAAGCCGGGCGAGATGATTCGCCAGGTCGTCGAGATCACGAACGCGGGTGTGCAGCCAGCGACGTATCGCTTGCGCACGG
>JAEUMX010000465.1 GCA_016791285.1 Burkholderiales bacterium
TCTGATAGCCGCGCGCCCGGATGAGCGCGTCGAATTCGCGCGCGAGCCGCGCGTCAAGCGAGATCGTGAAGCGTTCGGTCATCTCGGGTCCTCGTGGGTTCACTGCCCGCCGTCGCCGGGCGCTGCGTCTTGCCAACAGCCCGTCAGCCTACGCCGCGGCGATCTCGGGTGCCACCCAGACGCCTGCTGCGAAGAGCGGTCCATCGTCGCCGTGGTACGCGCCGAAGCTCAGGAAGACGTCGCTCGCCCGGCCGAGCCGCGCCAGTTCGCAGTCGGCGGCGATCCGCAGGAAAAACGGAAAATCGGCACGCCGCTGCGTCGGGTCACGAGCCCAGGCATCGAGCGTTGCTTCGCTCGCCAGTTCTGTCACCGCTTCCAGCCGGTCGCCGAAGAGCTGGCGTTCCAGGAACGCGCGAAACTCGTGCAGGATGGTGAGCATGCGCAGCCGTTCGGCGGCCTCCACCGGCTTCGCGCTGCAGGCGAACCCAGCGCGCGTACAGGAGCCTTCACCGTTCCACAGCGGCATGTTGCAGTCGGCATGGGCGAGCGTTGCCATGCAACCCACGCTCGCCTTGAACTCGTAGAATTCGTTGCGCGTGCAGTCGTGATGCACGAGCTGCTCCGCGAAGAGCCGCGGGCGACCGTAAGCATCGAACGCACGCTCCCCGGCGCCGCTAATGAAGTTCACTCCACAACAGATCCGAGCACCGAAGGGCGGCGAGCGAAGATCAGGCACTTCACGGCGACCGCGGGGCTCAATATCCTCTCGGACTCCGGCGCGACGATGAAGGGGCAACCAATGCGCGATGGCGTGATCACCGAAGCAGACACCTGCCGCGAGTTCGTCACACCCCGGCTGGTCGAGGCGGGATGGGGCGCGGAGCCACACGCCATTGGCGAACAACGCAGCTTCACCAACGGCCGCATCATCGTCGCGGGCGGGAAGCTGCGTCGCGGAAAGCAAAAGCGCGCCGACTACCTGCTGTACTACCGCCGGGACTACCCGCTGGCGGTCGTCGAAGCAAAGGAGATCGGCCTACCCGCCGAGACCGGGGTGCAGCAGGTGCGCGAGTACGCCGAGATCCTGGGGCTCAAGTTCGCCTACGCCACCAACGGCCACCGCATCATCGAGATCGACTACTCCGCCGGCACCGAGCGCGAGTAGCACGGAGACGGGGCCCGAGGCGCCGCCGGAAGTGCATCCCGTGGAGTACGAAGTGCCCGAAGAGCAGATCGGCCCGGATGCAGGCGGCGTGCTCGTCAACGAGCCTCCGCCCGAGCCGCGCAAGTTCTACATCGATGGCGGCGAAGTCGAGGTCATCGGCCACCTGGTGTACGACCTCGACACCGACGGCAAGAAGCTGCAGGTGGTGAAGTACACCGAGTACTCCGGCCGCGCCGTGCGCACCCTCTACCCCACCCGCGAGGCTCTGCAATCGGCCTGGGCCGACCCGGATGGACCGGCGCGTCAACGAGATCGGCCACAGCGAACGCGTGGACGTGATCCTCACCAACCCGCCCTTCGGCGGCGAGGAAGAGGTCGGCATCAAGGCCAACTTCCCGCCCAACATGCAGACGGCGGAAACCGCGCTGCTCTTCCTGCAGTACATCATGCGCAAGCTGCGCGTGGCCGGCGCGCCGGTACCCGGACGCAAGCCCGCATTGCGTGGTGGCCGAGCCGCCGTGGTCGTACCCAACGGCACCTTGTTCGGCGACGGTGTGTGCGCCGTCATCAAGGAGGAACTGCTCAAGGAATTCCGCCTGCACACTGTTCTGCGCCTGCCACAGGGCGTGTTCGCGCCCTACACCGACATACCGGCCAACCTGCTGTTCTTCGAGCGCGGCGGCCCAACCGACACCATCTGGTACTACGAGCTGCCCTTGCCCCAAGGGCGCAAGAAGTACAGCAAGACCGCGCCCCTGCAGTTCGAAGAATTCGCGCCGGCCCTGGCCTGGTGGAACGCCCGCGAAGAAGACCCGCAGGCGTGGAAGTTCGATTTCGCCGCCAGACGCGCCGCCGCCGTGGAGACCGCCACGCCGCACTGGCAGCGCGCTGAAGACCATCGCAACGCCGCGCTCGCCCTGAGCAAGCCCATCCGCGAACTGGAGCAGACCGTTCAGGCAGCGGCGAACGGCGACAAGGCCGCGTTGCAGGACCGACTGCGCGCGCTGAAGGCCGAGCAGCAGGCTCATGAGCAGGCCGCGAAGGCGGCCCAGGCCGAGGGCGACGCCCTGTACTGGCCCATCTACAACCTGGACCTCAAGAACCCGCACGCTCGCGCGGGTCTGGAGCACGCCGATCCGAAGGACCTGATCGCCTCGATGCGCGGCCACGAGGCCGAGGTGATGCGGCTGCTGGGGGAGATCGAGGTGCTGGTCGGCGTTGTGGGTGGCGAATGAAGGCGTGGCCCAAAGTTGCCCTGGGCGAGTTGCTGCGGCGCTTCGACGAGGCCGCGGTGCTCGACCCTGTCGCCGACTACCACGAGGTGACGATCAAGCTGTGGGGCAAAGGCGTCATCAGTCGGGGCAAGGTCCGAGGCAGTGATGTCGTTTCGGTGCGCCGAGTCGTGAGGGCCAACCAACTGATCCTGTCCAAGATTGATGCGCGCAACGGCGCCATCGGTCTCGTGCCGCCTGAGCTCGACGGCGCCATCGTCAGCAACGACTTCCCATCGTTCGAAGTGCGCGACCCTGAGCGATGCGACGCCGCCTTCATGGGCTGGCTGGTCCGCTCGGCACCTTTCGTCGAACTCTGCAAGGCGGCCAGCGAAGGCACCACCAACCGCGTGCGCATCAAGGAAGACCGGTTTCTCGATCAGCAGATCGAGCTTCCTCCACTGCCCGAACAGCAAGCCATCGTCGCCCGCCTCGACGCGCTGGCCGAGAAGGCGCGGGAAGTCGAAGCGCATCTGGATGCCGTTGAGCGCATCTCGTCAGACTTGTTGCTGAGCCTGCATCACAAGTTGGCAGCCGACCGAGTGGTTCGACTCGGCGACGTGCTGGAACTGAGCGAGATTGCTGAGGCCGTGACCGCGGGGGGCACCTATCCGCAAGTCGGTGTTCGAAGCTTCGGCGGCGGCCTGTTTCCCAAGCCGGCGATCAGCGGCACCGAAACTTCCTACAAGGCCTTCAACCGCCTCTATGCGGGCGCGATCGTGCTCAGCCAGGTCAAAGGATGGGAAGGCGCCATCGCGCGGTGTCCCACTGAGCTGGATGGCTGGTTTGTTTCGCCCGAGTACCGCACCTTCAGGTGCAAGCCGGGGCTGGCAAGCGACGAGTACTTTGGAGAACTCGTGAGGACGGAATGGTTCTGGTCCAAGCTTCAGGACGCCACACGTGGCGTAGGCGCTCGGCGCGAGCGCACCCGGCCCGAACAGTTTCTGAACATCGAACTGCCGCTGCCCGTTGCTGAGGACCAGATGCAAATCGTCGAGATTCTGAAACGTCAGTTGCCCCTCAAGGCCAAGCACGCCGCCATTCGCCAAGCCAACGCCGCGCTGATCCCGGCCTCACTGGAACGCATCTTCTCGCCCGAGGTGCCCGCCCATGCCTGAGCAGCCGCTGCCGCTGTTCGAGGACGACTGCCTGCTGCGCGAACTCCGTCCCGTGGCCCGTGTGCCGCAGGGGGCTCTCATCGAACGGGTGTTCTCGCAGCCGACCGAAGACGGGTTGGGAATCTGACGATGGCCGTCCGCAGCAAGCCCAGTTGGTCCGACGTCAAGGCCAGCTCGCCGAGTTCGACCGCGCCGGCCTGATCGGTCTGGTGCAAGACCTCTACGCCGCCGGCAAGGACAACCAGGCCTTCCTGCACGCGCGCTTCGGCCTCGGCGGCGATCTGCGGGGTACCCGGCCGACCGTAGTGGATATGCCCACGGGCTCGCGCTGGCGTTGATGGTGCTGTTGTGGCTCGCTGCAGTGGCACGTGCCGAGGCGCCATGTTGCGCGAGCTATCCATGAAAGGCCGCACCGCGGCCTTTCAACAGCCTGTCAGAGGAGGACCAGTTGCTCGGAGTCGGACTCCTGCACCTGGCGTTCCTGCGGTCCGCTCTGGCGGAATTCCGTGACCTTGTAGCGGTAGGTCCGCTTGCGTTCGTCCTTGATCGCGATCGGCCACGCGAAGGTGCCGCTGTGACCCTGGCGGATCAGCTCCGACTTGGTCCAGCGCACGCCGTTATCCGGATCCTCGTACACGAGATCGATCTTGACCGCGATGAGGTCGGCGGATGGCAAGGGCATGAGCCAGGTGACCTGCACCGGGATCACGTCGACCGCCTGCACGCCGAGGATGAGCTGCTCGTTCTTGCCGTCCCGCCACGCGATGCTGTCGATGTCGCCGCTGCGCTTGATCAAGGTCGCCTCGTAGCGCCAGTTGCGCTGCGCGGGATCTTCGAGGCGCACCGCCCATTCCTTGATCTCGGCGTGATCCTTGAGCGTGAAGGGCTGCTCGATCACGCGGTTGCCGTGCTCGTAGCGCAACCGCACTTCCACGCGCTCGTACTCGTCGCCGGGATCGGCGAGAATGACGCGCACGCGCAGGATGTTGTCGCGCGGCTCGTTGACGACCACGAGCTCCTGCGGCTTCCACTCCTGCGGCGGCAGCGGCACCTGCGCGCCGTCCTTGTAGAAGAGCGTGCCCTCCGTGCGCAGCTTCGCATCGGCGAGCCCGGGCTCGGGACGAATCACCAGGCGGTGCTCGGGCTTGGCGGCCGACAGCGCGATGTTCTGCTGATACGGTCCGTAGGAGAGCACGAGCTGCACGCGCTCGAGCAGGTCGTAGTGCATGATGCCGCTCGCCACGTTCACCGTCATCGCGGGCGTGATGTCGCGCGGATGAATGACGAGGTTGCGCGCATCGGAGCGGATCCATCCCTCGGCGTCGGCCTGCGGCACGCCCACGCTCGACACGGCGCCCTGCTGATCGCCGAGCGCGACATCCTGCGTGTAGTTGACGATCACCTTGTATTCGTACCAATAGATCACCGGCTCCCCGGCGAGCGACTGATCGCGCAGCACGCCGGACTTCCAGGTGTCGGCCTCCTTGGCCGGTGTCAGATTCAACTCGCCGGTTCGCTGGAAGCCGCCGTCGGCAGCCGGCGCGTAGCGCAGCTGGATCTGGATCGAGTGGATGCCATCGAGCTGCCACTGCGCCGTGGTGGACGCCGCGATCTCGAGCGCCTGGAAGAACGCGATCGCGCCGTCGGCCTCGATGAGGTACTTCGCCCGATCGAACGCGTCGAAGACGAGCTGGCCCTGGGGATGAATCGCGTGCGTGCGCGCCTTCCGCGAACTGAGCTCGTAGACGGCGACCACCCGCTCCTCCTGCTTGATCATCTCCAGGTTGACCTCGAAGCTCGCCTGCACGGAGGTCGCGTTTTCTCCCGTCCCCCCGCCGCCGCCACCGCCGCCGCGCGCGAGATGGCCGCGCAGCGTGGACTCGGGCGTGCCGGTGCCGCCGCCCCGCGGCTCCCGGCGCAACTGGCCGCGCGCCACGGTTTGCGCGCCCCCCCGCTTGGTCCCCGTGATCAGGACGACACGGTGCTGCGGCCGGCCGTTGCGGCTGTTGGCTGGCGCCGCGTCGTTCGCGAGCGTCGCCACGCTGCCGTTCTTCGAGTCGGTGTGCCCGTGAGCGACCGCCTCGGTCGCGGGAAAACGGCCCGCGATCAGGGACCGCGCCACGTCCAGGCGGCGCTGCGAGAGGCGCTCGTTGAGCCGCCGCTTCTCCTGCGAGTCGTCGTTCTCGAAGCTCGAGTGCGCGTGCAGCTTGAGGTTCGAGCCCGATTGCAGCGTG
>JAEUMX010000326.1 GCA_016791285.1 Burkholderiales bacterium
GTCCGATCTGCGAGTCGTCCATGAGCATCGGTGCGTGGCCGACGCCCGGGATTTCCACCACCTTCGGGCGCGGTCCGCGCGACGACATTTCCCGCGCGGTCTCCGCTGTCAGCACGTCGGACGTTTCGCCGCGCAACACCCGCGTCGGGCAGCGGATCAGGTCGTAGATCTGCCAGATCTCGTAGTCCTTGCCTTCGCCCATGGCGGTGCGGAAGGGTTCGGCGATGCCCGGGTCGTAGTGCAGGTCGAACTTGCCATCGGCCGCAGGCTTGAGCGAATGCTCGGTGAGGTGCCGCCACTGGCTGTCGGTGAGCGGACCGAAGGGCGCAGCCACCACGCGGACATAGGCCTCCACCTGCTCGATCGAGTCGAAGCGCGGTGCCTTGCCGACGTATTCGCTGATGCGCGCGATCGAAGCGGCCGTGACGACCGGACCCACGTCCACCAGCAGCAAGCGGCGGATCGGCGTGCGCGCCTGCGCCGCCAGCGCCATGCCGATCAACCCACCCATCGAAGTGCCGACCCAGTCGACCTCGTCTGCATCCAATCGCGCGAGCAGCGTCACGATATCCGCCGCATACTGCGGGACGCCGTACAACGCCTTGTTGGCGAGCCAGTCGCTGCGACCGCGGCCGACGATGTCCGGGCAGACCACCCGGTAGTCCCATTCCATCGCCTGCGCCAGGTAATCGAAGTCGCGGCTGCATCGGGTGAGCCCGTGGACGCAGACGAGCACTTTGCGGTTCTGCGGGTCGCCCCATTCCACGTAGGCCATGTCGTGGAAGCCGGCGGGGCTCAGGCACTGCACTTTGCGTTGCCGCATGGTGACGGTCATTGTCCCTCCCGATTTACTGGCGGATCGCCGAAGGTTTGTTCGATTGTACCGGCAGCGCGGACGGGCAGGCCGCCGGCAACGCGAATAAAATGGGGCTCGGGTGCGGGGAGCCGTCGTATCGAGCGGTCCGCGCCGCCAGATGCCGACGCAGGCATTTCAACAGGGAGAGGACCATGTTGCAGCTCGCGACGCTGATCGCACATCACTCGAGATTTCGTCCGGACGAGACGGCCGTCGTCGTGGCGGGAGAGCGGCTCACCTGGCGCGAGTTTGGCGCCCGAGTCGACCGCGGTGCGCGGCTCTTGCGGGGACTGGGCGTTGCCAAGGGCGATCGCGTCGCGACCTTGCTGCCCAATTGTCGCGAGTTGCTCGAAGTGTACTGGGCGGTGCCCGCCATCGGTGCCGTGCTCGTGCCCTTGAGCCCCCTGTTGATGCCGGCCGGGCTGGCGAGCCTGATCCGCGACTCCGGGGCATCCTGCCTCGTGACACAGCGATCGATGACCGCGCTGCTCGACCCCGTGCGGGCGGAACTCCCCGACCTTGCGCCCGGGCGCGTGCTGCTGATCGATGGAGCTACGGGCGACTACGGCGACTTCGCGGCGGAGGCAGCCGAGAGCGGTTCGGGTGTCGCAGCGGTACCGGTCGCGCAGAACGATCTCTTCAACATCATGTACACGAGCGGCACGACCGGGCTGCCAAAGGGCATCATGCACACGCATTTCGTGCGCGCGATGTACTGCACCCTCTTTGCGTCGGCCTGGCGCATGAGTCCCGAGTCGGTAGTGCTGCATGCCGGGGCCATCGTCTTCAACGGCGCCTTCGTCACGCTCATGCCCTGCTTCTATGTCGGCGCGCGCTACGTGCTGCAGCGCCAGTTCGACGCCGCCGAGACGATCGAGATCATCGCGCGCGAGCGTGTGACGCACATCATGCTGGTGCCGGCGCAGATCATCGCGATCCTCGGCGCGCCCAATTTCGAGCCCGGGAAGCTCGCATCGCTGCAGATGATCCTCTCGCTCGGCGCACCCCTGTACCAGGAGCACAAGGATCTCCTGAACCGCCTGCTCCCCGGTCGCTTCCACGAGCTCTACGGCCTGACGGAAGGGTTCTGGACCATCCTCGACCGCACGCAGGCGGAGCGCAAGTCGGGTTCCGTGGGCCGGCCGCCGGTGTTCTACGAGATGCGCATCGTGCGCGAAGACGGCTGCGACGCAGCGCCGGGCGAAGTCGGCGAGATCGTCGGCCGCGGGCCATCGCTCATGACCGGCTACTTCAACCGTCCCGACCTCACCGCTCAGGCGATTCGCGACGGCTGGCTGTTCACCGGGGACCTGGGCTACGTCGATGCGGAAGGCTACCTCTACCTCGTCGATCGCAAGAAGGACATGATCGACAGCGGAGGGGTGAAGGTCTATCCGAAGGACATCGAGGAGATCCTGACGCGGCACCCCGCGGTGCGCGAGGTCGCGGTGTTCGGCGTACCGCACGCGAAGTGGGGCGAGACGCCGGTTGCGGCCGTCATCCTGCGCGAGCGCGGCGGGGTGAGTGCCGAGGAGCTTCGCGAGTGGATCAACGCGCGCGTCGACGCCCGCTATCAGCGCGTGTATGCGGTCCAGATCCTGGACGATTTTCCGCGCAACGCGGCCGGCAAGACACTCAAGCGCGAGATGCGCGATTGCTGGCGCCCCCGGCCCGCGGAGTAGCCCGGCGTGCGCATGCGCCCCACGGGCTTCGGCATGGTCCTGCTCTGCGCGCTCGCCTCTGGTTCGGTGCGCGCCGAGGCGGATTTCGGGGATGCAAAGTCCCCGTCACCGCCGCCCGCGGCCGCCATCGGCGGTTACGCGCGCGGCTGTCTTGCCGGGGCCGCGCGGCTGCCCGCCGACGGGCCGGGGTGGCAGGTGATGCGGCCCGGGCGCGACCGGGCGTACGCACATCCCGCGCTGATCTCGTTCATTCGCGCGCTGTCCGAGGCCGCGCCCCGGCAGGGGTGGCCGGGACTTCTGGTCGGCGACCTCGCGCAGCCGCGCGGCGGGCCGATGCGCTCCGGACATGGCAGCCATCAGACCGGGCTGGATGCCGACATCTGGCTTACACCGGCGCCGCCGCAGCCACTCTCGCAGCCCGCACGCGAGGAGCTGTCCGCCGTATCGATGGTGCGCGGCGACGGTCACCGCGTCGATCCGGCGCACTGGACGCCCGAGCATCTCGCGCTCCTGCGCACCGCAGCCGGTTTCCCGGAGGTCGACCGCATCTTCGTAAACCCCGCGATCAAGCGCGCGCTGTGCGAGACGGCGCAGGGCGATCGCCGCTGGCTGACCAGGATTCGGCCCTGGTGGGGCCATGACGCGCATATGCACGTGCGGTTGCGCTGTCCGCGGGGCGATGCGCAGTGCGTCGACCAGCCGCCGGTTCCCGCCGGGGATGGCTGCGACGCCGGGCTCGACTGGTGGTTCAGCGAGGAGGCGCGGGCCGACTTCGCGCGCCGCCGGGCGGCGCCATCGCCCAAGCTCACGCTCGCCGATCTGCCCGCTGCCTGCCGCGCCGTTCTCCTCGCGCCGTAGCGGGGCAATCTTGCCCCACTGTGCACCGTGCGGGACAGCATGCTACGGTGCGTTCGTCCAGCTTGTGAGGAATCTCATCGGATGTCCGCCGGACTCGCAAGAGTGTGGCTGTGCGCGCTGCTGGTATTGGCTGTGCGGTCGGCTCCTGCCGAAGAGTGGGTCTACGTGGTCCAGCCAGGCGACAATCCATGGACCATCACCGAACGCCATCTCGCCGGCGTTCGCTATTGGCCACGGCTGCAGCAGTACAACGACATTCGCGACGCCCGGCACATCGCGCCGGGCACGCGGCTGCGAGTGCCGATCGCATGGCTGCGGCGGCAACGCGAGCCGGTGCAGGTGATGGCCGTGACCGGCGGGGTCGCGCTGCAAAGGCCGGATCAATCCCCCCGCCCGCTCGAGCGCGATGCGACGGTGATTGCCGGCGATCTCCTGCGCACGGCGCCGGATGGCGGCGTCGAGCTGCAGTTTGCCGACGGCTCCCGGATGTACCTGCGGGGTGGGAGCGAGCTGCGCATCGGGCACAGCGAGCGCATTCCTCAGACCGGCGATGTCAGCACACGCGTGCAGCTGCCGCGCGGGCGCTCGGAGAGCCGGGTGCACGGGCAGAGAAGAGGGGGCGGACGGTTCGAGATCGACACACCGGCCGCGGTCACCTCCGTCCGGGGGACTCATTTTCGGGTCAATGCCGACGCGGCACGGGCTTCGACCGAGGTGCTGGAGGGCGGCGTACGGGTCGCCAGCAACACAGCCCGTGTCGAGCTCGGACCGCGCATGGGCACGATGGCGGTAACGGGGCGCGCACCCACCCCGCCGACGCCGCTGCTCGCTGCGCCCGACTTGAGCGGCCTGCCGACCGAGTTCGGGCAAGTGCCCATTGCGTTCTCGGTCCCGCCGCTGGCCGGCGCGGCACGCTACCGTCTGCAGATCGCGGTCAGCGCCGACTTCTCCACCTTGCTCGAGGACGCGGTATTCGAAGCGCCGCTGCTGCGGGGACCGGCGCTGGCCGACGGCACCTATTATCTGCGGCTGCGCGGCATCGATGCGCGGCAGCTCGAAGGCATGGACGCCGAGCGAGGCATTACCATCAACGCGCGACCGGAACCCCCGTTTCTCTTCGAGCCGCCCCCCGAAGCACAACTCGCCGACGGCACGCCTGTATTCCGCTGGACGCGCTCGACCGCGCCCGGCACGTCTTACCGCTTCCAGTTGAGCGAGGACGATGCTTTCCGGAACCTGCGCGCCGACGTGGCGGCGGTCGACGCCGCGGAGCTGCGCCTGCCGGACGCGCTGCCGCCAGGGCGCTACGCCTGGCGAGTGGCTGCGACGGATCCGGAGGAGGGGGAGGGTCCGTTCTCGGATGCGCAGACGCTCCGCGTGCTGCCACCCGGTCCGTCGCTGCCGGCGCCCAGTGTGTCCGACGACGAGATCGAGTTCCGCTGGCGTGCCGCCGGGCCCGGCGTCAGCTACGAGTTCGAGCTGGCGCGCGACGAGCGCTTCGCCGACGTGGTGGTGACGCAGGCGGTGCCCGAGGCGCAGATCAAACTGCCGCGGCCCGCCGCCGGCTCCTACTACGTGCGCGCCCGCACTGTCTACCCGAATGGCATCGTGAGCGCCTATGCTGGCACCCAGCGGATCGACATTCCCGAGCGGCCCAATTACTGGCCGCTACTGATTGTTCCAGTGATCATCCTGCTGGTGCTTTGAGCGCGTGACCCAAACCTCGACCCCGGTGCCGTGGCGGCGCCGTCTGGTGCCGCCCGCGCTGCTCGCCATACTGACGCTCGCGCTGGCGGCGAGCGGCGCACTGCATCGGATCGATCTCGTGCTGTACGACGCGCTGCTCGTGGTCGACCGGCCGCCGCCGAGCGCCGACATCGCACTGGTGGAGATCGACGAGCGCAGCCTGCAGGCGCTGGGCCGCTGGCCGTGGCCCCGGGCCCGGCATGCGGATCTGCTCGATCGCCTGCGGGCGGCGGGGGCGCGCGCGGTCGCCCTGCAGATCATTTTCGCCGAACCGGGCGACGCCGAAGACGACCAGCGTCTGGCGGACGCGATCGCGCGCTTCGGCCCGGTGGTGCTGCCGGTATTCCCCGATGTCGATCCCGGCGCAGGCGTGCTGCGCGCAAGGATGTCCGTGCCGGTGCTGGCGGCACAGGCTGCGCACGGACATGTCGACGCCGAGCTCGATCCTGACGGCGTTGCGCGCAGTGCCTACCTGAAGGCGGGGCTGCTCGAAGCAACGTGGTCGCATCTTGCTCTTGCACTGCTGGAAGCCGGTGCGCGCGCGCCTGGGGAGTTACCCGGCGAGCGCCGGCCGGACGCACCGCCGAGCCGCGGCGGGCGGTGGCTGCGCGACTATCGCGCTCTGGTGCCGTTCGCCGACGGGCAGTTCGCGACGTTCTCCTACGTCGAAGTGTTACGGGATCAGGCGCTTGCGGAATCCTTGCGCAACAAGCTCGTGCTGGTCGGCGTCACGGCGGCCGGCGTGCAGGACTCCTTGCCGACGCCGGTGGCGCGTGGCGGCGCGCCCATGTCCGGCGTCGAGTTCAACGCCCATGTCGTCAATGCGCTCTTGCAGCAGCGCCTGATCGAGCGCCTGCCGATGCCCATCACGCTCGTGCTGTCGATGCTCCTTGCCGTGCTGCCGCTGCTCGTGACCTGGCGCGCGCGGACCTCGCTCGCGCCGGCGGTGATGGCCGTGGCTTGCGCGCTCGGCGCGTCGCTGCTCGCTGGCGCGTTGCTCCGCCTGGCAAACGTCTGGTTTCCGCCTGCCGCCGCTTTTGTCGGGGCCCTGCTGTCCTATCCGCTCTGGAGCTGGCTGCAGCTGCGATCGACCGCGGTGGAACTGGCGCGCGAGCGGGAAGAGTTGAACGCCACCCTGCAAGCGATCGGGGATGCGGTGATCGCGACCGACCGGGCGGGGCGTGTGGCCTACCTGAACCCGGCGGCCGAAGCGCTGACAGGGATGAGCGCGGCGCAGGCGGACGGGAGCGCGCTGGAGGAGGTGTTCAGCCTGGAGGACGAGCACGGCCGCCTGCGCCGGCTGGCGCACGAGGTGTTCGTGCCGGGGCTGCACGAGCAGGTCGGTTCCGGTCTGCGCGGGCGGCTCACGGTCCGCACCGGCGAGACCCGCACGGTACGCGTGAGCGGCCGGCCGGTGCGCAACGCGTGCGGTGCGATCGACGGAGCGGTGCTCGCTGTCACCGACATGAGCGACATCGCCGCGATGACGGAGCGAATCGAGTATCAGGCCACCCACGATGCGCTCACCGGCTTGCCGAACCGGGTCCTGTTGCGCGATCGGCTGGTGCAGGCGTTCGCACACGCGCGCCGTTCGGGTGCTTGTGTCGCCGTTCTCTTCATCGATCTCGACCGCTTCAAGCACGTGAACGACAGTCTCGGCCACAGCGAAGGCGATGTGCTGCTGCAGCAGGTGGCGAAACGTCTGCGCTCCGCGGTGCGCGACGGCGACACGGTGGCACGGTGGGGCGGCGACGAGTTCGTGGTTGTGCTCGACCACGCGAGCGATCGCGCGGCGGCCGAGGCGGTCGCGCACAAGATCGCGGCGGCTCTGCGCGACCCGCTCGCCCTCGGGCGCGAAGCGCTCGTCATCAGCGCCAGCATCGGTGGCGCGCTTTTCCCGGCGGACGGCGAGGCCGCGGACACGCTGCTGCGGCGGGCCGATGCCGCAATGTACCGGGCCAAATCCGCGGGGCGCGACACGGTGCGGTTCTTCGATTCGGAGATGGATGAAGCCGCGGCCGAGCGGCTCGCGCTCGAGCGCGCCCTGCGCGAGGCCATCGACCGTCACGAGTTCGAGCTCATGTACCAGCCGCAGGTGCGCCTTGCCGACGGCAAGCTGTTCGGCGCCGAGGCGCTCCTGCGCTGGCGCCATCCGACTGCCGGGCTGCTCGGACCGGCGCGATTCATCGGCCTGGCGGAGGACAGCGGACTCATCATCGGCGTCGGGAGCTGGGTCCTGCTGGAGGCCTGCGGCCAGCTGCGCGCATGGCGCAGCGCCGGACTGCCACCGCTGCCGGTGTCGGTCAACGTGTCGCCGCGCCAGTTCGCACACGCGGGATTCGAGGCGACGGTCGCCGGAGCGCTCGACGGCAGTGGAATCTCACCCCTGGATCTCAAGCTCGAGATCACGGAGAGCATGCTCGCCAGCGACCTCGAGCGGACTGCCGCGGTGATGAGACGCTTGCAGGAGCGGGGGGTAGCCGTCTCGATCGACGACTTCGGCGTCGATTACTCGGCGCTGCGATATCTGAAGCAGTTTCCGGTGGCCGAGCTCAAGATCGACCATGGGTTCGTGAGCCACGTCACGACCTCCCCACAGGACGCGGCCATCACCGAAGCGATCATCGCGCTGGCGCGCAGTCTCGGTCTGGCGGTGGTGGCAGAAGGCGTCGAGACGCTCGCGCAACTCGAGTTCCTGCGCCGACGCGGCTGCGACGCCGCACAGGGATTCGCCCTCAGCCGGCCGCTGCCGGCGTGGGAGATGACCAGGCTGTTGGAGCGCGGGGACGCGCTCCCCTTGCCGGTGACCTGAAGTGCGGCTATTGCAGGTCTTGCGCCGTCTGCACGCGCGCCGGCGGCTCGGCCATCGTCTTGCCGGCCTCATAGCGGATCCCCGGTCCCAGCTCATCGAAACTGAACAGGGAGAAGACCCGCTCGCCGCTGTAGTCCAGCACGCGAAGATCGTCGCTTTCGTGCAGATCCTGCTGCACGATCGTGAAATGACCGCCATACCGCTTTTTTGCGGCCTCGAGCGGGATCTCATGGGCGATGAACTTCGAGATTCCCTTCGCTTCGAGCTTCTTCAACAGGCCCTGAGCCGTCGCTGTGTCATACGAGGTCAGAATGACCATCGGGCCGCTGGCAGTAAGCAACAAGATCGCTTTCATCGCATCCTCCTTTTTCGCTTGTTCTGTGGCGGAGACTCCCTACTTTCACACTAGCACATGCAACCGCGTTCTCCCAAGGGACTGGGTCTCGGAAAAGGGGCAGGCTCCCGCTCGGCAGGCCCGGTCAAGGCTTCCGGAACCTCGGTTTGCGCTTTTCCTGGAAGGCGCGCACGCCCTCCTTCGATTCCTCCGTGCCGTAGAACAGGCCGACCGCCTGCAACCCGAACGCCGATATCCCCGCGATGTGCGCGCTGTCGGCATTGAACGAGCGCTTGGCGAGCGCGAGTGCGGTCGGACTCTTCTCCAGGATCTCGGCGCACCAGCGTGCGACCTCGGCGTCCAGCTCGGCGTCGGGCACGGCCTTGTTCGCGAGCCCCATCTGCACCGCTTCGGCCGCTGAATACTGCCGGCATAGATACCAGACCTCGCGCGCGCGTTTCTCGCCGATCACGCGCGCCATGTAGGCGGTGCCAAAACCGGGGTCGACCGAACCGACCTTCGGCCCGACCTGGCCGAAGCGGGCCGATTGCGCGGCAAGCGTGAGGTCGCACAGCAGGGCCAGCACATGTCCACCGCCGATGGCGTAGCCGCGAACCTTGGCAATGACCGGTTTCGGCACATCGCGGATCACCGCCTGCAGTTCCTCCAGTGGCAGACCGATCACGCCGCGTCCGTCATAATGGCCGGCATGCGCCGACTGGTCCCCTCCGGTGCAGAAGGCGCGCTCGCCCGCCCCCGTGAGAACGATGACGCCGACCGCGCGATCCCAGCCCGCGCGCTGGAAAGCGTCGATCAGCTCCTCGCAGGTCTGGGCGCGGAACGCGTTGTACTTGTCCGGGCGATTGATGGTGATGGTGGCGACACCGGCGGTGATGTCGTACAGAATATCTTCGTAGGTGGCAGTCATGATGGATCC
>JAEUMX010000008.1 GCA_016791285.1 Burkholderiales bacterium
CCGAGTTCAAAGATCGCTACAATCGTCATTGGCGTCTCGAAAAACTGGGCTTCATGTCGCCCCTCGAAGCCCGTCAGGCTTATGCCATGCCAGAGGCAGCCTGAGCTGCAAAACCGTGTCCAGACAATCCGAGCCGGTACAGGTACTTGGTGACCGCCCCCTTGGACACACCGGTGGCGGCGGCGATCCGCTCGTGACTGAGATCGGCCTCGAACTTGAGGCGGAGCACTTCCTTGATCTTGCGCATGGTCTTCCTGTTGGCAGGCATTCCACTTCCCCAAGAAATCGGGGAGGGTAAACCGTGCCATTGAAGTCCAGCGCCAACCCGCAACTCGATTCCGTTTCATCGTGACCGACGATTCCGCACCGTGACCGCGATTTCCGCACAAACCCCAAAATCGGTCACGTTCGATCGGAATCACCGGTCACGTTGCTTCGGAAAGTGCGGTCACGTTCGATCGGAATCGTCGGTCACGTTGCTTCGGAAACCTCGGTCACGTTGGTCCGGAATACGCAGGTGGGGCGAATCGGCGTCGCGTTGCAGCCTCTGGGCGAGCGCCTGATAGCCCTATTGCGTGAGCGCGCGGTGCTGCACGCGCACGAGACGCCGGTACGTCAGCTTGACCCGTCCAGCCCCTCCTCGTCGTAGCGCCCCACGTAGCGGCGAAACGTCCGCTCGCTCACCCCCAGCAGACTGGCCGCTTCCACCTGCCTCAGCCGCCCCTCCTGCCAACCCTCGTACGCCTCCTTCGAAACGCATCTTCCGGATCTCCTGGGGCAAGACAGATTACTTGCTCCCTACACCCCGGCAGCGCTTGCCCATGCACCCATGTCCTTCCCGCAATGACCTGAACATGAAACGGAGACCCTCTATCAACATTCAACGATTTGCAGGAACATTAGCATCCCCTCAAGGCTGGGTCAGCGACGATTTTCCTTCGTCGCGTACAGCGATCCGGGGGTCGCGCAACTGCACATAGGTCCTGGCGAGCTCCCGCCCGATGATCTCATAGCTTCGATTTGCGGCCACGTAGGAGGGTCCGCGGGCCCCCATCTCCTGGGCAATTTCAGGTTTCCTGAGCAAATGGACGACTGCATCGGCAAACGCCTCCACCGAGTAAGGCACGCAGTGTCCCGCGCCGCTATCTCGTAATACCCGCGCTTGGTCCGGCTGGTCGTTCCCGACAGTGGGCACGCCCAGCGCAAGATACTCGACTGCCTTTGTCGGCGAACAACTGTCTAGCTCGAAGCTGGGCCGAAAGGGCGAGAGGGCAACTTCGCTCGCGCGAACATAACGCCACCCCTCCTCCTTGGGCAGCCATCCGGTCCAGACGACGTCCTCCGCTACCCCTGTTTCCTCAGCGCGTTGCCGCAGCCACGCGACATCAGAAGGTTCGACCGAGTCACCGGCGAGCACTAGGACGACCTCCGGCACTTCCTCCTTCACGCGCGCCAGAACCTCGAACAGGAAATCGATCCGACGGATGCGTTGCAGGGTGCCGAGATAGACAATCACGCGTCGCCCTTTGAACCGATGGTCCATGGTCGACTCTATTCGCGACACGCTCACATCTTCGAGGTCGGCTCCCATGAGCACCGGGGTCATCTTTGACGTGGGGATCCCCTGATATGCGACATCGTCCAGCATCTTCTCGCTCTGCACGAAGACGTGATCGCTCGCGCGCAGAACATGCCGGTAGAGTAACCACTTCCCGACGTATCCCAGTACCGCCACGCCGACCCAACGCGTGAGCCCCATGGACAATCCTTGCGTCTTCAGTCGTTCGATCTTGGACTCGTACATGGGGTACGACATCCAGTAGTAGAACGGGATGCCTTCACGCCGCGCCACCCATAGACCCACGAGTGCGGTAAAGACCGAGTCACGAACCTGAATGGCGTCGTACCGCTCCTTGCGTGCCCGCAGCAGATGACGGGCCACAAACCGGAAGAGCGTCAGGTGCTTTCTGATCCTGTCGGAGGCACGCGAACAGACGAACACATCACCACCGCCCCACTTCGGCGGTTCTTCCGAACTGGGCCCGGTCCGATGTGCGATCAGGTCGCTGGTAATCCCATGGCGTGGGAGATACTTTCCAAACAGGGTCACCACGTCGGCGCGAAACGTCGGATAGCCATCCGGGATGCTGATCAGGAGGCGCATGGGGCTAAAGTCTGAAGGATGGCTGAAGTGGATCGTGGAACTGCTGGAATCAGGCAATGCTCACGGCACGAAGGAACTCCGGTTCGATACGCTCCCAGAGATACTTCTCGCCACTTGCCGCAGCATTTCGCTTCAGCACAGGCAGTTCTGAACTTCGCTCATAGAGTTCGACGATGCGCTCCGCAAGAGAGGATGCGGAATACTCGAATATTCGACCGTTCTCCCAGTCGGTGATGTACTGCGTGTGGGTGCGGATGTTACTCGCCAGCACCGGCAGCCCGGCTACCAGGTACTCGAACAGCTTGGTCGGTGGATTGAACCGCCAATAGACCCGGTCTTCCCAGATGCAGATGCCGAGATCGGCCTGCGCCAATAGCGGCGGAATGAGATGCCCGGATACCCGCGGCAGTATCTCGAGACAATCTCCGATGCCGAGCTCGTTGCCACGTTCCTGGCAGTACGAAGCCTGCTCGGCCGAAGCTCCAATGATCGTGAGACGAGCCCGTACCTCACCGCGGTTGGCGAGAGCCAGTCCCTCCAGCATGATGTCTCGACCGCGCTCCCGCGCAACGGTGCCAGTGTAAACGAGGCGAAACGGCTTCCGCGAAGTCGCGATGGAATCGGCCGAGCTTCGCGCGGAACAGCGAAAGCCGCCGTCCACCCCCATGTAGATGAGGCGAAGGCGATCTGGGGACGCCCCATGTGCCAAGAGATCCAAGTAGTGCGCCTCCCCAATCGGCATTGCCACACGCGCCCGGACCGCTCCGCGATACGTGACGTTGCGCAGGACGACGTTCGTCAGCGCCTTGAGCGGGTGTGTCCACCATGGCCAGTGCAGCAGATAGTGCGCCGGGTGCTCGTTCCAGTAGACAGCGCTGTTCTGATCGGGAGTAAGCAGCACGGTCGCAGCTGTGTGAGAACCTAGATGAACTACGACGCTGGGACGCAACCGCCGCACGTACCGGGCAACGCGGAAAATGTACCGGGCCAGCGAGCGCTTCGAGGAGTCACTCGTCTGTATGACGAAGTAGTCGGTCTCCGACACCATCAACTCGTCCTGTGTGAGCGGCGCCCTGGACACGACAGTTACTGCAAAGTGCTTGGACAGGGCACGGATGCGGTAGGAGAAATCGAGAAAGCCAGGCTGATTCTGGTGGAACCAGGTGACGACCACGCAGGTCGGCCGCTCGCTCTTGCTCGGGCATGCAGTCAACACTTTCTTGCGCGACGCACCCGCGACTTCGCGAGTGGACCTTACCTCTTCGGGCAGTGCGCTCATTCAGACCGCCTCTCCGTGCTACCTACCCACGCCAGCACTAGGCGTGTCGGCGTGGGACCGCGCGTGCACCCACGCGTCCGTGTCCCGCATGAGCCCCAGGCTCACCAGCTGGGCAGTGCTTTCCAGCCTGGTTGAGCTTTCGTACATAAAGCTAAGATTCGGGTCAGATTTGAGTTTGTCGCAATAGCGCCGATACTCCGACGCACCGCCGAAGTATTCGCCGCGCGCGATCTCCTGCACTGCCCTTTCGTGGAAATCCTGCAGAAATTTGAAATGGAGAAGTACACCCGACTCGGGCGCCATCACTTTTGGTGAAACGAAATGATTCACGTCCAGATATTTCGAATCCTGATCCCATCGCACCAGGGGCACTTTCGTCAGGATGGGCGAAACGACAGGTCGACGCTTTCGCAGAAACTTCCAGTTTCGCACGAGGGGTATCTTACCCGGGATCCAGGTAAACAGTGCAAACCGGAGTCTCCAGGAAAGGGGTTTAGACCTTGCTTCTGGATAAAAGACCCGTCCTCTCACGCCGCCGAACGTACCGTATGCGGGTGAGCGCCCCGCTACGGGCTTCGTCTGAAAATACGGGCCGATGTCAAAGTAAGGAGCAGTCGCTACGAGATCCTGCTCCGGCGCGTAGTTGCATGCGCTCAAAGGTCCTCCTGGGTAGAGGTCCAAGAGGAGGCAAGCCAGGGCTTGGTAGCCGTGAGAATCGAAGTGCGCCGTGAGCGTGCGCAGGCCCGTCTTCTCGCTGCCCGGAAACCACAGCAGTTCGTCCACGTCCACGGTAACGCACCACAAACCATTCCCGAACTCCCTCAGTAGGGCGTTGAGCCAATCCGTACCGCCCCTTGCCTCCCGAAAACGGGCTTCAGTGCGAAAAACGTGTACGTCTGGTTGCGCGAGAAGGTACTCGGTCGAACC
>JAEUMX010000013.1 GCA_016791285.1 Burkholderiales bacterium
ACCAATCCCAACGACACGGCCAACGTGACTGGCTTCACCCCGCAGATTCGCATTCAGCCGCGCAACGGCATCCTGAGCCTCGGCACCGCCGGCGCGCCGCTGCCTTCCCAGGAACGGCTGGAGCTCGTGGGCTTGCGCAACGCCGGCTCGGCCGCGGGCGCGGTGAACATCGCGGTCGTCGGCAGCGCGCCCGCGCTCGCGACGTGGCATGAGCTCACACCGGCGCAAGCGGGCAACCCGACAGCACCCGGCGGCAAGGAAGTGCACGGCGCGGGCGTGCGGATCACCGGCGGGGCGATCACCGACATCGCCGACTTCATGCGCGACCGGCTGTTTCCCGCCACCGACGACTTGATCAACGACGCGGGCAGCAACGCGCTGCCGGCGCAGCTGATCAATGCGCCCGCGCAGTGGGCGGCGGTGCTGAAGACGGTGGCGCGGGGGGTGGAAGGCGAGCCCCTGATGTACGAGTGGCTCGATCTCGGCGATCGATCGATGTTCGATGCCTACGATGCGATCGCGGCAGTGATTCCCAATCTGCCCCCGATCGGCAGCATCGGGAACATCAACGCCGCGATGCGGGCGGTCTGCCGCCGCATCCTCAACGCACTCGGCAGGCAGGAGGCGCTGTTCGCCCTCGACGCAGCGATCGGGCGCGCCGAGCGGCTGATCTACATCGAGACCCCGGCGATCGACGGCGAGGCGATCGATGCCGACGGGGCGAATCTCACCTGGCTCGACACGCTGATCGCGCGCCTTGGCGCACGCCCGGGTCTGCACGTGGCGCTGTGTATGCCGCGCGAACTGCTGCCCGGCACGCCCCCTCCGCTTGCCTGGGTGCGCAACGACCGCTGGCACCAGGCGCTCCCGCGACTGCTCGATGCCGGGGGCGACCGCGTGGCGGTGTTCTCGCCCGGCGCCGGACCGTTCTCGCACGTGCGCCTGGCCTCCACCGTGGTCGTGATCGACGACGTGTGGGCGCTGGTCGGCAACACGCACCTCTGGCGGCGCGGGCTGTCTTTCGACTCATCCCTGGCGGTGGCGGTGTTCGACGAGGCCAACCTGTTCGGGCGCGGCACGGTCGTGAGCGCGCTTCGCGTGCAGCTTGCCGCCGACCGCCTCGGCGTGCTCAACACGCAGATCCCGCTGGTGGGGCACGAATTCGTGGCGTCGATCAGACGCCTGGCGGAGGGCGGCGGGGCAGGGCGGCTCGCGCCGGGTGCGATCCCGCGCGCCCCGGCGGGTGAAACGCCGACCGCCACCGACCTGCTGCTGTGGAACCCCGACGGCTCGGTCAGCAGCGACTTCGAGCTCGACGGCTGGCTGGCCGCCGCGGCGGCACATATGACTTCGGACTGATCGGAGCATTGTATCCCGCCGAGCAACACCCCTATTCGCCGCGCCCGACTTATCGCGCCCGCCGCTGGGGCTTAGGATGCTCGGCATGTACATCAACGCGCTCGACTGCACGGGCGCGGCTTTGTCATCGGAGGATGGGCGAATGAATCTGGAGAATCTGATCCTGACCGACAACGACTTCGTCCGGCTCATGGCGTTGCAGCCGGATCCGGAGCTGCGCGCGGAACTGGAGCGGGCGGTCGTGGTGTCGCCAGCCGCCGTGCCCCGCGAGGTGGTCACGATGCATTCCCGGGTGCGCTACCTGGACGAGACGAGCGGCCACAGGCGCGAGATCCAGATCGTCTATCCACCCGAGGCCGACGTCGCCCACGGCAAGATCTCGGTGCTCGCGCCGGTTGGTGCCGCGCTGGTCGGGCTCGCGGTGGGCCAGGCGATCGAGTGGAATTTTCCCGGCGGCACGCGGCGGCTGCGCGTGGAGGCGGTGATCTCTCAGCCGGAAGCGCAATTGCACGACGGCGGCGCGGCTGCCTAGCCGTTCGGATTGCTGGTCCACGGAAAGATGGAGGTATACCGATGAAGATCGAGATTCACGCGCGCCGTTTCTCACTGACCGAGGGACTGCGAGAGCACGTCGTCCGGCGCATCGAGTACGCGCTGCGCTCGTATCGCATGTGGGTCGATCGGGTCGAGGTGGAGCTGGGAGACGTGAACGGTCCGCGCGGCGGCCCCGGCAAGTCTTGTCGCGTGATGGTGCGGCTGCCGAAACTGCACGTGCTGGTGATCCACGACCTGGGAGCCGATCTCTACGCGGTCATAAGCTCCGCGGCGGAGCGGGCAGGGCACACGGTGGGGCGTCGCCTGGCGCAGCGCGTCCGGATCAAGCGCCGGCTCGGCATGAGGTTCGACGCGCGCGTGCAATCTTTCGCCACCTGACCGGCTTTCTAGCAGCTTGTCGGAGATGGATCGTTGACGGTTGGGTCTTTACTGCTCAGATTGCGGCACCGCCGGAAATACTCAGGGCCTCGCCGGTGATGTAGCCCGCAGATGGCCCAGCGAGGAAGCAGACCGTGTCGGCCACCTCCTCCAGGGTGGCAATGCGGCGGATCGGAAGCTGCGCCAGCATGGCACCATGTTTCGGAATCTCGCCGGCCGCTTCCGCGGCCATGTCCGTGGGCATGATGCCCGGCTGGACGACGTTCACCGTGATGTTGCGAGGGCCGAGGTCGCGCGCAACGCCCTTCGCGTATCCGATGAGCGCCGCCTTCGTTCCGGCGTAGTCGGCGATCCCCGGGAAGGGTACGTGGGTGCCGAGGCGAGAGCCGATGAAGATGATCCGGCCGCCATCCGTCAGCCTGGGGGCTGCCGCGCGCGTGTTGGCGATCGACCCCATGACGTTGACCTGCCACTGTCGGTTGTACTTCGCTTCATCGAGACCGGGGTCGTCGACCAACTGACCCTGGATCGCGACGCCGGCATTGTTCACGAGGATGTCGAGCTTGCCGAGTTCCGCAATCACCTTGTCGACCAGAGGCCTGGCGGAAGCAAGGTCGGCCTGGTCGCTCTGGATTGCCATCGCACGTACGCCCTTGGCTTTGAGCTTCTGCACGACGGCCGCCGCCTTCTCGGCCGAGGCCGCGTAACTGATTGCCACGTCTGCGCCACGATCGGCGAACGCTTGTGCCAGCGCGGCACCAAGGCCGCGTGAGCCGCCGGTGATGAGGACGACTTTGCCAGCCAATGTTTTCTGCATGATTTAGCCTCTCTGTTGTTGAGCGAACCGACAGCTCCCGGGATGGTTCATGATGAAAAAGCGCCCAGTACCAAAATCGCCCACCGGCGTTTTCGACCAGGTGCATCAGCGTGCTGAATCCTTGCTTGATGTTGTGTCGCGGCCGGCTCCGCGGCGGTAGAGCGGTCCGCGCGAGTCGTCGGCAACTGCCGGATCCTGTGCTGCAACCGCCTCCATGCTCGATGGAAACTCGAACGGCAGGCGTCCTCGTGCAACCAGTTTGCCGGTCACGACGTCCAGCAGCGCCGCGTCGGACACGCCGAAATTCACCATGATCGCGCTTGCCATTCCATCCACCGGGCCAAGCACGGCAGGGCGGTCGGCGAACAGCGCAACCGCCACTTTGGTCTTGCCGCCAAGTTGGCTGACGAGATCATGCCCCGCTTCGCCCGGCCGGAAGTCGAGCCGCCCCTCGTGGTAGCGGCCGCCGAAGAAGTAAAGCGGGTGAAGCTGCTCGAAGGGCGTGCTCAGACGGACCAGGGCGACATCCGCGTCTTCAGGCCGCTCGACCACCACCAGAGCGCGCGAACGCGCGGCATCGGCATCGATGTCCTTCAGCCAGACGCGCGTTCCGGCCTCGAGCGGGAAGATGCCATCGTTCTTCAACAGGACCTGCGCAGCCGCCTGCGCCTCGTGCGCTTCCTGTGAGATCGCGGCGGAGCCGACGAGGCGCTGCGCAGCCTCGGCATCGACGTAGGGATTCTCGAACAGCCCCATCTGGAATTTCGGAATCAGGATGCGCACCGCAGCCGCATCCACCGCCGACTCCTGCACCAGACCCTTGTTCACTGCCTGCACGACGAGCTCGGTCTGGGTCACCCCGCCAAACTGGTCGATTCCCGCATGGACCCCCTTCGCGACGCGTTCCAGCATGGTGAGGTCCTCCACGCCCCAGGGCATGGCAAGCTCGGACGGGCCTTGCGGCTTCGTCGGGTGCATGCACTGCGCGCTGCAGTCCAGGGTGATGGCCCAATCCGACAGCACGATGCCCTTGAAGCCTTCTTCGCGGCGCAGCTTGTCCTGCAGCAACTGTGTGCTGAACCCCGCGCCGACCGGCTCGAGTGCCTTGCCCGCGACCGTCGTGCCCTGCACGATCGAATAGGCCGGCATGACGGCCCCCACCTTGACGCGGAAGGCGCCGTCGAATGCCATCGCGTGGGCTTGCAGGCTTTGGTCGTCGATCTTGGCGAAGCGGCCGTAGTAGTTGTGCCCATCCCATCCCTCGGGCGTGGCGCCGTAGGCGACCCAGTGCTTGACCACCGACAACACGCCGTCGGCCTGCAATCCGTCGTCGCCGCCCTGAAAACCTTCGACGTAGGCCTGCACCAGCTCGCGCACCATGGCCGGATCGGAACCGAAGGTGCCCGTGCCCCGCGCCCAGCGCGGTTCCGTGAACAGATCGGCCTGTGGCGACAGCGCCTGGTGTATGCCTGTGGCGCGATACTCCATGCGCGCGACTTGCGCGAAACGCTTCATCAGCTCGACATCGCCCAGCGCGCCGAAACCCAGCGGCTCCGGCCACTGCGAATAGCCGCTCGACCGGTGCGAGGCTCCTGGCACGAAGTGGAAGTGGTTTCTCGGGTCGGTGCTGATGGTCAGCGGAATGGCCAGCTGCGTCTGTTCGGCCAGTTCCTGCACCTTGTTGTTCTCCAGCGCCATCGTCCGGGGGCTGACGCCAAGGGATGTCACGAGGCTCGTGATGTGCTTGTCAGCGATGTAGGCGCGCGTGCCCTCGATGTCATAGGCTTCGGCGAAAATAAAACTGCCACCTGCACCGGGCAGCGATCCATGCATCATCGTGCCGGCCTTCTCGGCCAGGGTCATGCGCCTGACGAGATCGTCCGCCCGGATAGCCGGCGCCAAACGCCAGTCTTCGAACGGGCTGAGCTTGCCGTCGCGGTCCAGGTCGCGAAACGACAGTCCGTCACGCTCGATGACCGGCACGAAGCGACTTCCCAGAATCGGCTGCCGTGTCGCAAGGCTGCTGTCAGGCGTTTCACTGTGCACAGGGGCCGCGGCGATGGCCGTGGCGATGGCCGCGACCGATGCGAGAACCTGGAAGAACTTCATGACGATTCCTGTGGTTGAAATCCGCTGATGCAGGGTTGGGTTCAGCGCTGCGCGCGCGCAACCAGCGCGTCCGATGCCGCGAGGAACCGCGTGCGGTAGCTCGGGTCAACGAGCCGCGCGGTCGGTGGAACCGAGTCGCCCTTGCGGTTGAACATCGCGCCGCTGTGACCCTCGAGATCGGACGAGACGAGCAGTGGCACGATACGCTCGGCGTACTGCTCGGGCGTCGGCGTGAAAAGACCAATGAGCCCTTCGACGATCTTCGACTTGAGCGATCCCTTGCCGAAGAAGCTGTCGCGAATCCCGGTCCTGATAATGCCCGGGCTCAGGCCGAAGAGCGTCGCGTGCGCATAGCGCGTCGCCCCGTCGATCACGAGCATCTCGTTGCCCGCGACCGTGTTCGTGTGCACGCGCATCGGCGCATAGGAGCGCTCGGCGTTCAGATCGTCGGCCGAGCCGGCCTGGTTGGTACCGGGCATGCCCATGACGAACACCCGCGGCTTCAGTCTCGCGCGTTCGGCCGTGCGGTCCTTGCCGAGCCGAGGCGCTAGCTCGCGCAGGATGACGAGGCGGCTCAGGTAGCTGACCGCCACCTCGCGCTCGATGCCTTCGGAGGTCTCCTCGCGCTGCGGCGCGGGCATGATGCCCGTCGTGAACACGACGAGGTCGAGCTGCTCGGCCGGCAGTTCCTTGCCGATGCGCGCCGCCTCGCGCATCAGGCTCAGATCCGCCTTCCTGAACGTGATGTTGGCCACGCCATCGTCGCGGAAGGTCCTGCCGACGACGATGACCTTCGCACCTCTCGCAGCGAGGCTCTTGCTGATGGCCCGCCCGATGCCAGCCGTGCCGCCGACGACGGCGACCCTCCACTCGGAGAGATCGAGGTCGTTCACCGAAACGCGCTGCCAAGTGATCTTTCCGTTCGTCTTCATGGTCCAGTCCAAGGCTCCGCTTCAGGGTGTGCACGAGGGATTGCCGCAGGAAACTGCTTAGAGTCATTCACGATGATGTCCTCGAAATTGTCTTGACGGGATCATCGCTCTTATTGATTCTGAGATAAATATGCTACTTTGCAGATGACTGCTGCCTTGGTGAAACAATGGAGCCCGAACTCAATGACATCGCCCTGTTCGTGGAGGTCGCCAAGGCCAAGAGCTTTCGGCGGGCGGCCGAAGCGATCGGGATGCCGAACCCTACGCTGTCGCGCCGCATCAGCGCATTGGAAAAAGCCATCGGCCTGCGCCTGCTGCACCGCACGACGCGCAAGGTCGAGCTGACCGAGGCTGGACAGATTTACTTCGAGCGTTGCAAACGCATCGTCGATGAGGCCCGCCTGGCGCACGAGCAGCTCGGCGAAATGCTCGCGCAGCCCAGTGGTGTGTTGCGCGCCTCATTTCCTGTCGACTTTGCCGTGACCTACCTGGCGCCGCTGGTGGTCGAGTTCGCCAGCCTCTATCCGGGCATCAGCTTCGACTTCGATCTCACGCCCAGGCGAGTCGACCTGGTCAGCGAGCCCTTTGACGTGGCGATACGAACGGGCAGGCCAGAGAACTCGCAGTTGATCGCGCGTCTGCTGGCGGAGCTGCCGACCCATCTCTATGCCTCGCCCCGCTATCTGGAACGCATGGGCGAGCCCATGACGCCTGTCGAGCTGGAGCGGCACGAGTGCCTCGGCATCCTGAAGGCGACATCGTGGGCGCTGCACGACGGAACGGCGACCACCCCGGTTGCATTGGGCGGCGGCCGGTTCACGCTCAACAGCATGGGGATGATTCGTGCGCTGGCCACCCTCGGCATGGGCATCGTCCTGATGCCCGAGCAGCTGGTGGCCGACGACCTGGCCAGCGGAAAATTGCGCCAGATCCTGCGCCAATGGCGAGGCGATCCCGCGCCTGTCTATGCGATCACTGAAACACGCTTGCTACCGGCGAAGACGCAACGCTTCATCGAGTTTCTTCGCGAACGCCTGGGACGCTGAGGCTTGCCCCAGGACATTTCCCAGGCGGGTCATTCCGGCGCGGCGAAACAGGACGGCAGCGTAACGAGAATGGACAGACCAGGCTTGGCGTTGCGCACCTCGAATGCGCCGCCATGCGCCTGCACGATCAGGCGGCACAGATACAACCCCAGGCCCACGCCGCCGGCCGCACGTGTGCGTGCGCTGTCCGGGCGGTAGAACGCCTGGGCGAGCTGCGGCAGTTGCGACTCGGGGACACCTGGGCCGTGGTCGCGCACTTCGATCGCCATGCCGCCGTCGCTTGTCCGCCGGAGATGCACTTCGGGCGGGCGGTCCGCCGTTGCGCCGTGGCGCAGCGCGTTGTCCAGCAGATTGCGCAGCAGCAGGCGCATGCGGCTTAAGTCCAATTCCGGTTGCGGCAGATCCGCATCGGCCTGGATGTGCACCTGCGCGGCCGCCGCGTGCCTCACGGCCAGTTCCTGCGCCACGGCGCGGGCCAGGGCAGCCAGGTCAACCGGTTCGCGCTGCAGGGCCACGTGCCGCCCGGCCAGGCGTTCGCTTTCCAGCAGGCCGCTGATCAGCATGGCCATTTCCTGAAGGTCGCGCAGCAAGGCGTCGCGCTGCGGGCGCACCTCGACCGTTTCGGGCAGCAGTTCGGCGTTGAGGCGAGCCCGGGTCAGCGGGCTGCGCAGTTCGTGACTGATGGCCAGCAGCAGAGCGCGCTTGGCGTCGAGCATCTGGTGGATGTCCTGCCCCATGGTGTTGAGGGTGGCGGCCAGTTCGCCCAACTCGCCGGAACCGCCTGCGCGGGGGGCAGCGATGGGGCGGGAGAAGTCACCCGCGCCGAAGCGCCGGGCGCCGGCGCCGATGGCATCCAGCGGCTTGAGCAGATGGCGTACGTACAGCCAGGCCATCAGGGTCAGCAGCAATAGCGCGGCCAGCACGTAGCCGAGCCGCTGCGGGCGGCGTTCGACGGCGTCTGCGTCGATGTCGAAGGCCAGAGTGTGGCCATCGGCGGTGGTGCGCTGGAGGAGATGCGCCCAGTCCGGCCCATGACCGCCCGGATCTCCGTCCGCCTGGCTGCGAGTCCACCTCGACAACTTCCGGTCGGGATGCGAGGACCAGTTGATCGACGGGCCGTTGATGCGCACCGTCAGGGGCAGGCGCTCGACCAGCGCTTGCGCGCGCGCCACGCTGGGTGGGCCGTCGCCGGCGATGTTGGCGGCCAGACGGTCCACGTAATCGGTGAGCAGCGGGCGCGCTGCGCCACGCCACCCCACGGAAAACGCCCGCTGGGCGCCGATCAGGAACACCATGGTCAGCGCGGTGGCGAGCAGCAGGAACACCAGCACCATGCGCAGCTTGATCGAATGTGTGATGCGTCGCCGG
The DNA here is from genome assembly GCA_016791285.1 of Burkholderiales bacterium. The sequence goes on from JAEUMX010000013.1 coordinate 8,565, forward strand.
GCTTGCCGCAGGCGCGCCGCGAGGGCGAGGCCGGCGCTCACTGGACCACCCTCCCGTCGCTGCGCGACATCCTCCCCAGGGGAGTGCGAGCGCCCCCTGCGGGCGGCCGTGCGGGGGCGCTCACGCAGGTGCCAGTCTGCGCAGCGCCAGCGTGTAGCCCGCGTTGCGCAAGGTCTTGATGCAGTCCAGCGGTTCGAGCTTCTTGCGCAGACGGCTGACCACGATGTCCACCGCGCGGGTGTAGAGCTCGGTCTCCTGGCCGCGCAGACGGTTCAGAATGTCGTCTCGACTGAACACACGGCCCGGCTCGCGTGCGAGCATCACCAGCAGTTCGTACTCGGTGCCGGTAAGCTCCACCTCGTTGCCGAGGCGAGACACGCTGCGGCGGGCGATATCGATCGACAGCCCCTCGAACTCCAGTGTCGCAGGAACGTCGTCCCCGGCAACAGCCGTTTCAACGGGGCGCGACGGCCTGAGCCGCCGCAGGACGGTCTGCACTCGTGCTACCAGTTCGCGCGGCTCGAAGGGTTTGGGCAGATAGTCGTCAGCTCCCAGCTCCAGCCCCACCACACGATCCATCACTTCGCCCCGCGCCGTCAGCATGACGATGGGAACATCGCTGTCGCGGCGGATCGTGCGGCACAGCTCGAAGCCGTCCATCTCGGGCAGCATGATGTCCAGGATGACCGCATCGAACCCGCCCTCGCGCAGGCGCGCCAGCCCGTCACTGGGCGTGGCAGCCTGTACCAGCTGCAACTCGAAGCGCTGGAAGTAGGCCGCCAGCGGCGGCCCGAGCTGCTCGTCGTCGTCGATCAGCAGAATGCGCAGCATGGACGGCCTGCGACGGGACGGTTCAGAAGCCGTGCCGGCCCATTCCCCATCCGCCGCGGCGCTTTTCCAGCCGCTCGCGCACCTGTTGCTGCTGCGCCGGGGTCAGACTGTCGTAAAAATCGGCCATCGCGGTCAGCACCTTGGGCGCTTGCTGCTGCACGGCGGTGGTCTTCTGCTCCAGCAGCGCCTGCGCCTTGTTGCGGTCGAACCTGTCGCCGGCGATCAGGGCCTTGAAGTCGTCGCGCGGACTGGCGCCTTCGCCGCGCAAGGCTTTGCGCTGCGCTTCGAGTTCGCCGGCCAGGGTCTCCAGCTTGCCCTTCTGCTCGGTATTCAGGTCGAGTTTGTCGCTGATGCGTTCGACCATCTTGCCGCGCATCTCGGCGGCGCGTTCCGCGTTCCAGCCGCCCGGCCCGCGCGTGCCGCAGGCCGTCAGGCCACCGAGCAACAGGGTGGCGCCGGTCAGGCCGATGATGATTCGCTTGAGATTGGTTCTCATGGGGTTTTCCTTTCAGGGTTGAACACGGACCTCATGGTGCCGTTCAAAGCACGGGTTTGCTTCTCAGCGAGGTTGCGTTTTCTTTCGCTTTGTTTCATCCGGCGGCGGGACCGGCACGCTCCCGTGCTAGCGCAGCCCGCTGCCGTCCCAGTAAGGGTCGGGACCGAAGCGCGCCAGCAGGAAGTCGATGAAGGCGCGCACCTTCGGCGGCAGGTGTCGCGTCGGCAGGTACAGGGCGTACACGTGCTGCTGCACCGGAATGTACTCGGAGAGGGCGGCGTGCAGCCGCCCGTCCTGCAGATCCTTACCGACGATGAATGTGGGCAGGAGGGCGATGCCCAGACCGCCGAGCACGGCCTGTGAGAGCGCCTCGTCGTCGTCGATGTGCAGCGGCCCGCTTACCGGCACGGCTATCTCGCCGCCCGGCCCGGTGAAGCGCCAGTGGCCCTTCTCGCCCGAGCGCGTGTAGTTGAGACAGTTGTGGCGCACCAGCTCCTCCGGCGTTCGTGGTGTGCCGCGCCGCCGGAAGTACTCCGGTGTCGCGCACAGTTTGCGGCGCACGGGCGCCAGCCGGCGCGCGACCAGATTTCCCGGCGGCTCGCCCGTGACGCGGACCGCCACGTCGTAGCCTTCCTGTGCCAGATCGACCAGCCGGTCGGTGATCGTCATATCGAGGGAGAGATCCGGGTAGAGCGCGAGGAACTCGGCCAGGGCGGGCGCCACGTGCAGCGTGCCGAAGGCCACCGAGGCGCTTACCCTGAGCATCCCGCGCGGCTCGGCGCTCAGGCTGCTCGCCACCTGCGCCGCCTGTTCGGCCTCGTCCACGATGCGCCCGCAGTGTGCCGCCACGGCGGCTCCCACTTCGGTCAGGCTGAGCGCACGCGTGCTGCG